>NZ_RCOC01000092.1:0-157599 GCF_004307515.1 Pseudomonas sp. Sample_14 | reverse complement strand
ACGACCTTGCCAAGGTCGGGGTCGCGAGTTCGAGTCTCGTTTCCCGCTCCAATTTCACAAAAACGCCGATCAATGATGATCGGCGTTTTTGTTTGTGCGCGTTTTGTGGCGGCAATAAAAAAGGACCTTTTCACAGGTCCTTTTTTATTTTGAGCCCGGTCATCAATGATCGGGCTCAGGCAGAGCTTTACAGCTTCGGCAACTGCCCCACACGCCCCATCATTTCCGTGACGATCTGCAGATCCAGCAGGAACTGATCGACGGTTTTGAATTCGCCATCGGTGTGGCCGGTGTATTTGGCTTCAGGTCGCGCCAGGCCGAATTGCACGCCGTTCGGCAATTCGTGAACCGAAGTCGCGCCGGCGGAAGTACCGAATTCCGACTTCATGCCGAGGTTTTCGCTGGCTACGGCAAGCAGCGCCTTGACCCATTCACCTTCGGGGTTGCGATACATCGGTTCGGCCACGGAATAGTCGAACGCTACAGCGACATGAGTCTTCTTGCTCCAGGCGTCAAGTTTCTCAGCGATCTCAGCCTTGAGCTTTTCCGGAGACTTGCCCTTCGGTACGCGCAGATTCACCGCCAATTTGAAGGTTTTGTCATCCTCACCGACGTAGGTCAGCGAGGTGGTCAGTGGCCCCATGAACGAGTCGGAGAAGTCCACGCCGAGTTTTTTACCCAGGTAGTCCAGGCCCCAGTTGTCATCGGCATAACGCGCGGCGTCGGTGAACTGGTTGTGCTTGAGCGCGACTTTGCCGTCCAGGCTGTTGATGAAGCTCAGCATTCGCGCGACCGGGTTGACGCCGGATTCTGGTTCGGAGGAGTGCGCAGAAACCCCCGTCACGGTCAGTTTGACGTCTTTGCCATCAACCTTTGCCGCGACTTCGAAATCGCCGCCGTTGGCCTTGGCATAAGCGTCGCCGGCTTTTTGCAGACTGGCGGCAAGCTCGGCTGGCTTGTCGGTTACCAGTGTGACCACCGAAGCGGACGGAATCTGGTTGGTCGCTTTGCCGCCGGTCATCGAAATGATTTCCGCGCCGTTGCCTTCGCCTTTGCGTTTGGCAAAGTTGGCCATGACGGTGCCGTAACCTTTTTCGGCGATCACCACCGGATAACCGCCGTCCAGCGCCATGTTGTAGTTCGGCGTCGGGTTGCGTTCGAAGTAATAAGGAATGGCATCGCCGCTGGTTTCTTCAGTGGTGTCGACCAGCAACTTGAAGTTACGCGCCAGTGGCAATTTCTCGTCCTTGATCACTTTCATGGCGTACAGCGCCACGACGATAGCGTTCTTGTCATCCTCGGTGCCGCGACCGTACATGCGATCGCCAATCAGCGTGACTTTGAACGGGTCGAGTTTGGTGCCGTCCTTCAGCACCCAGTTTTCCGGAGTCACCGGCACCACATCGGCGTGGGCATGAATGCCAACGACTTCGTCGCCTTTGCCATCCAGAGAAATTTCGTAGACACGGTTATCGACATTGCGGAACTTCAAACCGAAGGATTCGGCGAGTTTCTGGATCTCGCCGGCAATCTTGATGAATTCCGGGTTGTCGTGTTGCTCCACGCCGTCCTTGCGGAAGGTCGGGATCTCGACGAGTTGGCGCAGGGTTTCCAGCGCGGCCTTGCCATATTTCACGCGGGTATAAATGCCCAGCAAGCGATGAATTTCATTCTGCTGGTCGGCGTTCAGGGTCTTGTTGTCGAGGAAGGCACTGATGGACGGGGTGAGCTTATCCGTTTTGGCCAAGTCGCTTTTCGCCAGGCTGCCAAGGAAGCTACGGAAGTCCGTCAGGTTCTTGCCGTCGAGGGATTTCAGAATCGCTGCACTTTGCTCGGCAGTGATGTTGGCTTGTGCGGCGCTGGTAAACGCGGTGAGGCTGGCCATGACGAGCGTAGCGGCGGCCAGTTTTTTCAGGGAAAAGACCATTGAACAGGCATTCCTTTGCTAGAGATTGGGAAAATATGTCTGACGCTTGCGGCAGAAACATTTTGCAACCTACCACCATGAGCAGGTGAAGAGGGAGTCACAAACTTGATCTGTCGCACAGAAATGCAAAAGAGGCGCACAAATGAAAAAGTCCCGGCAGCTGATGCCGGGACTTTTTTGTGTGAGTTACATCGACAGCATCAGGCGGCCGGCAAATAGAATGAGGATGACGCCCATGCTGCGCTCGAACCAGTGTCCAAGGCGCATGAACAGCAGGCGCACTTTGTTGCTGGAGAAAAACAGCGCGACGATCACGAACCACAGCGCGTTGACGAAGCACATCCACAAGCCATAGAACGCCTGGATCTGCAGCGGTGTGCTGGCACTGATGATCGTGGTGAAGATGGCCAGGAAAAACAGCGTGGCCTTGGGGTTGGTCGCGTTGGTCAGAAAACCGGTGCTGAATGCCTTGAACAGTGACTGTTCAACCAGCGGCTCATCGGCGGTTTTTTCGCCTTCGACGCTGCTCTTCGGTTTGCTGCGGATCAGGCTGACGCCCAGATAGAGGATGTAAGCCCCACCGACAACTTTGGCCACAGTCAGCAGCCACGGCGTGGTGTGCATCAGGGCGCCGACGCCGAGCAGGGTATACAGCACGTGCACGGAGATTCCCGCGCCGATGCCCAGCGCAGTGCAGATGCCGACGAGCCGGCCGAAGCGCACGCTCTGGCGGATGGTCACGGCGAAGTCCGGACCGGGCGCCACCACGGCGAGAAAGTGGATGGTGGCCAATGCGAGAAACTCGCCCAGGTAATTGGAAAGCATGTCAGCTCCAGAAAGTCAGAGGGGAGGCATCGCCGCGATAGCCGACAAAGAACGACAGACTCAAACGCGGATCAGCCACGCCCGGAGTCACCGAGTGCATGCGCCGCGAATTGAACATGATGAAATCGCCGGGCTGCGGTCGTACTTCGAGGGCGGGCGGCCCCAGCAGCGACGGCTCGATGCCATAACTGTCGCCGCGCATTTCGTCGAATTGATCCGGGGTGATGTGGTCATTCCACATCTGCAAGGCGCCACCCTCGGTGGGCATGTTCAGGTAGACGTTGCAGGCAAATTGCGCTTCGAGGCTGCGCGCCTGAAAACTGTCCGGGGCGTCCTTGGCGAAGATGTCGTGATGAGCAAGAAAGCACACGCCGGGTTTGACCACGCGCGACAAGCCGACATACATCTTGCGCCCGTAGAGATTTTCCAGATGCGCGCCCGCGGGCCAGGATTCGTCGAGCATGCAGCGCAACGTGTCGATCGGCGAAGAGTAGGGCGCGCAGCGCTGGCGCAGTTCGTTGATGTTGCGGGTGGCGCGTTCGAAGTAATCCTCGATCAGCAGCGGCTGGTTTTCCGCCTCGTAGAAGGCCATGCCGATGCGGCCGATACTCGGCGCGTTGATGTAGCCTTCAAAGCCCGGGGCGAGGATCTTGTCACCGATCTCGATCGCCAGCGGCTCGGGCAGAAAACGTTTGACGCGGATGGCGAGGACTTCTTCGTTGGCCAGTTTTTTTATGCACGTCTCATCGAGACGCTCGACGTCTAGCATCATTTGTTTTAGGTCCATCTATCGATAGTCAACGGAACCGGCGAGTGCGGTTCCCCGGCGTCGGACGCTGCGCGATGGCAACGTCCGAAATGCTCAATCCACGCTGTAGTGGACGGACAGCATGCCTTTCTTCTGCGAAAGCGACGCGATCGTGACTGTGCCCAGATCCTTCAGGCTGCGTACGTGGGTGCCACCGCAGCCATAGGCTGGCAGCTCACCGAAACTGATTTCCCGCGCGCCCTCGCGCAGTGAAGTCAGACGCGGCAGATCGTGTTCGATCCACTGCTCGATACCGGTTTGCACGGTTGGCGCATCGACTTCTTCCGCGCCATCGCCCGGTTTGAATTGCACCCGGCCTTCGTCCGGCCAGTGGTGCGCTTTGATCGGCATCCAGCCCATGGCCTGAATGAAATGACCGATCAGGTGCCCGGCCGAATGCATGCGCGTGTTGAAGCGGCGGCGTTCTTCGTCGATGCGGATGACGGTCATGCCCAGCGGCAGCGGGCGGTCGACGAAATGCACAATGCGCTCCGCTTCCTGCACCACGCGCGACACCCGGCTTTCACCGATCCAGCCGGTGTCGCAAGGCTGACCGCCGCCCTGGGGGTGAAACAGGGTAGCGCGCAGCACTACGGCGAATTCGTTCTCGTGGGGTGTGCAGTCGAGGACTTCGACATTCGCCTTGAGGTCGTCACTGTGAAAAAACAGGCGAAGCGTCATATTCCATGCCCTGATCGAAGTTCTGTTTTTATTATATGAATCGTGCAATAACGTGATAATCCGTTCGAACATCAAAGGACTTGTGCGTCGTGAGCATCAATCTTCCGCTCCCGCTGTTGGGTGAAATGGCGATTTTCGTCAAGGTTGTCGAGACCGGCAGCTTCTCTGAAGCGGCGCGGCAGATGGGTTCCTCACCCTCGGCGGTCAGTCGCAGTATTTCCCGATTGGAAAAGGCGTTGGCCACGCGCCTGCTGCAACGCACCACGCGCAAACTGCGCTTGAGCGATGGCGGTGAGGAGGTGTTCAAGCGTTGCCAGGAAATGGTCAGCGCGGCCAGGTCGGTGATGGAAGTCAGCGGCCAGTTCACCCACGAAGCCGAAGGTCTGGTGCGGGTCAGCGTGCCGAAAGCGGTGGGGCGCTTTGTGATTCATCCGCACATGCCGGAGTTTCTGCGCCGCTATCCCAAGGTCGACGTCGAGTTGTTGCTGGAAGATCGTCAGGTCGATCTGATCGATGATCATGTCGATCTGGCGATTCGCATCACTGATCGTCCACCGGCCGGTCTGGTCGGGCGGCAGTTGCTGACCATCGATCATTTGCTTTGCGCCACGCCGCAATACCTGGCCGAACACGGCACGCCGACGCATCCGCACGATTTGCTCAACCACAGTTGTATTTATCTGGGCGAAACGCCGAGCGATGCGCGCTGGAAGTTCAAGAAGGGCAGCAAGGCGGTGACGGTCGGTGTGCGCGGACGCTATGCCGCCAATCACACGGGCGTGCGCTTGGGGGCGGTGTTGCAGCACATCGGCATTGGCAGTCTGCCGTATTTCACGGCGCGTTACGCATTGGAGCAGAAGTTGATTGTGCAGGTGTTGCCGGACTGGACGTTTCTTGCCTCTTACCATGGCGGGTTGTGGTTGCTGCATTCACCGACGCGTTATCTGCCGCCGAAGTTGCGGGTGTTTATTGATTATCTGGTGGAGTGTTTGCAGAAGGAGCCGACGTTGGGTAGACCCGGAAAATCTGCCGGTGGGAGCAATGCGGCTGTGGCGTATGAGCTGCCGGAGAGTGAGGGGTTGCTTTGAGGTTTTTTTGTGGGGGGCTTGGCGGCCTTTGGGCCGACCAGGTTCTTGGGGTTTTGGGTAAATATCCGTTTCTGCGGGTGCTGCGGCTGGCGGTTTCGCCCTTACGGCGAGTCACTTTTTCAGACGCCAAAAAGTAACCAAAACGCTAGCTCCTGCGTTCGGCCCTCGCAGGCTCGGGTCCCTTCGCTCCGGGACTGATCCGGGCGCAGCGGCTCCGGTTTGCTTCGCTGCACCTCCTTCCGCTGTGTACGACTGCGTCGTACGGTCGCTGCGCTCCCACGCCCGGATCAATCCCTACGCTCAGCCTTCCGACGTCGTTTATGGATCAAGATCAAGAGCGGTACTCGAGCTTGCGCTCATTGTTTTGAGTGGTGAAAAGCGTGTGGTCTGCTTTGGATCTTTGTTGGATTCGCCTCTCACCCCAGCCCTCTCCCCGAGGAGAGGTAGCTGATTTGTGTGCTTTTCAAATCCCGAGTTCAACTCGGACTTTCACATCGACGTAACTCGCCCAAACACCTCGGTCAGTCCCCTCTCCCTCCGGGAGAGGGCTAGGGTGAGGGTGTTTTTGATCTAGAAAAAAAGGCCCGCATGGAATCACCAGTGCGGGCCTTTCGATTACCTGTCGATATCAGTGCTTGCTGTCCTGCGCAGACATGGCCAGCAGTTGTTTTTCCTGGTTCCAGTCGAACGGTTCGTCGTTCTGTTCGGCTTCGTAGCGGCGTTCTTCGAGGGCCTGGTAGAGGTCGATTTCTTCGTCGGAGAGGTAGTGCAGGCAGTCGCCGGCGAAGAACCACAGCAGGTCGCGGGGGATCAAGTGGGCGATTTGCGGGTAGCGGCTGATGACTTGGGTGAGGATGTCCTGGCCCAGGTATTGGCTTTCGATAGGGTCGATCGGCAGGGAGGCCAGCAGTTCGTCGAAGCGCTCGAGGAACAGGGCATGGCTTTCTTCGGGCACTTGTTCGGCCTCACCTACGGCGACCAGGATAATGCGCAGGTGGTCGAGCAACACGAGATGATCGGCAACGACGTTGGACACGAGATAAGTCCTCAAGAGCAAAACGGGCGCGGGAGTATAAAGCCCTCGCGCCGTTTTTTCACATAAACCGGGATCAGCGGACTTTGCCCTCTGCCTGGGTCAGTTCTTCTTTGGCGAAATCATCGACGTCGATCACCTTGCGGCGGGCCGCTTCGGCGTCGCGCAGGCTTTGCGCTTCGACGGCTTGCAGTACGCCGGCTTCCAGTGCGGCATCGATGGCGTGTTCGCCGGCTGCCGGTTTGACCTGGCCGCTCTTCAGTGCGGTGTGCAGTTTCTTGTGCAGCGGTTGCGCGGCGTTAAGCAGGTCACTGGCGTGTTGCAGGGCGCCCACCGCATCGTCCGCCGATTGCGGGCGGTAGCAGCCGGCGAGCAGTTCTTCCAGCGCCGGATCGCCTTTGGCGCGACCGATGACCGCAGCGACTTCGGCGCCGAGTTTGTCCGATGGGCCTTTGTGACGGCGACCGAACGGGAAGACGATGACCCGCAGCAGGCAGCCGAAGACTTTGTTCGGGAAGTTGCTCAGCAGTTCATCCAGCGCACGCTCCGACTGGCCGAGGCTTTCTTCCATGGCCCAGCGGAACAGCGGCTCCATGTACGCCGGCGAATCCAGGTCGTGATAACGCTTGAGCGCGGCGGAGGCCAGATACAGGTTGCTCAGTACATCGCCAAGGCGAGCCGACAGACGTTCGCGGCGTTTCAGTTCGCCGCCCAAGAGCATCATGCTGAAGTCGGCGAGCATGGCGAATGCGGCGGCCTGACGGTTCAGCGCGCGGAAGTAGCCCTGACTGATCCTGTCGCCCGGCGCATGTTCGAAGTGACCAAGGCCGAGGTTCAGCACCAGTGTGCTGGCGGCATTGCTGACGGCAAAACCGATGTGCTTGAGCAGCAGGCCGTCGAATTCCTTGAGTGCCTGATCCTTGTCCTCGCGACCGGCCAGGGCCATTTCCTTGAGTACGAACGGATGGCAACGGATCGCGCCCTGACCGAAGATCATCAGGTTGCGCGACAGGATGTTCGCGCCTTCGACGGTGATGAAGATCGGCGCGCCGTTCCAGCTGCGGCCGAGGTAGTTGTTCGGCCCCATGATGATTGCTTTGCCGCCGTGCACATCCATGGCGTGGCTGATGCATTCGCGGCCGCGTTCGGTGAGGTGATATTTGAGGATCGCCGACAGCACCGAAGGTTTTTCCCCCAGGTCCACCGCGTTGGCGGTGAGCATGCGGGCGGCGTCCATCATCCACGCGTTACCGCCGATGCGCGCCATGGCTTCCTGGATGCCTTCGAAAGCGGACAGCGGCACATTGAATTGCTCACGAATCTGCGCGTACTGACCAGTGACCAGACTGGTGAACTTGGCCGCGCCGGTGCCCACGGCTGGCAGCGAGATCGAACGCCCGACGGACAGGCAGTTCATCAGCATCATCCAGCCTTTGCCGAGCATTTCCTGACCACCGATGAGGTAGTCCAGCGGAATGAATACGTCCTTGCCGGAGTTCGGACCGTTCATGAACGCGGCGCCCAGCGGCAGGTGACGACGACCGATTTCCACACCTGCGGTATCCGTCGGGATCAGCGCCAGACTGATGCCGAGGTCTTCCTCTTCACCGAGCAGATGATCCGGGTCATAAGCCTTGAATGCCAGGCCAAGCAGGGTCGCGACCGGGCCGAGGGTGATGTAGCGCTTTTCCCAGTTCAGGCGCAGGCCGATGACTTCTTCACCTTCCCACTGGCCTTTGCAGATGATCCCGGTGTCGGGCATCGCGCCGGCATCGGAACCGGCCAGCGGACCAGTAAGGGCGAAGCACGGGATATCGTCGCCACGGGCCAGGCGCGGCAGGTAGTGATTACGTTGTTCATCGGTGCCGTAATGCAGCAGCAATTCGGCCGGGCCGAGGGAGTTGGGCACCATCACGGTTGAGGCGAGGTCACCGCTGCGCGTCGCCAGTTTCATTGCCACTTGGGAGTGAGCGTAGGCGGAGAAGCCTTTGCCGCCGTATTCCTTGGGAATGATCAGGGCGAAAAAGCCGTGTTCCTTGATATGCGTCCAGGCCTCGGGCGGCAGGTCCATGGACTGGCCGATCTGCCAGTCGCTGACCATCGCGCAGAGTTCTTCGGTCGGGCCATCGATGAACGCCTGTTCTTCTTCGCTCAGTTGCACTTTTGGATAGGACAGCAGTTTGTCCCAGTCCGGACGGCCGCTGAACAGCTCGCCGTCCCACCATACGGTGCCGGCATCGATCGCGTCGCGTTCGGTCTGCGACATCGGTGGCAGGGTTTTCTGGAACCAGTTGAACAGCGGCGCGGTGAAGTGCTTGCGGCGCAGGTCAGGCAACAACAATGGCGCGGCGACCACCGCCAACAGGACCCAGAAGACAAACAGCAGCCAGCCCGGCGCGTGACTGAAAATCCCCATGGCGACCAGATAGGCCGCCACGATGCCCAACGCGGGCAGCGGGGCGATGCGTCGATGGGCGAGATACGCCACGCCGACGATCAAAACCAGTATCCACAACAACAGCATATTCAGTCCTCCGTGAACCAAGGCAAATCGACCCTCCAGAGCTTAGACGGCATCTGCAAATAAGGGTGGTCAGAGCATGGTGATTGAAATCGTGGGAAACCCCGGATGGTTTTCGTAGGTTCGGTGGGCAACACGTGTGGGAAATCGTTCGTTGCTGCGCAGCTTTGCTTTCAGGTTTGGCCGAAACGTCGTTATCTCTGTGCTCAGGCTGTCGCTAGACTCGTGACTCACCCAGGAGATTGCCGTCATGCACGAGTATCTGAGCCCCGGCCGCTTCATCGATAGTGACCACCCGGCGGTGGTGGAGTTCGCCGAGCAGCATCGCGGTGCCAGTAATGATCCGCGTGAGCAGGCGATCAGTCTGTATTACGCCGTGCGCGAGGCGGTGCGCTACAACCCGTACACCTTCAGCCGTGATCCGCAAACCCTGCGCGGCAGTTACGCACTCGCAGCTGGGGAGAGTTACTGCGTGCCGAAAGCCACGCTGCTCGCCGGTTGTGCGCGGCATTGCGGGATCCCGGCGCGCATTGGTCTGGCCGATGTGCGCAATCACCTGTCGACGCCACGTCTGCTCGAGTTGCTGAAAAGCGATGTGTTTGCCATGCATGGCTACACCGAGCTGTTTCTCGACGGCCGCTGGGTCAAGGCGACGCCAGCGTTCAACCAGCAACTGTGCGAGTTGTTCAACGTCGCAGCGCTGGAGTTCGATGGCATCAATGACAGCGTTTTCCACCCGTTCAACCGTGACGGCGCGCAGTTGATGGAGTATCTGCTCGATCACGGCCAATTCACCGATGTGCCGGAAACCTTCTTCTTCGAGCACCTGCAAAAGTGCTATCCGCATCTGTTCAGTGAGCAACTGCCGGTGCTGCTGGGCGATATGCAGGCCGATTTGAGTCGCACCTGATCCGGCGTATGCTGGCCGTCCACTCACTTGCAAAGAGGCGGTCATGCTGAAGATCTGGGGACGGAAAAATTCATCGAACGTCAGAAAGCCCTTGTGGGCTGCCGAAGAGCTGGGCTTGGCGTACGAGGCCATCGATGCCGGCGGCGCGTTCGGTGTGGTCGACACGCCCGAGTACCGCGCGATGAACCCCAATGGCCGGGTGCCGGTGATCGAGGATGACGGTTTCGTGCTGTGGGAATCCAACGCCATCGTGCGCTATCTGCTGGCCAAATATGCCCCGAACAGCGCCTGGTATCCGGTGGATGCGCAAGCCCGCGCCGCAGCGGACAAGTGGATGGACTGGACCACTTCCAGTTTCGCCGGGCCGTTTCGCACGGTGTTCTGGGGTGTGCTGCGCACGCCTGCCGAAAAGCAGGACTGGAAGGCGATCAACGCCGCGATCAAGGAATGCGATGAATTGCTGAACATGGCCGACCATGCCTTGATCAGCCAGCCTTATCTCTCCGGCAATGACATCGGCATGGGCGACATTCCGCTGGGCAGCTTCATTTACGCCTGGTTCGAAATGCCCATCGAGCGCGCTCCGCAACCGCATCTGCAAGCCTGGTATGAACGTTTGAAGCAGCGTGCGGCCTATCAGAAGGCGGTCATGACCGCGTTGACTTGATAATTACTATCGACAGACTTGACTGTACTTGTGCGGCGGCGGCAAGCACCATTGCGAACTTGCGCCGCGGTTGTTTCCCTCGCCGCCCGCCCTTATTTACTTCTTTCCTTCCTTCTTGGTGCGTAAATCCGATATGAGTTCCGCTCTGTCCATCCGGCAGCTAACCAAAACCTACGGCAACGGGTTCCAGGCCTTGAGTGGTATCGATCTGGACGTCGCCGAAGGTGACTTTTTCGCCTTGCTCGGCCCCAACGGCGCCGGCAAATCCACAACCATCGGCATCCTCTCGACCCTGGTCAACAAGACCAGCGGCACCGTGAATATTTTCGGCCATGACCTGGACAAGAACCCGGCGGCGCTCAAGCGCTCGATCGGCGTGGTGCCGCAGGAATTCAACTTCAACCAGTTCGAAAAGACCTTCGACATCGTCGTGACCCAGGCCGGTTACTACGGCATTCCGGCGAAAGTCGCCAAGGAACGCGCCGAGCAGTACCTGACCCAGCTGGGGCTGTGGGACAAGCGTGATGTGCCGTCGCGTTCGCTGTCCGGCGGCATGAAACGGCGTTTGATGATTGCCCGTGCGCTGGTGCATGAACCGCGTCTGCTGATCCTCGATGAGCCGACTGCGGGCGTCGATATCGAACTGCGCCGTTCGATGTGGACCTTCCTCACCGAGCTGAACCAGAAAGGCATCACCATCATCCTGACCACGCATTACCTGGAAGAGGCCGAGCAGCTGTGCCGCAACATCGGCATCATCGACCACGGCACCATCGTCGAAAACACCAGCATGAAACAGTTGCTGGGCCAGTTGCACGTGGAAACCTTTTTGCTTGACCTGAAGAACGACTTGAGCGCGGCGCCGCAATTGCTCGGCTACCCGGCCCGATTGCTCGACGGCCATACCCTCGAAGTCCAGGTCGATAAATCCATGGGCATCACGGCGCTGTTCACCCAGCTGGCGCAGCAGAACATCGAAGTGCTGAGCCTGCGTAACAAAACCAATCGCCTCGAGGAGTTGTTCGTGTCCCTGGTGGAGAAAAATCTGTCGAAGGTGGCGGTATGAGTTCCGAGTTCGGTCCCAACCTCGTCGCCCTGCAAACCATCGTCTACCGCGAGGTCAAACGCTTCATGCGGATCTGGCCGCAGACGTTGCTGCCGCCGGCGATCACCATGGTTCTGTACTTCGTGATCTTCGGCAACCTGATCGGCCGGCAGATCGGCGACATGGGTGGCTTCACTTACATGGAGTACATCGTGCCGGGTCTGATCATGATGTCGGTGATCACCAACTCCTACGGCAACGTGGTCTCGAGCTTTTTCGGCAGCAAGTTCCAGCGCTCGATCGAAGAGTTGATGGTCTCGCCGGTGTCACCGCACACGATCCTGATCGGCTTCACCATTGGTGGCGTATTGCGCGGTCTGGCGGTGGGTCTGATCGTGACGATCCTGTCGCTGTTCTTCACAGATTTGCAGGTGCATCACCTCGGCGTGACCATTCTGGTGGTAGTGCTGACCGCGACAATCTTCTCGCTGCTGGGCTTCATCAACGCGGTGTTTGCGCGCAACTTCGATGATATTTCGATCATTCCGACCTTTGTGCTGACCCCGCTGACTTACCTGGGCGGCGTGTTCTACTCGATCACTTTGCTGCCACCGTTCTGGCAGACCGTGTCGCTGGCCAACCCGGTGCTGCACATGGTCAACGCCTTCCGCTACGGCATCCTTGGTGTCTCGGATATCCGCATCGGTATCGCCATCACCTTCATGCTGGTGGCGACCGTGGTGCTGTATCTCGGCTGTGCGCGGTTGCTGGTGAGCGGGCGCGGGATGCGGACCTGATCCCGACCGCAGCGCTTCCATCGCGAGCAGGCTCGCTCCCGCATTGGAATGATGTTCTCTGTGGGAGCGAGCCTGCTCGCGATGGGGCCAGCCCAGACACAACAAAAAACGGCCTCCCATAGCGGAGGCCGTTTTGCATTCACTTCTGCCGACTTTTCTTGCGCCGCCGCCATTGCCGCGCTACCCACCAGCGCCAGTACAGCATCACCAGAAAGTAGGCGAGGACCCCCAGCACCAGACCGACGACCACCGAGCCCAATAAAAACGGCTGCCACAATGTCGACAGCTCACCGCTGATCCATTCCCAGGTCAGCTCGTCCGGCAGATGCCGCGCCGGCACATCCATCAGGAACGCCCCGGCCTGATAAGTGCAGAAGAACACCGCCGGCATGGTGATCGGATTGGTCAGCCAGACCAGACTCACCGCGATCGGCATATTGCCGCGCACCATTACCGCCAATGCCGCCGCGACCAGCATCTGCGCGGGTATCGGCAGGAATGCCGCAAACAGGCCGACCGCCATCGCCCGGGCGACCGAGTGGCGGTTGAGATGCCAGAGGTTCGGGTCATGCAGCAACGTGCCGAGAAAGCGTAAGGATTTGTGTTCCCTGATGCTCGTCGGGTCGGGCATGTAACGTTTGAATAAGCGCCGGGGCATAAGGCTTCTCGGTCGGTTAAGGCGGCAAGTATGTCTGGATTCTACGAACCGCCCATTCAGACTTTGTGACAATTGTTGACGACGGTGGTGCCGCAGGCCCGCTATGCCTAAGGAGGGGACTCTCAAGGACGGGCATATGCGCACAGGGATGATGGCGCTGGCAGTCGGTCTGCTGGCCCCGGTTTTTTTGCCGGCCTTGCCGCCGGTCGGCTTGCTGGTAGTGCTGCCAGTGGTGGCGCTGATGCTGCTGCCGTTTCGCAGCTATCCATTGGCTTTTTTGCTGTTTGGTTTCACGTGGGCTTGTTTCAGTGCGCAGTGGGCGCTGACTGACCGCTTGCCACCGGGTCTTGACGGCGAAACCCGTTGGCTTGAAGGGCGGGTGGTCGGCTTGCCGCAACACAACGATGGCGTGGTGCGTTTCGAGCTGGCTGATGCGCGTTCACGCCACGAAAAGCTGCCATCGCTGCTGCGCCTGGCCTGGTACGCCGGGCCGGCGGTGAATAGTGGTGAGCGTTGGCGTCTGGCGGTGAAATTGAAGCGCCCGGGTGGCTTGCTCAACCCGGACGCTTTCGATTACGAGGCCTGGCTGCTGGCGCAACGGATCGGGGCGACCGGCACGATCAAGGATGGCCAGCGCCTGGCTGAGGCCCGGTATGCATGGCGCGACGGCGTTCGCCAGCGCCTGCTGGCGGCCGATGCGCAAGGACGAGAGGGCGCGCTGGCGGCGCTGGTGCTTGGTGACGGTTCAGGCCTCAGTCGCGAGGATTGGCAGGTGCTGCAAGACACCGGCACCGTGCATTTGCTGGTGATCTCCGGCCAGCACATCGGCTTGCTCGCCGCAGTGATGTATCTGCTGGTCGCCGGGCTGGCGCGTTTCGGAATCTGGCCGTTGCGCTGGCCATGGCTGCCGTGGGCGTGCGGCCTGGCCTTCACGGCGGCGCTGGGTTACGGCCTGCTCGCCGGTTTCGATGTGCCAGTGCAGCGCGCCTGCGTGATGGTGGCGCTGGTGCTGCTGTGGCGCCTGCGTTTTCGCCATCTTGGTGCGTGGTGGCCGTTATTGCTGGCGTTCAATGGCGTGCTGTTGTTCGATCCGCTGGCCAGTTTGCGTCCAGGTTTCTGGCTGTCCTTCGCGGCGGTGGCAGTGTTGATCTTCACTTTCGGCGGGCGGCTGGGGGCCTGGCGCTGGTGGCAGACCTGGACCCGCGCGCAGTGGCTGATCGCAATCGGCTTGTGTCCGGTGTTGCTGGCGCTGAGCTTGCCGATCAGCGTCAGCGGGCCGGTAGCCAATCTGCTGGCCGTTCCGTGGGTCAGCCTCGTGGTGCTGCCGCCGGCATTGCTCGGCACGCTATTGCTGCCCGTGCCTTATGTTGGCGAAGGGCTGTTGTGGCTGGCCGGTGGTTTGATCGACTGGCTGTTTATCGGGCTGGCGCTGATTGCCTGGCACTGGCCGGCGTGGATACCTGCCGCCATTCCACTCTGGGCGTTGATCCTGGGCAGCCTTGGCGCGATTTTATTGCTGTTGCCCCGAGGCGTGCCAATGCGACCGTTGGGCTGGCCGCTAATGTTGCTCCTGGCATTGCCGCCTCAAGAGCGAATAGAAGAAGGGCGGGCCGATGTCTGGCAACTCGACGTCGGCCAAGGCCTGGCCATCCTCATCCGCACCCGCCATCACGCGCTTCTCTATGACGCCGGCCCGCGTTTCGGCGAGTTCGATCTCGGCGAGCGAGTGGTACTGCCAGCGTTACGTAAACTTAATGTCCAAGCGCTCGACTTGATGCTGCTCAGCCACGCTGACGCCGATCACGCTGGCGGCGCCCGGGCGGTAATGCAGGGATTGAAGGTGCACCGCGTGGTCAGCGGCGATGCGCCAAACCTACCGCCGGAGCTGAACGCCGAAGTCTGCGCAAGTGGCGAACGGTGGCAGTGGGACGGCGTGCAGTTCCAGCTCTGGCAATGGTCGGCGGCCGATGACAGCAACCAGCGCTCCTGTGTATTGCAGATCGTGGCCAACGGTGAACGCCTGCTGCTCACCGGCGATATCGACATTCGCGCCGAGCGCGTTCTGCTCGACAGCCCGCTGGCCGTGCCGACGCAGTGGCTGCAATCGCCCCATCACGGCAGCCGCAGTTCATCATCGATGGCCCTGCTCAAAGCCTTGCAGCCCGAAGCGGTGCTGATCTCCCGTGGCCACGGCAACTCCTTCGGTCATCCGCATCCAACCGTGCTGGAGCGATACCGCAAGCAAGGTCTGCGCATCTACGACAGCGCCGAGCACGGTGCCATTCATCTGCAACTGGGCAGCTTCAAACCGCCGTGGACGATGCGTCAACAGCGGCGTTTCTGGCGCGATCCACCGGTGGCTGGCCGTTGATCGGTGCCAGCATGAGTGCCACCTCACGGTCGTCGGGGCGGCGACTCTTAATCGCGGATCGGTATGGTAAAGTGGCGCACTTTTTCGAGGGGACTGTCACTGTGTGGGAATTGGTCAAATCCGGCGGCTGGATGATGTTGCCGATCATTCTGAGTTCCATCGCGGCCATGGCGATCGTCGCCGAGCGCCTGTGGACACTGCGCGCCAGTCGCGTCACCCCCGAGCATCTGCTGGGTCAGGTCTGGGTCTGGATCAAGGACAAGCAGCTCAACAAGGAAAAACTCAAGGAATTGCGCGCCAACTCGCCGCTGGGGGAAATCCTCGCCGCAGGCCTGGCCAATTCCAAGCATGGTCGCGAGATCATGAAAGAGTGCATCGAAGAGGCCGCCGCGCGGGTCATTCATGAACTCGAACGCTACATCAACGCACTCGGCACCATAGCCGCCATGGCGCCTCTGCTCGGCCTGCTCGGCACCGTGCTGGGCATGATCGACATTTTCAGTGCCTTCACCGGCTCCGGCATGACTACCAATGCTTCGGTACTGGCCGGCGGTATTTCCAAAGCGCTGATCACGACCGCAGCGGGCCTGATGGTCGGGATTCCAGCGGTGTTCTTCCACCGGTTTTTGCAGCGCCGCATCGACGAGCTGGTGGTCGGTATGGAGCAGGAAGCGATCAAACTGGTGGAAGTGGTGCAGGGCGACCGTGATGTCGACCTGGCCGAGGGCAAAGCGTGAAATTCCGTCGCAAGCCCCGGGAAACCGTAGACATCAACCTCGCGTCGCTGATCGACGTGGTGTTTATCCTGCTGCTGTTTTTCGTGGTGACTACCACTTTCACTCGGGAAACCCAGTTGCGCGTGGATCTGCCGGAAGCGGTCAGCGGTTCGCCTGCCGAAGATCAGCAGGTCAAACAGCTGGACGTCGCGATCAGTGCCGAAGGCGTGTTCTCGGTGAACAACAAGATTCTGCCGAAGAATGATCTGGCGACGCTGATGGAAGCCATGCAGAAAGAATCCAACGGCGACACCAACATGCCGTTGTCGATCAGTGCCGATGGCAAGGCCCAGCATCAATCAGTGATCACCGCCATGGACGCGGCCGGCAAGCTCGGTTTCAGCCATCTGCGCATGACCACGGTCGAGGCGGCGCCGAAATCCTGATGAGCATGTCCGATCGCCTGCTCGCCGCGTGGTATCAGGGGCATCCGGCCCTGACGCTGCTGCGGCCACTGGAAATGCTGTATCGCCGTGTGGTGATCAACAAGCGTCAGCGCTTTCTCGATGGTCAAGGCGAGATCTACCAGTCGCCCGTGCCGTTGATCGTGGTCGGCAATATCACCGTTGGCGGTACCGGCAAGACGCCGATGATTCTCTGGCTGATCGAACATTGCCGACGCCGTGGACTGCGCGTCGGCGTGGTCAGTCGCGGTTACGGCGCCAAACCGCCGCAACTGCCGTGGCGGGTTGAGGCCGAGCACAGCGCCGAGATTGCCGGTGACGAGCCGTTGCTGATCGTCCAGCGCACCGGCGTGCCGCTGATGATCGACCCTGATCGCAGCGCCGCCGTCAAAGCCTTGATCGCCAGTGAACCGCTGGATCTGATTCTGTCCGACGATGGCATGCAGCATTATCGTCTGGCGCGGGATCTGGAGCTGGTGCTGATCGATGCCGCACGGGGCCTGGGCAACCAGCGCTGTCTGCCGGCCGGGCCGTTGCGTGAGCCGGTCGAGCGCCTGCAAAGCGTTGATGGCGTGCTGTTCAACGGTGCCCTTGATGATCGCGACGATGGTTTCGCCTTCCGCCTGCAACCTACGGCCCTGGTCAATCTGCGCAGCGGCGAGCGTCAGTCGCTCGAGCATTTCCCGCCCGGGCAAGCGCTGCATGCGGTGGCCGGGATCGGCAACCCGCAACGTTTCTTCAATACCCTCGAAGCGCTAGACTGGCGGCCGATCGCCCATGCATTTGCCGACCACGCCGAGTACAGCGTGCAGGCGTTGAATTTCACCCCGTCATTGCCGTTGGTGATGACCGAAAAGGACGCGGTGAAGTGCCGTGCCTTTGCTGCTGCCGACTGGTGGTATCTGGCGGTCGATGCCGTGCCGTCGCCAGCCTTCGTGGCCTGGTTCGACACTCAGCTGATGCGCCTGTTGCCGGATCGTCTGCTGCCTTAACTCTTTTATTTCTGGGAATGTTCATGGACACCAAACTGCTCGACATCCTCGCTTGCCCCGTGTGCAAAGGCCCACTCAAGCTCAGCGCCGACAAGACCGAACTGATCAGCAAGGGCGCCGGTCTGGCCTATCCGATCCGCGACGGCATCCCGGTGATGCTGGAAAGCGAAGCGCGCACCCTGACCACCGACGAGCGTCTGGATAAATGACCACAGCCTTCACCGTTGTCATCCCGTCGCGGTTCGCCTCGACCCGTCTGCCGGGCAAGCCGTTGCTGGATATTGCCGGCAAACCGATGATCCAGCATGTCTGGGAACAGGCGAGCAAAAGCAGCGCGACCCGCGTCGTTGTTGCAACTGACGATGCACGCATCGTCGAGGCATGCAAAAGCTTTGGCGCCGAAGTGGTGCTGACCCGTGAAGATCACAACTCCGGCACTGATCGTCTGGCCGAGGTCGCGGCTAAACTGGGCCTTGCGCCTGATGCGATCGTGGTCAACGTCCAGGGCGATGAGCCGCTGATTCCGCCAAGCGTGATCGACCAGGTCGCCGCCAACCTTGCTGCCCACACCGAAGCGCGCATGGCCACGCTGGCTGAGCCGATCGAAGACGTGGAGACCCTGTTCAACCCCAACGTGGTCAAGGTCGCCAGCGACATCAACGGCCTCGCGCTGACTTTCAGCCGCGCGACCTTGCCATGGGCACGCGATGCATTTGCCAAGAGCCGCGAGCAGCTGCCAGAAGGCGTGCCCTATCGCCGCCACATCGGTATTTATGCCTATCGCGCCGGGTTCCTCCACGACTTCGTGAGCTGGGGGCCGTGCTGGCTGGAAAATACCGAATCCCTTGAGCAACTGCGTGCCTTGTGGCACGGCGTGCGTATCCATGTTGCCGACGCGCTGATCGCGCCGCCGACCGGTGTCGACACCGTTGAAGACCTTGAGCGGGTTCGTCGCCTGCTGGGGGCCTGATGCGCGTTCTGTTTGTGTGCCTGGGCAACATCTGCCGTTCGCCCACCGCTGAAGGCGTGTTGCGCCACAAGTTGCGTGAAGCCGGGCTGGCCGATGTGGTCGAAGTGGCCTCCGCCGGCACCGGTGACTGGCACGTCGGCAACCCGCCGGACAAGCGCAGCCAGGCCGCGGCGAAAGTGCGCGGTTATGACCTGTCGACGCAACGCGCGCAGCAGGTCAGCCGGGCCGATTTCGCCAGCTACGACCTGATTCTCGCCATGGACAACAGCAATCTGCGCAATCTCAAGGCCCTGCAGCCGTCCACCGGCAGAGCCGAGCTGGATCTGTTTTTGCGTCGTTATTCCGGGCTGGTCGATGAAGTGCCGGATCCGTATTACGACGGTGATCAGGGTTTCGAGCAGGTGCTCGATCTGATCGAAGCGGCCTGCGACCAGTTGCTGATCGAAGTGAAGGGCCGTTTATGAGTTTGCAGGTCCAACCGCAAGTATCGTTGCAGGCCTTCAATACGTTTGGCGTCGATGTGCGCGCGCAGCTGTTTGCCGAAGCCCGCAGTGATGACGATGTCCGCGAAGCGCTGGCCTATGCCGCTTCCCATGACGTGCCGTTGCTGGTGATCGGCGGCGGCAGCAACTTGCTGCTCACGGCGGATATTGCGGCGTTGGTATTGCGCATGGCCACGCGCGGCATCCGCGTGCTCAGCGACGATGGCAGTCGCGTGGTGGTCGAGGCGGAAGCGGGCGAACCGTGGCATCCGTTCGTGCAGCACACGCTGGCCGCGGGTTTTGCCGGGCTGGAAAACCTCAGCCTGATTCCCGGCACCGTCGGCGCCGCGCCGATGCAGAACATCGGCGCCTATGGTGTCGAGATCAAGGACGTGTTTACCGGCCTGACTGCGCTGGATCGCGAGAGCGGCGAGCTGCGGGATTTCAGCCTGGAGCAGTGCAATTTCGGCTACCGCGACAGTGTGTTCAAGCAGCAGCCGGGACGTTGGCTGATCCTGCGGGTGCGCTTCAAGCTTGATCGCGCCGCGCACCTGCATCTGGAATACGGCCCGGTCCGTCAGCGCCTGAGCGAGCAGGGCATCGAGCAGCCGACGCCCAGCGACGTCAGCCGCGCCATCTGCAGCATCCGCAGTGAAAAACTGCCGGACCCGGCGGTGCTCGGCAATGCCGGCAGCTTCTTCAAGAATCCGCTGGTGCCCGCCGCTGTCGTCACGCAGATCAAAGCGCAGCACCCGGATCTGGTGGCTTACCCGCAAGCGGATGGGCAGATGAAACTGGCCGCTGGCTGGCTGATCGAACGCGCCGGCTGGAAAGGTTTTCGCGACGGCGATGCCGGCGTGCACAAGTTGCAGGCGCTGGTGCTGGTCAACTACGGCACGGCCACCGGCCTGCAACTGCTCGACCTGGCGCAACGTATCCAGAAAGACATCGCCGAACGGTTTCATGTCGAACTGGAAATGGAGCCCAATCGGTATTGAGGCTACGCTTGCCTGACGCCATCAAAAGCCCCGCACTGATGAAAAAGTGCAGGGCTTTTTTGTTAATGCTGGGTTAACTTAGCGAGCTAACGATACCAACCATTTGCTCCACCCAAAGGCCCGGTGCAGACGTTCCCGTCGGCGCAAGAGAGCCTGATTAGCCTGAGTCGATCTGCGCGAACCCACCGCTGATTTTCCGGCGGCAGATTGCTCGACCCCATAACCACTAAAAAATATGCGGGCGTGCCCATGATTACCCTGAAACTCAACGGTCAAGACCACTCCCTCGATGTCACCGAAGACATGCCGCTGTTGTGGGCGATTCGTGACATCGCCGGTTACAACGGCACCAAATTCGGTTGCGGCATGGGCCTGTGCGGCGCCTGCACCATCCATATCGACGGCTTGCCGGCACGCAGTTGCATCACGCCGATCGGCTCGGTGATCGGCCAGAACGTCACCACCATCGACAATCTCCACGCCGACCCGGTAGGCCAGGTCGTGCAGCAAGCCTGGCTCGACAGCGCCGTGGCTCAATGCGGTTATTGCCAGGGCGGGCAGATCATGTCGGCCACCGCTCTGCTGAAAACCAACCCCAACCCGAGCGACGAGCAGATCGAAGAAGCCATGGTCGGCAATATCTGCCGCTGCGGTACTTACAACCGGATCAAAACCGCGATCCGCCAGGCCTCCACCCAACTGAAGGGGGTGAAGGCATGAGCCGCGTCCCGAATGATTTCGCCCTGAGCAACCTCAGCCGCCGTGGTTTTCTCAAAGGCGTCGGCGCCACCAGCGCGCTGGTCCTCGCCGCGAGCTGGGGCTGGCAGGATGCGCTGGCCGATGACGCTGCGAAGAAGTTTGGCGCCGATGGCATGCCGAATGGCTGGATCGACGATCCCAAGGTCTACGTGAGCATTGCTGCCGATGGCAGCGTCACCGTGGTGTGCAACCGTTCGGAAATGGGCCAGGGCGTGCGCACCAGCCTGAGCATGGTGGTTGCCGATGAACTTGAGGCCGATTGGGCGCAGGTCAAAGTGCAGCAGGCGCCGGGCGACGAAGTGCGCTTCGGCAACCAGGACACCGATGGTTCGCGCAGCATGCGTCACTGGTACGAGCCGATGCGGCGTTGTGGCGCCGCCGCGCGGACCATGCTCGAACAGGCCGCTGCTGCGCAGTGGATAGTGCCGGTTGGCGAATGCCATGCGCAACTGCACAAGGTCATTCACAAACCGTCCGGCCGTGAACTGGGCTACGGCGAACTCGCCGCTGCCGCCAGTGCGCTGGCAGTACCGGCGCGTGACAGCCTGCGACTCAAGCAGCCGTCGGAGTTTCGCTACATCGGTAAGGAAGGCACCAAGGCCATCGACGGTGCCGACATCGTCAATGGCCGCGCAGTGTACGGCGCCGACGTGCATTTCGACGGCATGCTCTACGCCACTATCGCTCGCCCGGCAGTGTACGGCGGCAAGGTCAAAAGCCTCGATGACAGCGCCGCGCTGAAAGTCCCCGGCGTGCTAAAAGTCATGCAGATCGAAGGTCGGCCATTGCCGTCAGAGTTCCAGCCACTGGGCGGCGTTGCGGTTGTGGCCAGCAACACCTGGGCGGCGATCAAGGGCCGCGAGGCGCTGAAGATCGAGTGGGACGACGGCCCGAATGCCAGTTATGACTCGATTGCCTATCGCAAGGAACTCGAAGCCGCGTCGCTGAAGGCCGGCAAAGTGGTGCGCAATACCGGTGATATCGACAAGGCCTTGAGCGGCGCTGCCAGCACTCTCGAAGCGTCGTATTACCTGCCGCATCTGGCGCAGGCACCGATGGAACCGATGGTTGCCATCGCCCGTTACAAGGACGGCGTCTGCGAAGCCTGGGCGCCGAGTCAGGCACCGCAGGTCACCCGTGAGCGCATCGCCGAACGCCTGGGCGTCCCGTTCGAAAAGGTCACCTTCAATGTGACATTGCTGGGCGGTGGTTTCGGGCGCAAGTCGAAACCGGACTTCGTCGTTGAAGCGGCGATTCTCGCCAAGGAGTTCCCGGGCAAGGCTGTACGGGTGCAGTGGACCCGCGAAGACGACATCCACAATTCGTATTTCCACACCGTGTCGGCGGAATATCTCAAGGCCGGCATCGACAAGAACGGCATGCCGTCCGGGTGGCTGCATCGCACCGTGGCGCCGAGCATCACCGCGTTGTTTGCGCCGGACATGAACCATGAGGCGGCGTTCGAGCTGGGCATGGGCTTTACCAACATGGCCTATGCGATTCCCAACGTGCGCCTGGAAAACCCCGAAGCCAAGGTACACACCCGCGTCGGCTGGTATCGCTCAGTATCGAACATTCCCCACGGCTTCGCGATTCAGAGTTTCGTCGACGAACTGGCGCACAAGGCCGGTGAAGATCCGCTCAAGTACCAGATCAAATTGCTCGGCCCGGACCGGCAGATCGATCCACGCACCTTGAGCGAAGAGTGGAATTACGGCGAATCGCCTGAGCGTTATCCGATCGACACCGGGCGCATGCGCACGGTGCTGGAAACTGCCGCCAAGGCCGCCGGTTGGGGGCGCAAACTGCCCAAGGGTCGTGGTCTCGGTCTGGCGGTGCATTACAGCTTCGTCACCTATGTGGCGGCGGTGATTGAAGTCGAGGTCAAGGACGACGGTTCGCTGATCGTGCACAAGGCCGACATCGCCGTGGACTGCGGGCCGCAGATCAACCCTGAGCGCATCCGTTCGCAGTTCGAAGGTGCGTGTGTCATGGGCCTGGGCAACGCTGTGCTCGGTGAGATCAGCTTCAAGGAAGGCAAGGTCCAGCAGGACAACTTCCATATGTACGAGGTCGCGCGCATGTCGCTGGCGCCCAAGGAAGTCGCGGTGCATCTGGTGACGCCGCCGGGTGACGTGCCGTTGGGTGGCGTTGGTGAGCCGGGCGTGCCGCCGATTGCCCCGGCGCTGTGCAATGCGATCTTCGCCGCCACCGGCAAGCGCATCCGCAATCTGCCGGTGCGGTATCAGTTGCAGGGCTGGCAGAAGGCGCAAGCGTAATGGACAGCGTCGATCTCAACGTCCTGCGCAGCGTCCTCGAGTGGCGCCGCGCCGGACAGCGGGTGGTGCTGTTCAGCGTGGTGCAGACCTGGGGCACTGCGCCGCGCTCGCCCGGTGCCATGCTCGCCTTGCGCGAGGACGGCGTGGTGATCGGCTCGGTGTCGGGCGGCTGTGTCGAGGATGACTTGATCGCGCGGCTGCACGACGGCCGCATCGCCACCGACGGCCCGCCGGTGCAGATGATCACTTATGGCGTGACCCGCGAGGAGGCCGCGCGTTTCGGTCTGCCTTGCGGTGGCACCCTGCGCCTGACCGAAGAGCGCGTCGGTGACCCCGCGTGGGTGGCCGAGCTGCTGCAGCGTTGCGAAAATCATGAAATCGTTGCTCGAGAACTGAACATCGAAACCGGCGAGGTGCGGCTGGCTCCGGCGAGCAAGTCCGATTCGCTGGTGTTCGACGGCAAGACTCTGCGAGCGATTTATGGTCCGCGCTGGCGCTTGTTGCTGATCGGTGCCGGGCAGTTGTCGCGCTACGTCGCCGACATGGCGCGGCTGCTGGATTTCGAAGTGCTGATCTGCGATCCGCGAACCGAGTTCGTTTACGGCTGGGAAGAGCAGCATGGCCGTTTCGTCCCCGGCATGCCGGATGAGGCTGTGCTGAACATCCAGACCGACGAGCGCACAGCGATTGTCGCCTTGACTCACGATCCACGTCTGGATGACATGGCCTTGCTCACTGCGCTCGACTCGCCGGCGTTCTATGTCGGCGCGCTCGGCTCGCGGGTCAACAGCCAGAAGCGCCGGGAAAACCTCGCTCAGCTAGGCTTGTCGCAAGCATCGATTGATCGCCTGCACGGACCGATCGGCTTGCACATCGGCAGTCATTCGCCGGCTGAAATCGCCTTGTCCTTGCTGGCGGAAATTGTTGCGATCAAGAACGGTGTGGAGCTGAAACAGAAAAAACCGCTGGAGGGTGCATGAGCCAATCCATCGCAGTGATTGTGCTGGCGGCGGGCGAGGGCAAACGCTTTCGCCAGATCGCCGGCCCCGACAAAGACAAATTGCTCACTGATTGCACCGGGCGTGACGGCGCCGTGCGCTCGGTCATCGAACAGGTGCTGGTGAACCTGCCGGCCAGTCTCGCCAAGCGCGTTCTGGTCACCACTGAAGCGCGACCGCAGGCGATGCGCATGGCTCAGGCTTACGGCTGCGACGTGGTGTCGATCGAATCGACCGGCATGGGCGACAGCATTGCCGCAGGTGTTGCCGCTTGCCCGGGCGCTGATGGCTGGTTGATTGTGCTCGGCGATATGCCGTTTATCTTGCCTTCGAGTATCGAGCGAGTGCTCGCGGCGATGGCTGATGACGCGGTGAGCGTGCCGGTGCTGGATGGCGAGTTTGGTCATCCGGTGGGGTTTGGCCGTTCGTTTGGCGCGCAGTTGCAGGCGCTGACCGGTGATCGTGGTGCGCGGTCGTTGTTTGCGCAGGGTAGGGTGGTGGAAGTGGCGGTGGATGATCCGGGGGTGTTGTGGGATATCGATGTGCCTGAATCTTTGGTATTTCCTCAGCCCTGAGCCGTGTTGAAATTCCTTGTGGGAGCGAGCCTGCTCGCGAATGCGCTGGTTCAGTTACATGAATATTGTCTGACCCAGCGCTTTCGCGAGCAGGCTCGCTCCCACAAAGGTTGTGGATGATGCCGGTATTTCAGGTAATAAAAAGCCCCGCCAGGCTTTCACCAGGCGGGGCTTTATATTGGCTTCAGGAATTACACGAGTGGTTTAGGCTCGTGCTCTTTTTCCTGGGCTTCTTCGCGCTGTTCAACCGCGTCCTGAACGGAGCGTGGTGCTTCAGCGATCACCGATTCTACCGATGCTTCTTCCGCGACCGGGGCAGGGGCTGCCTCGACCACTTCAGCCGCAGCGGCTGGTTCGGCAGCCACTGGCGCTGCAGCGGCAGCCAGTTCGGCTTCCTTCTGCAGACGCTCGGCTTCACGCTTGCGACGACGCACTTCACGCGGGTCGTTTGGCGCACGGCCGTTTGGCGTCAGGGCGCTGACCGGAGCCGGCGCTTCAACCACTGGCGCTGGCGCTTCGACTGCGGCTGGCGCTTCTTCGGCCTGAGCTTTTGCAACTGGTGCTTCGACAGCTGGTGCTTCAACCACTGGCTCTGGAGCCGGTTCGGCCGCTACAACCACTGGTTCGGAAACCATGGCCTGCGGTACTTCGGCTTCAGCGACTGGCGCTGGAGTTTCAGTGACGGCTGGCTCGGCAACCCAGTTGAACGCAGTCTGCTCTTCGCGAACTTCACGCACGGTTTTGGTCACGTTTTCGCTGACGGTTTCGGTCGCTGGTTCGGATTCAGCAACTGGCGCTTCAACGACAGCTTCCGGCTCGTCAGGCGCTTCAACCTGAGGCTGAGCTTCGCGGACCGGGGCGACTTCGATTTCCGGTGCAGCAGTCACTACCACTGGAGTGGTGGCTTCGACAACCGGCGCTTCGACTGGAGCAGTTTCCAGTGTGGCGGCGGTGGCGCGTTCAGCCTGCTCGTGGGCTTGGGCTTCTGCCGGAGCGCTGATGGTGCTGCTGGCAACGGCGGCGGTGACGGCCAGGCCAGCGGCCAGATCGGCAGTGCTTGGCTCGCCAGCGTTTTCAGCGGACTCGGATTCTTCCGAACCTTCGATCACGTTGCCGTTGGCATCACGTTGACGCTCGCGACGGTTGCTGCGACGACGCTGGCCACGGGAGCGACGACGTGGACGATCGCCTTCGGCGTTGTCCTGACCGTCTTCCGGCAGTTGCTCTTCGTTGTTGCTGTTCACTTCTTCTTCAGCGACGGCAGCAGCGGCCTGCTCGGCACGCGGTTGACGCTCTTCACGCGGCGGACGCGGGGCGCGTTCTTCGCGTGGCTGACGGGCCGGACGCTCTTCAGCGGTTACGGCAGCAACGGCTGCGGCTGCGGCTGGCGCGGCGTCCAGCGGCTCGCGCAGTTCACGCACGCGTTCTTCACGCTCGCCACGCGGCTTGCGATCTTCACGTGGGGCGCGCGGTGCACGTTCTTCACGCGGGGCACGTGGTGCGCGCTCTTCGCGGGCTACCGGCGCTTCGCTGCGGGTTTCACGCGGCTCGCGGGCTTCACGTGGCTGGCGCTCTTCGCGCGGCTCGCGTGGTGCGCGCTCTTCACGTGGAGCACGTTCTTCGCGCGGCTTGCGTTCTTCATCGCGGCGACCGTTGCGGTTGCGGCTCTGCTGACGACCGTTGCGGCGCTCTTCGTTGCGGGCAGGACGCTCGGTGGCAGCCGGTTTCGCAACCGCGACCGGTGCGGCTGGCTCTTCCTTGGTGGCGAACAGGCTGACCAGCGACTTCACCAGGCCCTTGAACAGGCTAGGCTCAGGTGCGGCAACCGGTGCAGGAGCAGGTGCGGCAGGTGCAACTTCAGTCGGCACCGGTGCATTGGCACGGGCCGGCGCGGTTTTCACTGCAGCTTCCTGGCGAACCAGAGTGCGAGTCGCAGCGGCTGGCTGGACTTCTTCGACTTCGGCAGCGGCGGCAGCGATTTCGTAGCTGGACTGGTTGGTCGCGGCTTCCGGGCTGTCGTCACGCAGACGCTGAACTTCAAAGTGCGGCGTCTCGAGGTGATCGTTCGGCAGAATGACGATACGGGCACGGGTGCGCAGTTCGATCTTGGTGATCGAGTTGCGTTTTTCGTTGAGCAGGAACGCAGCGACCGGGATCGGCACTTGCGCGCGAACTTCGGCGGTGCGGTCCTTCAGGGCTTCTTCTTCGATCAGGCGCAGAATGGCCAGCGACAGCGATTCAACGTCACGGATGATGCCGGTGCCGTTGCAACGCGGGCAGACGATGCCGCTGCTTTCGCCCAGCGATGGACGTAGGCGCTGACGGGACATTTCCAGCAGGCCGAAACGCGAGATGCGACCGATCTGCACGCGGGCGCGGTCAGCTTCCAGGCATTCGCGGACTTTCTCTTCCACGGCGCGCTGGTTCTTGGCCGGGGTCATGTCGATGAAGTCGATGACGATCAGGCCGCCGATGTCGCGCAGGCGCAACTGACGGGCGATTTCTTCGGCGGCTTCAAGGTTGGTCTGCAGGGCGGTTTCTTCGATGTCGCTGCCCTTGGTGGCGCGCGCCGAGTTGATGTCGATGGACACCAGGGCTTCGGTCGGATCGATGACGATGGAGCCGCCGGAAGGCAGTTCGACGACGCGCTGGAATGCGGTCTCGATCTGGCTTTCGATCTGGAAACGGTTGAACAGCGGCACGCTGTCTTCGTATAGCTTGATCTTGCTGGCGTACTGCGGCATCACCTGGCGGATGAATGTCAGGGCTTCGTCCTGGGCTTCAACGCTGTCGATCAGTACTTCGCCGATGTCCTGGCGCAGGTAATCGCGGATGGCGCGGATGATCACGTTGCTTTCCTGGTAGATCAGGAAAGGCGCGGAGCGATCCAGCGAGGCTTCTTTGATGGCGGTCCACAGTTGCAGCAGGTAATCGAGGTCCCACTGCATTTCTTCGCTGCTGCGGCCCAGGCCGGCAGTGCGCACGATCAGACCCATGTCGGCCGGAGCGACCAGACCGTTCAGCGCTTCACGCAGTTCGTTGCGCTCTTCACCTTCGATGCGACGGGAGATGCCGCCGGCACGCGGGTTGTTCGGCATCAGTACGAGGTAACGACCGGCCAGGCTGATGAAGGTGGTCAGGGCGGCGCCCTTGTTGCCACGTTCTTCTTTCTCGACCTGCACGATGACTTCCTGGCCTTCGCTCAGGACGTCCTTGATGTTGACGCGGCCTTCGGGGGCTTTCTTGAAGTATTCGCGGGAGATTTCTTTGAGGGGCAGGAAGCCGTGGCGCTCGGAGCCGAAATCGACAAAGGCAGCCTCAAGGCTTGGTTCGATGCGAGTGATACGGCCTTTATAGATGTTGGCCTTCTTCTGCTCGCGTGCACCGGATTCGATGTCCAGGTCGTAGAGGCGCTGGCCATCTACCAGTGCAACACGCAACTCTTCGGGTTGAGTTGCGTTAATCAGCATTCTTTTCATGTAGTACCGTCGGTTTCCGGGCTGCCGGAAACGGCGTTCGGCACACACGACTTCTCACGGTCGGTGTCAGGTGCGTCGGGAGTGGTTGGCCATTCCCGTGTCCAGCGATGTGCGGCCAATTGGGCCGATACCGCGACGTACGCGTCCTGCTTGCTGTGGCTACTTAAGCACTCAGTCAGGAGGAGGAATCAACCAGCGGCTGTGGACGAGATGAAGCGTCTTGATCAAAGCTTGTTGCTACACAGTCCGGCGGTTGTGCATCTCCACCCTACACGTATCCCTGATAATTCGGGTGCTGCCGCGCGCAGAATCCGCAGCGGGTTGGCATTTACCGTGAGCTCCGAAAGGGGAGGTCACGCATCATGGCTAATTCAGGCGATGTTTCCGAAGCAATCGCTCGGGGTCATTCGCAGTCGACTGCACTTTGTGAACTGGCCTTGAATGTTGCCTGCCGGGCGAGTGAGAACTCTGCTCGGCGGTGTAATTCAGGCCTCATGTCACCTGCGCTTGTTACAACCGCAAACTCCACCGTTACGTAGCGAAAGCCCCGTAGGACGGCCTCGCGCCCTGGTGAATTGCGTTGGTCAGGGCCGGTCTTTGACCGTGGTTCCGCTGTCCAGGCCGCTTTTGGCGGCGTTCGCGACTATAGCAGCAATGATTAAGTGCTTCAATTCCATAAAAATTGTTATCATCCGCGGCATGACAACTACTGCCCCTTCGACTCCAGGCGTTCAACTGCTTGAAGTCTCGCCGGAGTATGCCGGCCAACGAATCGACAACTTTCTTCTCGCCCGGCTCAAAGGCGTGCCCAAGACCTTGATTTACCGCATTTTGCGCAAAGGCGAAGTGCGCGTGAACAAAGGTCGGATCAAGCCCGAATACAAGCTGCAGGCCGGCGATATCGTGCGCGTGCCGCCGGTTCGCGTGCCTGAGCGCGACGAACCGGTGCCGCTGGCCCAGGGGCTGTTGCAGCGCCTGGAAGCCTCGATCGTCTTTGAAGACAAAGCCCTGATCGTGATCAACAAGCCCGCCGGCATTGCGGTGCATGGCGGCAGCGGGCTGAATTTCGGCGTGATCGAAGCCTTTCGTCAGTTGCGCCCCGACGCCAAGGAGCTGGAGCTGGTTCACCGTCTCGACCGTGACACCTCCGGCCTGCTGATGATCGCCAAGAAGCGCAGCATGTTGCGCCATCTGCACGAGCAGTTGCGCGGCGACGGCGTCGACAAGCGCTACATGGCGCTGGTCCGTGGCAACTGGGCAACCTCGATCAAGCAGGTTCGCGCACCGTTGCTCAAGAGCAATCTGCGCTCCGGCGAGCGCATGGTCGAAGTTAACGATGAAGGCAAAGAAGCCCTGACGCTGTTCAAGGTGCTGCGCCGCTTCGGCGATTTTGCCACCATGGTCGAGGCGAAACCGGTTACCGGTCGTACCCACCAGATTCGCGTGCACACCTTGCATGCTGGCCATTGCATTGCCGGTGACAGTAAGTATGGCGACGAGGATTTCACCAAGGAAATCCGCGATCTGGGTGGTAAGCGCCTGTTCCTGCACGCCTACATGCTGACCGTGCCGCTGCCCGACGGCGGCAAGCTGAATCTGCAAGCGCCCGTCGATGAAATGTGGGCCAAGACCGTGGAGCGATTGAGTGCGCCCATCTGATTACAAGCTGTTGATTTTCGACTGGGACGGCACCCTCGCCGATTCCATTCATCGGATCGTCGAGGCGATGCACTCGGCGTCCGGGCGTTCCGGTTTCGAGCTGCGCGATGACTTCGCCGTCAAAGGCATCATCGGTCTCGGCTTGCCGGAAGCGATTCGCACCCTATATCCCGAAATCAGCGACGCAGAAATGCTCGCGTTTCGCGAGTACTACGCCGATCACTACATCGCTGCCGAAGCCGTGCCTTCGCCGCTGTTCGAGGGCGTGGTCGAGTCGATGGCATCGTTTCGCGAGCAGGGTTATCACCTGGCGGTAGCGACGGGCAAGAATCGTCGCGGACTGGATCGGGTGCTCAAGGCCAATGGCTGGGAAGATTATTTCGATATCACCCGCGCGGCCGATGAAACTGCCAGCAAGCCACACCCTCTGATGCTTGAGCAGATTGTCAGCCACTGCGGCGTACGCCCGGAGCAGGCGTTGATGGTCGGTGATTCGTCGTTCGATCTGCTGATGGCGCGCAACGCGGGGATGGATTCGGTGGCGGTCAGTTATGGCGCGCAATCGATCGAGTCCCTGCAGCAGTTCGAGCCACGCCTGTCGATCGACCGTTTTTCTCAATTGCACGCCTGGCTGGGTCAGCGGGCTTAATACGTTTTTGCTGGGGTAGATGGCATGACCGACGAATGGAAAGCACCGGCCAAGGCAAGTGCCGACGACGGTGACGCGAAAAGCTGGAAGCTGTTGGAAAAGACTTTGCTGGCCGGCGTGCAGGAACAACGCCGTTCGCGGCGCTGGGGGATTTTCTTCAAGCTGCTGACGTTTGTTTATCTGTTTGTTGCGCTGCTGCTGTTCACCCCGCTGATGGACATGGAAAAAAGCGCCACCCGCGGCCCGAACTACACGGCGTTGATCGAGATCGACGGCGTAATCGCCGACAAGGAACCGGCCAGCGCCGATAATATCGTTGGCAGCCTGCGCGCGGCGTTCGAAGACAAGAAGGTCAAGGGCGTGGTCCTGCGCATCAACAGTCCGGGCGGCAGTCCGGTGCAGTCCGGTTATGTCTATGACGAGATCAAGCGTTTGCGTGGCCTGCATCCAGAGATCAAGCTCTACGCAGTGATTTCCGATCTTGGTGCTTCGGGCGCCTATTACATCGCCAGCGCGGCGGATCAGATCTACGCCGACAAGGCCAGTCTGGTCGGCTCGATCGGCGTGACAGCAGCGGGTTACGGTTTTGTCGGCACCATGGAAAAGCTCGGGGTTGAGCGTCGCACCTACACCTCGGGCGAGCACAAGGCATTCCTGGATCCGTTCCAGCCGCAAAAGCCTGAAGAAACCGCCTTCTGGCAAAGCGTGCTCGACACCACGCACAAGCAGTTCATCAACAGCGTCAAGCAGGGTCGTGGTGATCGCCTGAAGGACAAAGAGCATCCGGAGCTGTTTTCCGGACTGGTCTGGTCGGGTGAGCAGGCGCTGCCGCTGGGCCTGATCGATGGCTTGGGCAGTGCCAGTTCGGTGGCGCGTGATGTGATTGGCGAGAAGGAGCTGGTGGACTTCACCGTGCAGGAATCGCCGTTTGATCGCTTCTCGAAAAAGCTCGGCGCCAGCGTGGCCGAGCAGTTGGCGATGTGGATGGGTTTTCACGGGCCTTCGTTGCGGTAAATTGTTTCAAGGTCAGAAGATCGCAGGTCAACGGCAGCTCTTGCACAATCGGTGTAGGAGCTGCCGAAGGCTGCGATCTTTTGCTTTCAAGGGATTTGCACACCCTCGACCAACAACATATCGATAAGGCGAATCAGCGGCAGGCCGATCAGGCTGGTGGCATCCGGGCCTTCGGTCGATTGAAACAGGCTCACGCCCAGTCCTTCGGCCTTGAAGCTGCCGGCGCAGTCGTACGGTTGCTCGATGCGCAGGTAGCGTTCGATGCGCGCCGGATCCAGCTGACGCATGTGCACGGTAAACGGCACGCAGTCGACCTGGCATTGCCCGGTCTGGCTGTTGAGCAGCGCCAGACCGGTCAGGAAGGTCACGCTCGCGCCGCTCGCCGCCATCAATTGCTCACGAGCCTTCTCGAAGGTGTGCGGCTTGCCGATGATCTGTTCGCCGAGGACGGCGACCTGATCCGAGCCAATGATCAGATGAGCAGGGTGGCTGTCCGCCAGGGCGCGGGCCTTTTCTTCGGCGAGGCGTTTGACCAGGTCGATTGCGGACTCGCCCGGGCAATGGCTTTCGTCGATGTCCGGCGAGCTGCAGACGAACGGCAAGTGCAGGCGGGCGAGCAATTCGCGGCGATAAGTCGAGCTTGAAGCGAGTAATAAAGGCAGCATGGACGTCTCCTGAGGCAGGTGCGGATTCTAGCGGAGGCGCGCAAGTGACGGACAGGGCACAATTTCCTTTGACATGGGTGGGTGCATCCCTATAATGCTGCGCCTATGTTGAATGACCCGATTCCACCTCACGTTGACCCGCGCAAATTGGCTGACCGTGGCACCACCCTTCAAGGTGAACTGCTGCTGGCCGATTTGAAGAGACTCTGCGACCCGCTTTCCGACGATGTCGGTACGGTGCAGGCCAAATTCGTTTTTGAACGAGATGAACGTAAGTCTGTGGTCATCCACAGCTTTATCGACACCGAAGTCAAAATGGTTTGCCAGCGTTGTCTTGAGCTGGTCACCCTGCCGATCCACAGCGAATGCAGTTACGCGGTGGTGAAGGAGGGTGCGAATACCCAGTCGTTGCCGAAAGGTTATGACGTGCTGGAACTGGGCGAAGATCCATTGGATCTGCAGTCACTGATCGAGGAGGAGCTTCTGCTCGCCTTGCCCATTGTGCCTGCTCATCATCCGGAAGAATGCCAGCAGCCGGCGGGAGCAGATGAGCCCGAACCGAGCGAGGACGAGGTAACGCGGTCCAACCCGTTCAGTGTATTGGCGCAGTTAAAGCGTGACCCAAACGTTTAGGAGTTAATCAATTATGGCTGTTCAGCAGAACAAAAAATCCCGCTCTGCCCGTGACATGCGCCGTTCGCACGACGCTCTCGAGGCTAGCACCCTGTCTGTAGAAAAAACCACTGGTGAAGTTCACCTGCGTCACCACGTATCGCCAGAAGGCGTATACCGTGGCCGTAAAGTGATCGACAAGGGCGCTGACGAGTAATCACTTGTCTGCTCAAGTCATCGCGATTGACGCAATGGGCGGGGACTTCGGTCCCCGCAGCATTGTTCAGGCCAGTCTCGCTTGCCTGTCTGCTACACCCTCGCTGCACCTGACCCTCGTCGGTCAACCCTCCCTTCTTGAAGAACTGATCCACGGCCAGTCGGCTGCCGATCGCGCGCGCCTGACGATTGTTGCGGCCAGCGAAGTCATCACCATGGACGAAAAACCCGCTCAGGCCCTGCGTGGCAAGCCGGATTCGTCGATGCGTGTAGCCCTTGAACTGCTGCGCGATGGCAAGGTGCAGGCCTGTGTCAGTGCCGGCAATACCGGTGCGTTGATGGCCTTGTCGCGATTCGTGCTGAAGACATTGCCGGGCATTGATCGTCCGGCCATGGTTGCGGCGATTCCGACGCAGACCGGTTATTGCCAGTTGCTCGATCTGGGCGCCAACGTCGATTGCAGTGCCGAGCACCTGTTGCAGTTCGCGGTGATGGGTTCGGTGGCTGCGCAGACTTTGGGCATTGCCCGTCCGCGTGTGGCACTGCTGAACATCGGCACCGAAGACATCAAGGGCAATCAGCAGGTCAAACTGGCCGCAACGCTGTTGCAGGCTGCGCGCGGGATCAACTACATCGGCTTTATCGAAGGCGACGGCTTGTATCGCGGTGAGGCCGACGTGGTGGTGTGTGACGGCTTCGTCGGCAATATCCTGCTCAAGTCCAGCGAAGGCCTGGCGACGATGATTGCGGCGCGCATCGAGGCGTTGTTCAAGAAAAACTTGGCCTCGCGCGCTGTCGGCGCTCTCGCGCTGCCGTTGATGAAGCGTCTGCAAGCTGATCTGGCCCCGGCGCGACATAATGGCGCAAGCTTTCTCGGCTTGCAGGGCATCGTTGTGAAAAGTCACGGATCGGCAGGGGTGCAGGGCTTTCAGAGTGCCATTCAACGGGCGCTGATCGAGATTCAGGAGAACCTGCCCGAGCGTCTCCACGGTCGTCTGGAGGAACTGTTGTCTTAGGCGTTTTCGTCGGACAATGCTTAAATGTGACCGCCCGGTTCAAAGGGCCATCCAAACTGTCAGTTTCTGGCGTCCCCAACGGGGCGTTATTTTCCGACGACAAGATCATTAGGGGCTTGTTACATGTCTGCTTCCCTCGCATTCGTCTTTCCAGGACAGGGTTCGCAGTCCCTCGGCATGCTGGCCGAGCTGGGCGCGCAACATCCGCTGATCCTCGAAACCTTTCAAGAAGCCTCTGCTGCGCTGGGCTATGACCTGTGGGCACTGACCCAGCAGGGCCCGGAAGAGCTGCTCAATCAAACCGACAAAACCCAACCAGCCATTCTGACCGCTTCGATCGCCCTGTGGCGTCTGTGGCTGGCCGAAGGCGGCGCGCGTCCGGCGTTTGTCGCCGGCCACAGCCTGGGTGAATACAGTGCGCTGGTTGCCGCCGGCAGCCTGAGCCTGGCTGACGCGGTCAAGCTCGTTGAGCGCCGTGGTCAGTTGATGCAAGAAGCGGTGCCGGCCGGGCAGGGCGGCATGGCCGCGATCCTCGGTCTGGAAGATGCCGACGTGCTCGCTGCCTGCGCCGAAGCGGCGCAAGGCGAAGTCGTCAGCGCAGTGAATTTCAACTCGCCGGGCCAAGTGGTGATCGCCGGTGCCAAGGCCGCCGTCGAGCGCGCCATCGAGGGTTGCAAGGCCCGTGGTGCCAAGCGCGCCATGCCGTTGCCGGTGAGCGTGCCGTCGCACTGCGAGCTGATGCGTCCGGCTGCCGAGCGTTTCGCCGAATCCATCGCCGCCATCGACTGGCAGGCGCCGCAGATCCCGCTGGTGCAGAACGTCAGCGCACAAGTGCCAGCCGATCTGGAAACCCTCAAGCGCGATCTGCTCGAACAGCTCTACAAGCCCGTGCGCTGGGTTGAATCGGTGCAGACTTTGGCCGCCAAGGGCGCGACCAATCTGGTCGAATGCGGCCCGGGCAAAGTCCTCGCGGGCCTGAACAAACGTTGCGCCGAAGGCGTTTCGACTTCCAATCTCAATACCCCAGACGCCTTCGCTGCCGCTCGCGCAGCGCAGGCCTGAATCAGGAGAAACTTGCATGAGTCTGCAAGGTAAAGTTGCACTGGTTACCGGTGCAAGCCGCGGTATCGGCCAGGCCATCGCGCTGGAACTGGGTCGTCAGGGCGCCATCGTTGTCGGCACCGCGACCTCCGCGTCGGGCGCCGAGCGCATTGCCGCGACCCTGAAGGAAAACGGTATCCAGGGCGCCGGTTTCGAACTCAATGTCACCAGCGACGAATCGGTCAGCGCCGTGCTGGCAGGCATTCAGGAGCAGTTCGGTGCGCCGGTGGCGATTCTGGTCAATAATGCCGGCATCACCCGCGATAACCTGATGATGCGCATGAAAGACGACGAGTGGTACGACGTGATCGATACCAACCTGAACAGTCTGTATCGCCTGTCCAAGGGCGTTTTGCGTGGCATGACCAAGGCGCGCTGGGGTCGAATTATCAGTATTGGCTCGGTGGTGGGTGCCATGGGCAACGCCGGCCAAGTAAACTATGCAGCCGCCAAGGCCGGTCTGGAAGGTTTCAGCCGGGCGATGGCGCGTGAAGTCGGTTCGCGTTCGATTACGGTCAACTCGGTAACCCCTGGGTTCATCGACACCGATATGACCCGCGAGCTGCCTGAAGCACAGCGTGAAGCCTTGCAGACGCAGATTCCGCTGGGTCGTCTGGGGCAAGCTCAAGAGATCGCGTCCGTGGTCGCTTTTCTTGCATCCGACGGTGCGGCATACGTTACCGGGGCTACAATCCCGGTGAACGGTGGGATGTACATGTAAGTAAAATGTGACGGATTGCTTCAAAAAAATGTCATACGAGCTGTCTAAAATCCGTTATAAAGCTGCAATCTATTTATAGGCAGAGGGTCGCAGGGTTTGAGGAGTGAAGCTTTCAGTTGAAAAACTGAAAAGGCTTTCTATACACTTACCCACTGGCCAGCTGCCTGAATTTGTCCATTAGGAGTGAAAACAAGGTATGAGCACCATCGAAGAGCGCGTCAAGAAAATCGTTGCCGAGCAACTGGGTGTTAAAGAAGAAGAAGTGGTCAACACCGCTTCCTTCGTAGAAGACCTGGGTGCCGACTCCCTTGACACCGTTGAGCTGGTGATGGCTCTGGAAGAGGAATTCGAGACCGAAATCCCTGACGAAGAAGCTGAAAAGATCACTACTGTACAAGCTGCAATCGACTACGTTACCAGCCACCAGGCGTAACAGTTTGTAATCGTTGCTTGCTGTCATGGAAAAACCGCACTGCCATCATGGCGTGCGGTTTTTTCTTTAGGCCTGATGCAAAGTCGTCATTTGAAAAAGGAGAGTGCTGTGTCGCGTAGACGCGTCGTAGTCACCGGTATGGGTATGTTGTCGCCACTGGGCACGGATGTGCCGAGCAGTTGGCAGGGCATTCTGGCTGGCCGCAGTGGCATTGGTCTGATCGAACACACCGACCTTTCTGCCTATTCGACCCGCTTCGGTGGTTCGGTCAAAGGCTTCAATGTCGAGGAATACCTGTCGGTCAAGGAAGCGCGCAAGCTCGACCTGTTCATTCAGTACGGCCTCGCCGCAGGCTTTCAAGCCGTGCGCAACGCCGGTCTGGAAGTCACCGATGCCAACCGTGAACGCATTGGCGTGGCCATGGGTTCGGGGATTGGCGGTCTGACCAACATCGAAGAAACCAGCCGCACCCTGCACGAGACCGGTCCGCGACGGATCTCGCCGTTCTTTGTGCCTGGCTCGATCATCAATATGATTTCCGGTTTCCTGTCGATCCATCTGGGCGCACAGGGACCCAACTACGCCATCGCCACCGCGTGCACCACCGGTACGCACTGCATCGGCATGGCGGCGCGCAACATCATGTACGACGAAGCCGACGTGATGATTGCCGGCGGCGCGGAAATGGCCGCTTGCGGTCTGGGCATGGGCGGCTTCGGCGCGTCCCGTGCGCTGTCGACCCGCAACGACGAGCCGACCCGTGCCAGTCGTCCATGGGACAAGGGTCGTGACGGCTTCGTCCTGTCCGACGGTGCTGGCGCTCTGGTTCTTGAAGAACTGGAACACGCCAAGGCCCGTGGCGCGACGATCTACGCCGAGCTGATCGGTTTCGGCACCAGTGGCGATGCGTTCCACATGACCTCGCCACCCGCCGATGGCGCCGGTGCCGCGCGCTGCATCACCAATGCCCTGCGCGATGCGAAAATCAACGTCGACCAAGTGCAGTACATCAACGCCCACGGCACCTCGACGCCGGCCGGCGACCTTGCCGAAGCCAACGCGATCAAGTCGGTGTTCGGCGATCACGCCTACAAGCTGGCCGTCAGCTCGACCAAGTCGATGACCGGCCACCTGTTGGGTGCGGCGGGCGCGGTCGAAGCGATTTTCAGCGTGCTGGCGATCAACAGCCAGGTGGCACCGCCGACCATCAACCTTGATGAACCGGACGAAGGCTGCGATCTCGATTTCGTTGCGCACACCGCGCGTAACATGGACATCGATGTCGTGCTGTCCAACTCCTTCGGTTTTGGCGGCACCAACGGCACGCTGGCGTTCCGTCGGTTCGCCGGCTGATGGACAGCTGGGTCGACGGTCAACCGGCTGACGTGCTGTCGCTGAAAGATCGCGGCCTGGCTTACGGCGATGGTCTGTTCGAGACCATTGCCGTGCGCAGTGGACAGCCGGTCCTGCTGGATCGACACCTGACGCGTCTGGCTGATGGCTGCGCGCGTCTGGCCATTGCGACCGATCTCGAGCTGGTTCGCCATGAGCTGCTCAGCTATGCCGCTGCGATGGGCGAGGGCGTGCTCAAGCTCATCCTCACGCGTGGCGACGGCTTGCGCGGTTATGCGCCCGATCCTGCGGCGCAGGGCCGACGCATTCTGCAAGGCAATCCGCCGGCGGCTTATCCTGCTGCCCATGCCGAGCACGGCATCCGCCTGTTTCCCTGCAACACGCGTTTATCTACGCAGCCGTTGTTGGCCGGGCTCAAACATCTGAATCGACTGGAACAGGTACTCGCCCGCGCCGAGTGGCAGGACAGCGAGCATGCCGAAGGCTTGATGCTTGATCAGGCCGGGCGCGTCGTCGAAGGTGTGTACAGCAATATTTTCCTGGTGCGCGACGGTGGCTTGATCACGCCCGACTTGAAGCGCTGCGGCGTCGCTGGGGTGATGCGCGCGGAAATTTTGTTTCAGGCCGAGTCACTGGCTATCTCCACGCAAATCGCCGATATCAGCCTCGAACAGCTGCAATGGGTTGATGAAGTGTTTGTCTGCAACAGCGTTTATGGCGTCTGGCCGGTACGCGCCTGTGCTGCACTGAGCTGGCCGGTTGGCCCGCTCACCCGTAAACTGCAAACCATTGCCCGCGCGCTACTGGATGCTTGATTCGTGAGACGTAAACTTTTGCTGCTGCTGGAAACCGGACTGGTTCTGGCAGGGCTGCTGTTGGGCGCCAGCGCCTGGAAAATTCATTCGGCGCTGGAACAGCCCCTGAACATCCCGCAGGAACAACTGCTGGATGTGCCGAAAGGCTCTACACCGACCCGTACCTTCCTTGAACTCGAAACCGATGGCGTCATCAAGGACGCGTTCTGGCTGCGCGTCTACTGGCGCTTCAATCTTGCCGGCACGCCGATTCACAGCGGCGAGTACCGCATGCAGCCGGGCATGACCGTCAACGGTCTGATCGATTCGTGGAAGCGCGGCGACGTGGTTCAGTACAGCCTGACCCTGGTCGAAGGCTGGACTTTCCATCAAGTGCGCGCCGCCCTGGCCAAGGACGACAAGCTCGAGCAGACCCTCACCGGCCTGAGCGACAGCGACGTCATGGCGAAGATCGGCCACAAAGGCTTGTTCCCGGAAGGCCGGTTTTTCCCGGATACCTATCGCTTCGTGCGCGGCATGTCCGATGCCGAGCTGTTGAAAAAAGCCTTTGATCGTCTCGATGAGGTGCTCGCCAAAGAGTGGGCGCAGCGTTCTGCCGACGTGCCTTACAGCGAACCTTATCAAGCGCTGATCATGGCCTCGCTGGTCGAGAAAGAGACCGGCGTTCCGCAGGAGCGCGGGCAGATTGCCGGCGTCTTTGTACGGCGCATGGCGCTGGGCATGCAGTTGCAGACCGATCCGACGGTGATTTATGGCCTCGGTGATCGCTACACCGGCAAACTGACCCGCGCACATTTGAAAGAGCCGACGCCTTACAACACCTACGTGATTCCAGGCTTGCCGCCGACGCCGATTGCGATGGTCGGGCGCGAAGCGATTCATGCTGCGCTCAACCCGGTGGAGGGCAGCAGCCTGTATTTCGTCGCCCGTGGCGATGGCAGCCATGTGTTCTCCGATGATCTGGATGCGCACAACAACGCAGTGCGCGAATACCAGCTCAAGCGCCGTGCCGATTACCGTTCCAGCCCGGCACCAGTAACCGCGCCGGCCACCGATGAGGCCATTCCGGCGGCCTCGCCGAACACCGCGCCCGAGGTGCTGCCCGAAGTGCCATCGAAAGCGCCGCCGCAAGATCCGGCGCCAGCCCAAGAACCGGACGCCGCTGCACCACAGAACGCGCAATGACTTTGATGAAGGACTGCCTGTGACTGGCTTGTTTATTACCCTGGAAGGCCCTGAAGGCGCGGGCAAGAGCACCAACCGCGAATACCTTGCCGAGCGCCTGCGCGCCGCCGGTATCGAAGTGCTGCTCACCCGTGAGCCCGGCGGTACACCGCTGGCCGAGCGGATTCGTGACGTGTTGCTGACCCCGGCCGACGAAGTGATGCACCCGGACGCCGAGCTGTTGCTGGTGTTCGCCGCGCGCGCCCAGCACCTGGCCGAGGTGATTCGCCCGGCGCTCGCTCGTGGCGCTGTGGTGCTGTGTGATCGTTTCACCGACTCGACATACGCCTATCAGGGCGGCGGTCGTGGTTTGTCGCTGGAACGCATCGCCACCCTGGAAACTTTCGTGCAGGGCGACTTGCGGCCCGATCTGACACTTATTTTCGATCTGCCCGTAGAGATCGGTCTGGCCCGCGCCAGTGCCCGTGGTCGCCTGGACCGTTTCGAACTCGAAGGCCGGGCGTTTTTCGAAAACGTGCGCAATGCGTTCCTGAAGCGCGCCGAAGCCGATCCTTCGCGCTATGTGCGCATCGATGCCGGTCAGCCATTGGCCAAGGTCCAGCAATCGCTGGACACCTTGCTGCCGAATCTGCTGGAGCTGGCCCGTGGCTGAGGCCTATCCATGGCAGGACAGCCTCTGGCAGCAACTGGCCGGACGCAGTCAGCATGCCCACGCGTACTTGCTGCACGGTCCGGCCGGGATCGGCAAGCGTGCTCTGGCCGAACGCCTGATGGCCAGCCTGCTGTGTCAGCGTCCTACGCCTGAGGCGTGCGGCGAGTGCAAATCCTGCTTGCTGCTCAAGGCCGGCAGTCATCCGGACAATTACATCCTGGAGCCGGAAGAGGCGGACAAGGCGATCAAGGTCGATCAGGTTCGTGATCTGGTCAGTTTCGTCGTGCAGACTGCGCAGCTCGGCGGGCGCAAAGTGGTGTTGATCGAGCCGGTCGAGTCGATGAATATCAACGCTGCCAACGCCTTGCTCAAAAGCCTTGAAGAGCCGTCCGGCGATACCGTGCTGCTATTGGTCAGCCACCAGCCCAGCCGTTTATTGCCAACCATCAAGAGCCGTTGCGTGCAGCAGGCCTGCCCGCTGCCGGGCGAGGCGATGAGCCTGCAATGGCTTGCCCAGGCGCTGCCGGATTGCGCGGAAGACGAACGCGTCGAACTGCTGACGCTGGCCGCCGGCTCGCCGTTGATGGCGGTCAGCCTGCAATCGCAAGGTGTGCGTGAACAGCGCGCGCAAGTGGTCGAAGGCGTGAAGAAGTTGCTCAAGGGCCAGCAATCGCCGACGCAACTGGCGGAAGAGTGGAAAAGCATTCCGATGTTGCGTCTGTTCGACTGGTTCTGCGACTGGTCGAGCCTGATCCTGCGCTATCAACTGACTCAGGACGAAGGCGGCCTCGGCCTGGCCGATATGCGCAAGGTCGTGCAGTACCTGGCCCAAAAGAGCGCGCAGGGCAAAGTGCTGGATATTCAGGACTGGATTCTCGCCCAACGGCAGAAAGTGTTGAGCAAGGCCAACCTCAATCCGGCCCTGTTGCTGGAAGCATTGTTGGTGCAATGGGTGGGATTGCCTGGTCAAAGATAAGAATGTGTACCTAGACTCTGAAGATCAGCAGTGGAGGTGAACATGATTGAACCTGTCAGCCCGGGGCCGCGTAACGGCATCTTGTCCCTGACCATCAAGGACAAGTCGGTGCTTTACGCCGCCTACATGCCGTTCATCAAGAATGGTGGCCTGTTCATCCCGACCAACAAAAGCTACCGGTTGGGCGACGAGGTGTTCATGCTGTTGCACCTGATGGATGAAGCGGAAAAAATTCCCGTCGCCGGCAAAGTCGCCTGGATCACCCCCAAAGGCGCACAAGGCAATCGCGCCGCCGGTGTCGGCGTGCAATTCAACGACGGCGACGACACCGCGCGCAGTCGCATCGAAACTCATCTGGCCGGAGCGCTGAAATCCGACCGTCCCACTCATACGATGTAAGTTGCAGTCCTTTTTATGCTCGTAGATTCCCATTGTCACCTTGATCGTCTCGACCTCGCCGCCCATGACGGCTCGCTGGATGCCGCACTCGCTGCGGCCCGCGAGCGTGGGGTCGGACATTTTCTGTGCATCGGCGTCAGCGCCGACAACGCCGCCGACGTCAAAGCCCTCGCCGAGCGTTATGACGACGTCGATTGCTCGGTCGGCGTGCATCCGCTGGATGTGCAGCCGGGCGCGGCACCTGCGCTGGACTGGCTGCTGCACGAACTCAATCACCCGAAAGTGGTGGCGATCGGCGAAACCGGTCTCGACTATCACTACGAGCCCGAAGCTGCCGAGTTGCAGCAGGAGTCGTTTCGCCTGCACCTGCAAGCGGCGCAGCAGACCGGCAAACCGGTGATCATCCATACTCGCGGCGCGCGTGCCGACACCCTCGAACTGCTGCGCGAAGCGGCGTTGCCTCAGGCCGGTGTGTTGCATTGCTTCACCGAAGACTGGGACATGGCCAAAGCGGCGCTGGACATGGGTTATTACATTTCCCTGTCGGGCATTGTTACGTTCCGCAATGCCGACGCCTTGCGTGACGTGGCGAGCAAAGTGCCGGCCGATCGCCTGCTGGTGGAAACCGACTCGCCGTACCTGGCGCCGATCCCGTATCGCGGCAAGCCGAACCTGCCGCAGTACGTGCGCGAAGTGGCGGAGTTTCTGGCGATGTTGCGTGGTGAGAACTACGAGCGCTTTGCCGAGCAGACCACAGAGAACTTCAAGCGTCTGTTCCCGCTGGCGAGTGTTAAATCTGCCCTGTGACGGCTGGCCAAATCGCAGGCAAAAAAAACCCGGGTTCTGGGGGGTGAATCCGGGTTAAGACCATTAGGAGTAAAACAAAGGCACGCGGTCCGTTGGTACCTTTACCGGCACGACACTTGGGGGAGATGTCGCCCGACAGTTCAAGTATTGATCAGTCTGGCGTGCAGTCCAGTGAGCCGGTCGGGGTTTTTAAACAAATTTGGAATACGTTTGCTTCAGTTGAGTTCTCATTGCACCCGATTCGTTCTCGAAATGAACAAGAAACACAGATTTGGTCGATGAACCGTGCTTTTTTGCGCAAGTTAGGCATAATACGCGGCTTCGAATTTTGACCCTTCAGACCTTTTTCTTATGCATAAAGAACCTCGTAAGGTCCGTGAATTTCGTCGCCGCGAGCAGGAAATTCTCGATACCGCGCTCAAGCTGTTCCTCGACCAGGGTGAAGACAGTGTCACCGTCGAGATGATTGCTGATGCCGTGGGTATCGGCAAAGGCACGATCTACAAGCACTTCAAATCCAAGGCGGAGATCTACTTGCGCCTGATGCTCGACTACGAGCGCGATCTGAACGAGCTGCTGCATTCGGCCGATGTCGACAAGGACAAGGAAGCGCTGTCGCGCGCCTACTTCGAATTCCGCATGCGCGACCCGCAGCGCTATCGCCTGTTCGACCGTCTCGAAGAGAAAGTGGTCAAGGGCAATCAGGTGCCGGAGATGGTCGAGGAGCTGCACAAGATCCGTGCCTCGAACTTCGAACGCCTGACCCTGCTGATCAAGGGTCGCATCAGCGAAGGCAAGCTCGAAGACGTGCCGCCGTACTTCCACTACTGCGCATCCTGGGCATTGGTGCACGGCGCGGTGGCGCTGTATCACTCGCCATTCTGGAGCAATGTGCTGGAAGATCAGGAAGGCTTCTTCCAGTTCCTGATGGACATCGGCGTGCGCATGGGCAACAAGCGCAAGCGCGATCCGGAAACGCCGAGCACCTAAGTCATTCAGCGGGCTGATTGCGCCGTGTTTTCGCAACATGGCGCAATAGCGCAGGAATATACTCAGGCATAGGGCTTGCTAAAACCTGATTTCTCAGTCAAGTTTTGCTCGCTCGATTTTCTTTCGCCGGAGTGTTTCATGATCGTTGACCGTCAAGGCAGGCGTTTTCGCAATCTGCGCATCAGCCTGACCTCTGCCTGCAATTACGCCTGTACCTACTGCGTGCCCAACGGCAAGCGGTTGGTCGCTGCGCAGGATGAACTGTCGGCCGAAGCCATGGCGCGCGGCGTCGAATACCTGATCGAAGCGGCCGGCATCGAGCGCCTGCGCATCACTGGCGGCGAGCCACTGGTCAGCCCCAAACTCGAATCGTTCATGACTGCTGTCGGCCAGATGGGCCTCGACGACATCAGCCTGACCACCAATGGTCAACTCCTCGCGAAAAAACTGCCGCTGCTGGTCGATGCCGGTCTGCGTCGAATCAACGTTTCCCTCGATACTCTCGATGCCGCGGCTTTTCGCAGCATCGCCCGTGGCGGCGATCTGGCCAGCGTGCTCGATGGCATGGATCAGGCTGCCGCCGCCGGGATGAAGATCAAGGTCAACATGGTGCCGTTGCGCGGGCAGAACCTCGATCAGGTCATGCCGTTGCTTGATTACTGTCTGGAGCGCGGCTTCGAACTGCGCTTCATCGAGCTGATGCGCATGGGCCACCTGGCCAAGGATTCCAATGCCTTCCTGCAGCAGTTCGTCAGCCTTGAGCAGTTGCTCGGCCTGATTGGCGAGCGCTATGAATACGCCCAGACCGACGCACCGGTGGACGCCACGGCTGTGCGCTATGCGATTCCCGGTCGCGGCAATTTCGGGGTGATCGCCAACGAAAGCGTGCCGTTCTGCCGCACTTGTTCGCGCTTGCGCCTGTCGTCGACCGGTTGGCTGCATGGCTGCCTGTCGTCGAGCAACCGCCACTATGTCGGCGATCTGCTCGACAAGCCGCGTCATCAGGCGTTGCCGGCGCTGCAACGTTTGCTGGTCAAGGCGTTGGGTGACAAGCAGGAGGTGGCGTTCTCTGGCGGCGCTACTGTCATGAAGATTATTGGTGGCTGAATAATCGCTTTCGCGAGCAGGCTCGCTCCCACCTTTGAAAATGCATTTCCCTGTGGGAGCGAGCCTGCTCGCGAATGCCTCTATCACTGAATTTGCCGAGCTGGCGCAAAAGCTGCATCCAACGGCCATTCGCCGGTTTTCCGACACCGGCTTCTGGAGGAATAGGATGCGTAGCCTGGTTTTGCTGCTGGCCGTTTTGGCGCTTAGTGGCTGCATGAATGTCAGCGATATGGCCGAAGGCACTCGGTATCACATGAGCGATGCGGGGCTTCTGGACCATAGCGACAGCCGCCGGGTGAACAATATCCGCATTCAGCCGGACTCGTTCATCTTCATCGCCCAGGGCGCGTTCGCACCGCCAGGTGGTTCCTATCCACGGCCGAACGTGGTCGCCGAAGAAGCCTTCAAGGGCTTTGTCGAATATTTCCCGATGGTCCGCCGCGCCCGTGCGCCGGAAGGCCTCGATCAAGCCATGGGCGAAGCCCGTGATGCCGGCGCGCATTATCTGCTGTACACACGTTTCGCCAAGGCTGACGACCGCATCGGCAACTCTGACGAGTGGCTGGACCAGGAAGCCGTGGATCGCCTCGGTATCGACGGCGGCGTGATTCAGATCATGTTGATCGAGACCAGCACCCAGTATTTGATTGATACTGCACGGATCAAGAGTCGTGGCGGTTTACTGACGTTCCATGACTCCAAACCCGAAGACCTCATCGGTCCGCCGCTGGCGCAATACGCACGCAGCCTGCTGGGGATCGGCGACCAGTAATCAAGGAGTACGCCATGAGTGACCCGCAAACAGCCAATGACCTGCTGGGGCAGATCCCCAAGACCAAAGGCCTGCCACCGGTGCATTTGTGGAACCCGGATTTCTGCGGCGACATCGACATGCGCATCGCCCGCGACGGCACTTGGTACTACCTGGGTACGCCGATCGGGCGCAAGCCGATGGTCAAACTGTTCTCCACCATCATCCGCCGCGACGGCGATGATTACTTCCTGATCACCCCGGTGGAGAAGGTCGGGATCAAGGTCGATGACGCGCCGTTCGTAGCGGTTGCCGTGGAAGTGGAAGGCGAGGGCGAGGCGCAGGTTTTGCGCTTTACCAGCAACGTCGAGGAAACCATCGAGGCGGGGGCTGAACATCCGCTCCGTGTCGAGATCGATCCTGAAACCCAGGAGCCTGCGCCTTATGTGCATGTGCGCAGCAACCTTGAAGCGCTGATTCACCGCAATGTGTTTTACCAGTTGGTGGAACTGGCGGTGAGCCGCGAGATCGATGGTCAGCGCTGGTTGGGCGTGTGGAGTGGCGGCGAGTTCTTTCGCATCGGCCTGGAACCCTGACACAACATCAAAATGTGGGAGCGAGCCTGCTCGCGAATGCGCTGTATCAGTCGGTAGCAATGTTGACTGACACGACGCTTTCGCGAGCAGGCTCACTCCCACAATGGTTTGTGCAAGCTGAAAAAAATCCGATTGACTGTTATTCGTATGATGATTAGCGTAGGCACCCATCGCGATTCGCCGTGAGGTGTACATGTCCAGCAGCTTTCATGCGTCGACCGTTGACTGGCTGGGCAGTTGGATTGCTGCCGGTCAGGTCAAGCCGGGGCAGACCATCAAGGTCGAGGCGGATCTGGGCGAACAGCTTGGTGTTAGCCGCACGGTGATTCGCGAAGCCATCAAAACCCTCGTCGCCAAAGGTATGCTCGAAGTCGGGCCGAAAGTCGGCACGCGGGTGTTGCCGGTCCGGCGCTGGAATCTGTTCGATCCGCAAGTGGTCGGTTGGCTATCGCGCAACGGCTTGCCGGAAAACTTCGTCGATGACTTGCTGGATTTACGTCGCACCATCGAGCCGATGGCGGTGCGCTGGGCCTGTGAGCGCGCAACGCCGGAGCAGATCGAAGCGGTGCAATTGGCCTTCAACGCACTGGAACGTGCGGTCGACAGCGGCATCGACTACAACCGTGCCGACCAGGCCTTCCACGAATGCATCCTGGCCGCCAGCCATAATCAGTTCATCGAACAAATGGTCCCGGCCCTCGGCGCGTTGCTGGCGGTGTCGTTCGAAGTCTCCGCCGCCGACCCCGATGAACTGCGCCGCACCTTGCCGATCCATAAAGACATGGCCGACGCCATCGCCGCGCGCGATTCGACCCGTGGCGTGTGGGCATGCATGACCTTGATCGACAACGCCGACCTGGCGATAAAACGCTTTTACCCGAAAGTCATGGCCAGTAGAAAAGCTAGCTGAAAATGTCGAGACATCCTGTGGGAGCGAGCTTGCTCGCGAATGCGTCAGGTCAGATAAATCATCATTGACTGACACTCCGCCTTCGCGAGCAAGCTCGCTCCCACAGTAAAACAACAACTCAGAAGGACTTGATATGCCGTTCACCGCCCTGACCCAACACCGCGCGCAACTCGGCGAAGGCCCGTTCTGGGATGCGCCGACCCAGGCGTTGTACTGGGTCGATATCGCCGGTAAACAAGCGCTGCGCCTGATCGGCCAGAACGTGCAGATCTGGCAGATGCCCGAGCACATCTCCGCCTTCATTCCCTGCGCCAGCGGCGATGCGCTGGTGACATTGAGCAGTGGTGTCTACCGCCTCGATCTCGATTCGCCCGGCCTCGAGCCACGCTTGACGTTGTTCTGCGTCGCCGACCCGCAACCGGGCAACCGCCCCAACGAAGCCCGTTGCGATGCCTTGGGCCGGTTGTGGTTGGGCACCATGCAAAACAACATCGGCGAGCACGGCGAGGATCTGCCGCTGGTGCGCCGTTCCGGTGGCCTGTTCCGTATCGATCCCGATCAACGCGTGACACCGCTGCTGCTCGGTCTGGGCATCCCCAACACCCTGCTGTGGAGTGACGACGGCACCACGCTGCTGTTTGGTGAAAGCCTCGACAGCACGCTCAATCGATATTTCATCCGCACCGACGGCAGTCTCGATGCGCCGCAGGTGTTTTACTCGTCCGATCAACACGGCGGCCCCGATGGCTCGGCGATGGACGCCGAAGGCTACGTGTGGAATGCACGCTGGGACGGCAGTTGCCTGTTGCGTCTGACGCCGGACGGGCAGGTCGATCGCAAAATCGATTTGCCGGTCAGTCGCCCGACCAGTTGCGTGTTTGGTGGCGAAGACTTGAAAACCCTGTTTATCACCAGTGCCAAGAGCCCGCTGAATCATCCTTTGGACGGTGCGGTGATGAGCATGCGCGTTGATGTTGCAGGAAAACTCTGTACGCGTTTTGCTGGCTAGATCCCAAAATATGGGATGCAAAATTATATATTGAGATTATTTGGCGGTCGGGTTTATAGTCGGCTCCAGCAGTAACACGCACTCACACTTAAAAAGAACAAAACAGGTGAAGTGATGCAGCGAATTCTTCTCGCCCGCGCAAGCGGGATCCGCCTTTCGTCACGGCTTAATGCCGTCGGCGACGCTTGCCTGTTTGTTTTCCTCAGCCGTCAGAACCGGACATCGACCAGTGCCCGGTTTTTTTGCGCCTGCGTGCAGGAGGCCTGAGCCATGGCTGAAGCGCTGACATTGCCACCAGTGCCGGCGCCGCCGAAAGGCGAGCGCCTGAAAAACAAGGTCGTGCTGTTGACCGGGGCCGCTCAGGGCATCGGCGAAGCCATCGTCGCCGCCTTCGCCTCGCAGCAATCCAGATTACTCATCAGCGACATCCAGGCCGACAAGGTCGAGCAGGTCGCCGCTCACTGGCGCGATCAGGGCCATGACGTGCAGGCGCTCAAGGTCGACGTATCGAATCAGCAGGATCTGCATGCCCTGGCCCGACGCGCGGTGGAATTGCATGGCCGCATCGATGTGTTGGTCAACTGTGCCGGGGTCAATGTATTCCGCGATCCTTTGCAGATGACCGAAGAAGACTGGCGCCGCTGCTTCGCCATCGATCTGGACGGCGCCTGGTATGGCTGCAAAGCGGTGCTGCCGCAGATGATCGAGCAGGGCGTCGGCAGCATTATCAACATCGCCTCGACCCATTCCAGCCACATCATTCCCGGCTGCTTTCCGTACCCGGTGGCCAAGCATGGCTTGCTCGGCCTGACTCGTGCGCTCGGCATCGAATACGCGGCCAAGGGCATTCGCGTCAACGCCATCGCGCCGGGCTACATCGAAACGCAACTGAACGTCGATTACTGGAATGGCTTTGCCGATCCGCATGCCGAGAGGCAGCGCGCCTTAGACCTGCATCCGCCCAAGCGCATCGGCCAGCCGATCGAAGTGGCAATGACGGCGGTATTTCTGGCCAGCGATGAGGCACCGTTTATCAACGCTTCGTGCATCACCATCGATGGTGGCCGCTCGGTGATGTACCACGACTGAACAAAACGGATCTCCAGCGCTGAACTACGCTTGAAATCCAATCATCATACGATATGACTATTTTCAACCAGCTTCACTGAGAACACGCTTCAACGCTTTTCAAACCTTGCTCAAAAAAAATAACAAGGAGTCATCTGATGAAACGTCGTTTCGGGATTCGTACCCTGTGCAGCACTGCCCTGGCGGTCACTGCGTTCAGCCTGAGCAGTGCGCTGCTCGCCGCCGACGCGGTGAAGATCGGTTTTCTGGTCAAGCAGGCCGAAGAACCGTGGTTCCAGACCGAATGGGCTTTTGCCGAAAAAGCCGCCAAGGACAAAGGCTTTGAACTGATCAAGATTGCCGTACCGGATGGCGAGAAGACCCTTTCGGCCATCGATAGTCTGGCCGCCAACGGCGCCAAGGGCTTCGTGATCTGCCCGCCGGATGTGTCCCTCGGCCCGGCCATCATGGCCAAAGCCAAGATCAACGACTTGAAAGTGATTGCCGTCGACGACCGTTTTGTCGATGCCAACGGCAAGTTCATGGAAGACGTGCCGTACCTGGGCATGGCCGCGTTTGAAGTCGGCCAGAAGCAGGGCGCCGCCATGGCCGCCGAAGCGAAGAAGCGTAACTGGGACTGGAAAGACACCTACGCGGTGGTCAACACCTACAACGAACTCGACACTGGCAAGAAGCGCACCGACGGTTCGGTCGAAGCCCTGAAGAAGGCCGGCATGCCTGAGGACCACATCCTCTTCGCCGCGCTGAAAACCCTCGACGTACCCGGCAGCATGGACGCCACCAACTCGGCGCTGGTGAAACTGCCGAGCGCGGCGAAGAACCTGATCATCGGCGGCATGAACGACAACACCGTGCTCGGCGGCGTGCGCGCCACCGAAGCGGCCGGGTTTGCCGCGAGCAACGTGATCGGCATCGGCATCAACGGCACCGACGCCATCGGCGAATTGAAAAAGCCTAACAGCGGCTTCTTCGGTTCGATGCTGCCAAGCCCGCACATCGAAGGCTACAAGACCGCCGAGATGATGTACGAGTGGATCACCGCCGGCAAAGAGCCGCCGAAGTACACCGCCATGGATGACGTCACCCTGATCACCCGCGAAAACTTCAAGCAAGAGCTGGAAAAAATCGGCTTGTGGAACTGAGGCAGCGACGGCCCGGGCAGCCGGGCCGTTTTTCGGTGTGAAGAGGTGGCTTTATGCACGCGCAAGTACAGACACAAGAACAACATGGCGCCAGCGGCAGCCTGCGCTTCAACGGGATCGGCAAGACCTTTCCCGGCGTGAAAGCGCTCGACGGCATCAGCTTCGTCGCCCACCCCGGCCAGGTTCATGCCTTGATGGGCGAGAACGGCGCGGGCAAATCGACCCTGCTGAAAATCCTCGGTGGCGCCTACATTCCGAGCAGCGGCGAGCTGCAGATCGGCGAGCAGGCGATGGCGTTCAAGTCAACCGCTGACAGCATCGGCAGCGGCGTCGCGGTGATTCACCAGGAACTGCATCTGGTCCCGGAAATGACCGTGGCCGAGAACCTGTTTCTCGGGCATCTGCCGGCGAGTTTCGGCCTGATCAATCGCAGTGAGCTGCGCCAGAAAGCCTTGAATTGCCTGAAAGGCCTGGCCGACGAAATCGATCCGCAAACCAAGGTCGGACGCTTGTCGCTGGGTCAGCGGCAGTTGGTGGAAATTGCCAAAGCGCTGTCGCGCGGCGCCCACGTTATCGCTTTCGACGAACCGACCAGCAGCCTTTCGGCGCGCGAGATCGATCGCTTGATGGCGATCATCGGTCGTCTGCGCGACGAAGGCAAAGTGGTGCTCTACGTGTCCCATCGCATGGAAGAAGTCTTCCGTATCTGCGACGCCGTCACTGTGTTCAAGGACGGCCGCTACGTGCGTACCTTCGAGGACATGAGCCAGTTGACCCACGATCAACTGGTGACCTGCATGGTCGGCCGCGACATTCAGGACATTTACGATTACCGCCATCGCCCGCGTGGCGCCGTGGCGTTGAAAGTCGATGGTTTGCTCGGCCCGGGCCTGCGCGAGCCGATCAGTTTCGAAGCGCACAAAGGCGAAATCCTTGGCCTGTTCGGACTGGTCGGGGCAGGGCGCACCGAGCTGTTTCGCCTGCTCAGCGGACTGGAGCGCAACACCGCCGGCCGTCTCGAATTGCGCGGTCATGAGCTGAAGCTGCGCTCGCCCCGTGACGCGATTGCCGCCGGCATTCTGCTCTGCCCGGAAGATCGCAAGAAAGAAGGCATCATCCCCCTGGCCAGCGTCGCCGAGAACATCAACATCAGTGCCCGGGGCGCGCATTCCGGGCTCGGCTGCCTGATCCGCGGCCTGTGGGAAAAGGGCAACGCCGACAAACAGATCAAGGCCCTGAAAGTGAAAACCCCGCACGCCGGCCAGCAGATCAAGTTCCTTTCCGGCGGCAATCAGCAAAAGGCCATTCTCGGTCGCTGGCTGTCGATGCCGATGAAAGTCCTGCTGCTCGACGAACCGACCCGTGGCATCGACATCGGCGCCAAGGCCGAGATCTACCAGATCATTCATAACCTCGCCGCCGACGGTATTTCGGTGATCGTGGTGTCCAGCGATCTGATGGAAGTGATGGGCATTTCCGACCGCATCCTGGTGCTGTGCGAAGGCGCCCTGCGCGGCGAAGTCAGCCGCGACCAGGCCAATGAATCCAACCTGCTGCAACTGGCTTTGCCACGCCACCGCGCTGACGGCGTGGCGAACTGAGAGGTGACTATGATGACTACGCAAAATGAAACCCTGCCGACCGAGCGCAAACCGCTGGACCTGCGGCGCTTCCTCGATGACTGGGTCATGCTGCTGGCGGCGATCGGCATCTTCGTCGCCTGCACACTGCTGATCGACAACTTCCTCTCGCCGCTGAACATGCGCGGTCTGGGTCTGGCGATTTCCACTACCGGTATCGCCGCGTGCACCATGCTTTATTGCCTGGCATCCGGGCACTTCGACTTGTCGGTGGGCTCAGTGATCGCCTGTGCCGGCGTGGTCGCGGCGGTGGTGATGCGTGACACCAACAGCGTGTTTCTCGGGGTCAGCGCAGCACTGGTGATGGGCCTGATCGTTGGTCTGATCAACGGCATCGTGATTGCCAAGTTGCGCGTCAATGCGTTGATCACGACGCTGGCGACCATGCAGATCGTTCGCGGTCTGGCCTATATCTTTGCCAACGGCAAAGCGGTCGGTGTTTCGCAGGAATCGTTCTTCGTCTTCGGTAACGGCCAGCTGTTCGGTGTGCCGGTGCCGATCCTGATCACCATTGTCTGCTTCCTGTTTTTCGGCTGGCTGCTGAACTACACCACGTACGGGCGCAACACCATGGCCATCGGTGGCAACCAGGAAGCGGCACTGCTGGCGGGCGTCAACGTTGACCGGACCAAGATCATCATCTTCGCCGTGCATGGTTTGATCGGTGCGCTGGCGGGTGTGATTCTGGCCTCGCGGATGACTTCCGGGCAGCCGATGATTGGTCAGGGTTTTGAACTGACGGTGATCTCGGCTTGCGTGCTGGGCGGGGTTTCGCTGAGTGGCGGCATCGGCATGATTCGCCATGTGATTGCCGGGGTGTTGATTCTCGCGATCATCGAAAACGCGATGAACCTGAAGAACATCGACACGTTTTATCAGTATGTGATTCGTGGTTCGATTCTGTTGCTGGCCGTGGTCATTGACCGCTTGAAACAACGGTAACGTCAAAAGCTACCCCTCACCCCAGCCCTCTCCCGAAGGGAGAGGGGGCCGACCGAGGTGTCTTGCGTTCTGCATCGACGTGAAATACCGAGTTGACTACGGATTCGACAATTACTCGGCAACAGGTCGATTTCGGATTCGGCGCAACACTTTCAGGTCGGCGTATCTCCTGAGCATCCCCCAATCAGTTCCCTCTCCCTCCGGGAGAGGGCTAGGGTGAGGGGCTCTTGATTTTGCTCTCTCCACCGGTCACCTCCCTCAAATTTTTGTTGCCCGCCACGCCCCGTTTCGGTTATCAATTTGTACATGATTAGACAGGTACGATTCGACAAGAAACAAAGGGTGGTCGACGAGCTCGTCCGACGCATCGAGAGCGGCCTCATGGAGGACGGCTTTCTGTTGCCCGGCGAACATCAGTTGGCTCAGGAATTCCAGGTCAGCCGTGGCACCTTGCGCGAGGCGCTGGCCGAACTGAAGCGGCGTAATTACATCGCCACGCAGAGCGGAGTCGGTTCCATCGTCACTTTCGACGGTGTCGCACTGGATCAGCGCAGCGGCTGGGCGCAGGCGTTGGCCGACAGCGGGGCGCTGATCAATACCGAAGTGTTGCGCCTCGAAGCGGTGACTCGCCCGGATCTGCTGGTGCGTTTCGGCACCGATCAATTCATCACCCTCGACCGTCGCCGGCGCGCCACCGACGGTACGCTGGTGTCTCTCGAACGATCCTTGATGCCGGCCAACGGCGGCCTGGAAAGCCTGCCTCGCGTCGGTTTGATCGACAATTCCCTGACCATCACCCTGGCCGCCTACGGCTACATCGGCGAGCGCGGCGATCAGTGGATCGGCGCCGAGCCGCTGAATGCCGAAGACGCCGAGCTGCTCGGCCGTCCGGTCGGCACGGTGTTTCTCAAAGCCCTGCGCACCACCTACGACCGGCAGAACCGTTTCATGGAGCAGGTGGAAAGCCTGCTCGACCCGGTGCACTTTCGTCTGCACCTGCAATTCGGAGAATCGAAATGACCGCGCTCAACCGTGCGCTTGGCGCTTTCTATGGTCTGGCCCTGGGTGACGCGCTGGGCATGCCGACGCAATCGCTCGATCGCGAAACGATCAAGGCGCGCTTCGGCCAGATCACTGATCTGCAAGACGCCGGCCCACTGCAACCGATCGCCGCGAACATGCCCAAAGGCTCGATCACCGATGACACCGAGCAGGCGATCCTGGTCGGCGAGTTATTGGTCGAAGGTCACGGCCGTATCGAGCCGGCGGTTCTCGCCCAGCGCTTGATCGAATGGGAAGCCGAGATGCAGGCCAAAGGCTCGCAGGACTTGCTCGGCCCCTCGACCAAACGCGCCATTGAGATGATCCTCGCCGGGCATTCCCCGGAAGAAGCCGGGCGTTATGGCACCACCAACGGCGCGGCGATGCGCATCACCCCGGTGGGCATTGCCGCGAACGTGGCCGATCCGCAGCGCTTCATTTCGGCGGTCGTGCAGGCTTGCCAAGTGACGCATAACACCACGCTGGGGATTTCCAGTGCGGCGGCGGTGGCGGCGGTGGTCTCCGCTGGCATCAATGACGTCGATCTCGGCGAGGCGCTGAACCTCGGCCAGCAGATCGCGCAGCAAGCCGAAGCGCACGGGCATTGGGTGGCTGGCGGGCGCATGGCCTCGCGCATCAGTTGGGCGCGCAGTATCAGTGTCGACAGCGACAAAGCATTGCTTGCCGATCTGCTCTATGACGTGATCGGTACATCGGTGGCGTCGCAGGAGTCGGTGGTGGTTTCATTCGCACTGGCCCAGCAAGTGGCCATCGGCGAGATGACGGCATTCGAAGCGCTGTGCATGGCGGCCAGCCTGGGCGGCGACACGGATACCATCGCGGCGATTCTCGGCGCCATGCTCGGGGCTTGCCTGGGGCTTGAGTGCTGGCCGCAGCCGATGATCGAAACGGTGAAAGCTGTTAATCAGCTGGAGCTTGAGCCTTTGGTGCAGGGGCTGTTGGCCTTGCGTTGACTGGCTGGCCTCTTCGCGAGCAGGCTCGCTCCCACAATTGGAATGCATTTCCTTGTGGGAGCGAGCCTGCTCGCGAAAGGGGCCGCGCATTTCTAATGAATTCACACAGCAATGGATCGCACAGACAGGCCTCGGAAGGCCGGTTGTCTTGTCGTTTTGCATCATTGCCACAACCACAAAAAAGGCAAACAGGAGCATCTTCATGAGTTCATCAACCGCCGGGCAAAGCGTCGGGCAATTGGAAACCCGGGGCATCGAGCCGGTGCCGGAAGCGGAGTGCAACGGTCATCCGCTGCAACTGTTCTGGGTCTGGTTTGCGGCGAATATTTCCATCCTCGGCCTGCCGCTGGGCGCCACGCTGGTGGCGTTTCGCGGGCTGGCGATCTGGCAGGCGATCATCGTCGCGATTCTTGGTGCCGCCGGTTCGTTTGCCGTGGTCGGGATCATTTCGATTGCCGGGCGTCGTGGCCGCGCGCCGAGCCTGACGCTGTCGCGGGCAATCTTCGGCGTACGCGGCAACATCGGCCCGACGCTGGTTTCGCTGATGTCTCGTCTGGGTTGGGAAACCGTCAACACCACCACCGCCGCGTTCGTGCTGCTGTCGCTGTGTTCGATCCTGTTCGGCTCGCCGGTCGAGGCGAAAAGTGCGCCGATACTGACGCTGATCTTTATCGCCATCTTCGTCCTGCTGACCTTGTCGGTGTCCGGCCTCGGCCACGCGACCCTGCTGGTGATCCAGAAGTGGGCGACGTACGTGTTCGGCGCGCTGAACATTCTCGTCGGTGGTTTTCTCTGCGCGACGATCGACTGGAGCGCGGTATTCAACGCCACGCCAGCACCGCTGAGCGCAATGATCATCGGCATCGGCACCATGGCCGCCGGCACTGGTATCGGTTGGGCCAACGCTGGCGCTGACATGTCGCGCTATCAGCATCGCAGCGTCAAGGCTGTGCGCCTGGTGGCGTCGGCGGCGTTCGGCGCGGGCATTCCGCTGGTGCTGCTGATCACTCTCGGCGGCTTGTTGTCGGTCGGCAACAATGATCTGGCGTCGGCGACTGACCCAATCGTGGCGATCCGCGACATGCTGCCGACGTGGATGGCTGTGCCGTACCTGATCACCGCGTTCGGCGGTCTGCTGCTGTCGAACAACCTGTCGGTGTACTCCGCCGGCCTGACCACGCTGACCCTGGGCCTGAAGGTCAAGCGGGTCTACGCGGTGGTGGTGGATATCGTCGCGATCTTCGCCGGCTCGATCTACTTCATGCTGATCGCCGACAGTTTCTACGGCCCGTTCATCACCTTCATTTCCCTGCTGGCAGTGCCGATCACTGCCTGGGTCGGGATCTTCGTGGTCGACCTGATTCACCGTCACTACTACAGCCCCAAAGACCTGCTCGACGTCAGCCCGAGCAGCGCCTATTGGTATCGCGGCGGCATCGAGTGGCGCGCGTTTGGCGCCTGGGCGATCGCCATCGTCCTTGGTTTCAGTTTCACCACCATCGGCACCACGGCGGAGAACGTCTGGTTCAAGGGCTTTTTGTCTGACTCCTGGCTGGGCCACAACGGCCTCGGCTGGATCGTGACCTTCGTCGTCGCCGGTGGCATTTACCTGGTCCTTGGCGGCGCGAAAGATCGCCGCGCCGCGCAACCCGAGAATGCTCATGCCTAAGATGTTGCACACCGGCCAGGTCATCATCGACCTGGTCATGGCCGTGGATAAACTGCCGCAGATTGGCGGCGACGTGCTGGCGCAGTCGGCAGGGTTCGAAGCCGGCGGCGGCTTCAACGTGATGGCCGCTGCGGTGCGCAACGGCCTGCCGGTGGTTTACCTCGGTCGCCATGGCACGGGGCGTTTCGGTGACCTGGCGCGCCAAGCGATGCAGGCGGAAGGTATCTGCATCGGCATCCGCGAACCGGCCGAGCGCGATACCGGTCTGTGCGTGGCGCTGACCGATGCCTCGGCTGAACGCAGTTTCATTTCCTACATCGGCGCTGAAGGCGAGGTGACCGAGGAGGACCTGAACAGTGTGGCTGCCGAGCCCGACGATTACGTTTATCTCAGCGGTTACAGTCTGCTGCACGAGGGCAAGGCGCAGGCGTTGCTCGACTGGACGCTGGCGCTGCCGGCGTCGGTCAATGTGGTGTTCGACCCGGGGCCGTTGGTGGAGTCACCTGACGCGCCGATGATGCAGACGTTGCTGCCGCGCATTGATGTGTGGACCAGCAACAGTGTCGAGGCGCTGCGGTTTACCGGAGCTGATGAGATTGGTATCGCGATGGATCGCCTCGCGGAACTGCTGCCGGAAAGTGTGCTGATGGTGGTGCGCGACGGGCCGCAGGGTTGCTGGATTCAGCAGCGTGGCGCGCGTCGACAGGTGCCGGGGTTTGCTGTCAAAGCAGTGGACAGCAATGGCGCTGGTGATGCACATGCCGGGGTATTTATTGCCGGATTGGCGCAGGGGCTGGATGCACTGGAAGCGGCACGGCGGGCCAATGCGGCAGCGGCACTGGCGGTGACTCGCTGGGGACCGGCTACATCGCCGGGTACGGCGGAGGTGGATGCGTTTATCCGCGAGTCCTGCCGCGACTGACATGAGGCCTTCGCGAGCAGGCTCGCTCCCACAGGTACGATGCAGTGCCCAATGTGGGAGCGAGCCTGCTCGCGAAGAGGCCGTGGGGGGATGGCGCAAAACTTAGCCCGCCTTGCGCAACGCCTCAATCAACTCCTGCTTGCGCATCGACGAGCGCCCCGGAATGTTCTTCGCCCGGGCCTCTTTCATCAGGCTATCGACAGTCTGCGTATCCTTCGAAGTCTCGCTGTTGCGTGAATGACCCTTGCGGCTGGCCACCGCGCGGCGCGATGACTCTTTGCGATCTTCCGACTTGGCACTGGCGGGCTTCTTGCGCCCCGAGCCACCGGAATTCTCGCCGCCACCGGATTGTTTGTTCACCGTCGCCCAGGCGCGCGCCTCAGCTTCATCTTTCGACACGCCCTTTTTCTCGTAGCTGTCTTCGATGTGCTCGGCTTTGCGCTTCTGTTCGCTGGTGTATTTGTCTTTGCTTCCACGAGGCATGGGATTTCTCCTCAAATTGCGGATCCGGCCGCTCGCCGCTTCGACGGCGAGCGGCTTGGCACTACTGCAGATCCAGTTTGCGCGCCGCTTCGACGCCGGCAGAACTGAGCTTGATCGGCAGGTTCAGCGAGTGTTCACCCGCTTCGCTCAAGGTCACGTGACCATGATGAATCAGCCCGCGATCCTGCAGGGCGGCGAGGGCGCTGGCCACGACTTTCTCGCCCCGGTAATTGTCCAGCACCTCCTTGCCCAAGCCGTTGGGATGCGCGTGCAGCAGGCGGGTGAGGACTTCTTTTTCCAGGTCTTTGTCGACGTTCATGGTTACCTCTTCATGGGAGTGAATAGGGCGCTCGCGTCGGCGAACTACTGACCGGCACCTTCGGAACCGGAGCCACCAGTGGTGGTCTTCGAGCCGACACCGGGGCCGGCATTGTCAGGCGCAGTGGCAGGAGAATCAGGCGTGTTCATGCCACCCTGACGCCCCGGATCGCTGCCTTGAGTGCGCGGATCGGTGCCGGTGGCGGGTGGCTGATTGATCAGCGGCACGCCGGAGCCATCGGTGTTCATTCCGGGGGCACTGTTGATGGCGGGCGCGCGTGGCGGGGTCGGATCGGTAGGGCCGGTGCCCGCTGCCGTGGACGAGGCGGCGAACACCGCAGGGCAAAGCAGGGCGCTGAAGACTAACGCGGTCAACCTTGACGGGATCATAGGGCTTCTCCAGTGATTGGAATCCTTACACTGGATTGGTCAGCCCTGATGACGGATTGGTGCCTGATGATCGACGAACGGTCTATGCCGGGCGCGCGTGTCTGCTGTTCAGACGATACCGATCGCTAGTGTTTCCGGCGGCGCAAAACAGTTAACGGTCATAAGCATCCTTTCAGAATTTGCGATATCAACTGTGGGAGCGAGCCTGCTCGCGAAAGCGTCATATCAGTCAGACGTTGATTCAACTGACAGAATGCTTTCGCGAGCAGGCTCGCTCCCACAAGGGCAACAGTGTTCAGCAAATTGGACAGATCAGTATGTTTGCCATGTGACGAGCGCCGCTGCGCGCCTTAGTATGGCGCTTTAATTTGCATACAAGGCCCGTCCATGACGATCGAAATCCGCCCGGCGACCCCCAGCGATGCGCCGCAAATCCTCACCTTCATCACCGAACTGGCAGATTTCGAGAAGGCCCGTCACGAAGTCATCGCCAGCGTCGCTGACATCGAACGCAGCCTGTTCGGCGAAGGCGCCACCGCCCACGGCCTGATCTGCCTGCGCGACGGCTTGCCGATTGGCTTCGCGGTGTTCTTCTTCAGTTATTCAACGTGGCTGGGCAGCAATTGCCTGTACCTCGAAGACCTCTACATCACCCCCGAACAACGTGGCGGCGGCGCCGGCAAAACCCTGCTGCGCCACCTGGCGAAAATCGCCTGCGCCAACGACTGCGGCCGCTTCGAATGGAGCGTGCTGGAATGGAACACCCCGGCCATCGAATTCTATAAATCGCTCGGTGCGCAACCGCAGGAGGAATGGGTGCGGTATCGCATGGATGGCAAGGTGTTGCGCGAATTTGCCGAGGGCTGAGCACAATGATGGCAATCTACTGCTGATTCAGTTGTCGCCACCGCTCTAGTCCGGCATTCTGTGCGCCATTTTTGCGCGCTCACGGACGACACCTGCAATGCATCTGGCAAAATTTCTCCGCGCCTGTGGAACCCTCGCTGCGTCAATGAGTGACCAGCTATGAGCGGACTGCAGGCGTCCATGCGTCTGTATGGTCTGGTGAAAACTACCGGCTCTTCTGACGACCCGAATCGACAGGCTGTGGAAATTCTCTGCATGGCCCAGCGCACTGGCGGCGTGGCTATACGGGCTTTCGTGTCGCGGCTTGATGCCGAGTTGATGACGCGCAGTGCCGACCTTGGCGACTACCGCGTGGTAGCGCTGAGAACCTTTGATCCCACAGCGATTATCGACGCCCATCAAGGCTGGCTGATGCTGCACGTCTGTTGCGGCTTCGTCGCTCTCGCCGGCCATTCTCTGTTGAAAAACGGTGCGTTGATCCCGATGGGCTGGCACGTCTACTCCGAAGTGGGGCGCTGGACCTCCAGGCATCATCTGGACCTTGGCGTGGAAATGGGCGACTTGCTGCAATCGACTTTCGAGCGCAATCACCTGCGCAACTACAACGCCTGGCTCAACGAACTTGATGATGCAACGCCTGCCGAGTTGAGTTGGCAAGCCAACGAAGCCTGGCGTGCCATACAAACCGCGACATCACCTGAAAGCGGTGAGCATTGTCATGCTTTGTTCGACCCGGTCGACAATCGCTGGCGCTTTGCCGCGACCGACATCGACATCTATCAGCCATCCCCGGCACCCCTTAAGCAAGGAGCTTTGAATTGAGTGGTAAACCCGCAGCACGCGTCACCGACCCAACCGCCTGCCCACTGCCAGGTCACGGCACCAACCCGATTGTCTCCGGCTCGCCGGACGTATTCTTCGACGGCCTCGCTGCTGCACGCATGACCGATAAATCAGCGTGTGGCAGCCCTATCACCGGAGCGGTCTCCGGCACTGTTTTCATTAACGGCCTGAATGCCGCGATGCTCGATAGCACTGGTGGGCATGGCAATGTCGTGACCGGTGGCTCGGGCACGGTGATCATCGGCCAAAATGGGGGAGGGGCAGCATTTAGTGGGCTGTTGCCGATGCCGGTGCATTTCACTGACAGGTTGCAAGTAGTCAATCAGGACACCGGAGAGCCGGTCTCTTATCACCCTTACATCATTCAGCGGGGTGACGGCAGTGAAGAGTCTGGCGTGACGGATGCGGCGGGATTTACCCATACCGTCAGTTCGCACCTGGCTGAGACGATTAAATTATTTGTGGAGTAATTAGAGATGGCAAATGGAAGTGCTACAGCAGAGGCTCCACCACCGCCAATGGCGAAAAGGGATCCGGTGAGTCATACACTTACTTGCAAGACAGATCAATCGGTCAAGCAAGTAACAGTAAGCGTCCGCGATGCAATGGTTTTTCTTGTTGGTGGAGCTGGCGATCAGGAACGGTATTACGTTGATGGTCCCAATCACAATGTCGACTATGTGCGAGACATGGTCGACGCGGACATCGAAGCGCTGGAAATACAGAAATCTTGTACGACGTTGCCTCTTGGTTATAACTCATTTATGAGTGAGGAGGATTTGGAGCGTAACGTTATTCGAAAAATTCCAAGTTGCAATACTGCGATTTATATCATTGGCCACAGTTTGGGCGGCTGGAACGGTGCTCATTTGTCTGCGATTTTAACCGAGCGCGGTTTCAAAATAAAAATTTTGGTGACCCTGGATCCCGTAGGACACGGCAAAATCGTATATGGTATTTCGAAAATATATCGTCAGGTTCCCAAGCCTAAAGCGCAGTATTGGGTAAATATCAGGGCAGCTGCGGTCGATTGGAACCTGTCAGATCTGGTTGCAGACTTCGGTGAGCAATGGGAGATCTCCGAAGGACCGAACGTCATGGGGCGGCTCGATATCAATCACGCAGATGCCAACTCTATGTATGCTCACGCCTTGCCCGGTGGAAAGTCAGCGCGACAGATTGTAGCGGAGTCAATATTCAAATGGATTAAGGGGTAACTACCTGTGAAGGTTTTAATCTTGACAATATGTATGTCGGTACTCTCGGCTTGTTCTTTGAATCATGGTCGGCCCATTGCTAACCTCAAATACGAAAAGACAGAGCGGCTTCGTACTACCGGAATTTATCAAATTTATTTCAAGTCCGACGTGGAACTTCTCGGCCTGTTCAAGTCGTCTATAGGGCGTGGGCTGGTCTGCTCGTTGACGAATGACCTTGATTTCTCTCAGGCACACCGAATTAAACAGTCCGGCTTCGGGTTTATCGAGAGGGTTTCGCCGGACTCGTTAATCTATAGAGCAGATGTCATTTTTGACGAGTCGGTAGACGATGAGGGGGGACAAAGGCGCCTGAAAGGGGAAACACTGGATCCCTTTTTAAAAGCCAGAGATTCCTTTTCCTGTGTTTATAGAGTCCACTCCACTACATACAAGACGTATTTTTCCAAGATTATGCGGGTACCTAGCGCGGATTTGCTGACAACTGGACCTGCAAAATAAAAAGTATCCCGTCCGGCCTTGCCTCTTTCGAGGGCCGCTCTCCCTGAGTATTTCCCGACCGCAGCGGCATGGCGAACCTTGCATTTTTGTCCGTGCAAGCCTGACTCGGCCCTTCGATCGCCATCGTTGCAGCCCAAGAGGGGGCGCTTTGAGTGAGGTGATACCGTTACTGTTGATCTTCCCATAATGTGGGATTGATATTTATATATTGAGATTTCCCGTCCCTCGGGTTTATAGTCCATCGCACTCACTGCCAAAAACAAAACAGGTGAAGCGATGCAGGCGCAATTGATCGCGCTCGATTGGGGGACGACCTCATTACGTGCTTACAAACTCGCGGCGGACGGTGTGGTGCTGGAGCAGCGTGCGCTGTCGTCCGGGATCATGCAGTTGCCCAAGACCCCGCGAATCATCCACGGCCGTGAATGCGCCGATGGTTTTGAACTGGCCTTCGACGAAGCCTGTGGTGACTGGCTCAATGCGCAGCCGGATCTGCCGGTAATCGCTTGCGGCATGGTCGGCAGTGCACAGGGCTGGCGCGAAGCGGCTTACTGCGAGACGCCGGCCGACGTCGCCCATCTCGGAAATTCCCTACAAACCGTTGTCAGCTTGCGCGGTACGCCGGTGCATATCGTCCCGGGCGTGATCCAGCGTTCGCGTCTGCCGAATGTAATGCGTGGCGAAGAAACCCAAGTCCTCGGCGTACTGCAGAGTCTGCCGGCCGAGGCGGGTAGCGATCTGCTGATCGGCCTGCCCGGCAGCCACTCGAAATGGGTGGAAGTGGTCGATGGCCGCATCACCCATTTCGATACGTTCATGACCGGCGAAGTGTTTGCCGTGCTCAGCGAGCACAGCATTCTTGGCCGTACCCAGAAGCCGAGCGCGACCTTCGATGCGCAGGCATTCGATCGCGGCGTACAGATCGCGCTGTCGACAGATGCCGCGCTCGGTGTGCTCTCGACCTTGTTCAGCGCCCGCACCCTCGGCCTGACCGGTGAACTGAGCCCGACTGCTCAGGCGGACTATCTGTCCGGCCTGATGATCGGCCATGAGCTGGCCGCGCTCGCCAATGTGCAGCGGCGCCGGCGCAATCAAGCGAATCTTCCAGCGATCGTGCTCATCGGCAATGCGCAATTGTGCACGCGATATCGCCGTGCCCTCGACGCCTGCGGCTTTGCTCAGGTGACGCTGGCCGAGCAGGCCACCGAGCGTGGCCTGTGGCAACTGGCGCGCGCCGCCGGACTGATCGATTCCTCATCCCGTTAACCCTGACTGGAGGCCTGACATGCTCAAGCAAGCACTGGCACAAAACGGTCTGATCGCGATTCTGCGTGGCCTGCAACCGCAGGAAGCGGCGGCTGTCGGAGAAGTCCTGTATTCCGCCGGATTTCGCGTCATCGAAGTACCGCTCAATTCCCCATCGCCGTACGAAAGTATCCGCATCCTGCGTGATGCGCTGCCCGCCGATTGCCTGATCGGTGCCGGCACCGTGCTCAGCCCTGAGCAGGTCGAGCAGGTCAAAGCGGCTGGCGGCCAAGTGATCGTCATGCCGCACAGCGATGCCAAGGTGTTGCGCGCGGCGAAAGCGGCGGGGCTGTACCTGTCGCCGGGCGTGGCTACGCCGACCGAAGCCTTCGCCGCACTGGCTGAGGGCGCGGACATTCTCAAGCTGTTTCCGGCCGAGCAAATGAGCCCGGCGGTCGTCAAGGCCTGGCTCGCGGTGTTGCCAGCCGGCACGGTGCTGGCGCCGGTCGGCGGCATTACGCCGGACAACATGCAGGCCTTTATCGACGCCGGTGTGAAAGGTTTCGGTCTCGGTTCCGGCCTGTTCAAACCGGGCATGACGCCCGAGCAGGTGGCGGTCAATGCCAAGGCCTACGTGGCTGCCTGGAAAGCCCTGCGTTAAGACTTTTCGGCGCTGTGCGCGCTGCATCTAATAAAAGCTGCATTTACAAAAGAGAGCAGAGATGAAAATCACCAAACTCACGACCTTCATCGTCCCGCCGCGCTGGTGCTTCCTCAAGGTCGAAACCGACGAGGGCGTGACCGGTTGGGGCGAGCCTGTTGTCGAAGGGCGCGCCCATACCGTAGCGGCTGCGGTGGAAGAATTGTCCGACTACCTGATCGGCAAAGACCCGCGCAATATCGAAGACATCTGGACCGTGCTCTATCGCGGCGGCTTCTACCGTGGCGGTGCGATCCACATGAGCGCGCTGGCCGGTATCGATCAGGCGCTGTGGGACATCAAGGGCAAGGCCCTTGGTGTGTCGGTCAGCGATCTGCTCGGTGGCCAGGTGCGCGACAAGATTCGTGTCTATTCGTGGATCGGCGGCGACCGTCCGGCCGACACCGCGCGTGCGGCGAAAGAAGCAGTGAGCCGTGGTTTCACGGCGGTGAAAATGAACGGCACCGAAGAACTGCAGTTCCTCGACACTTTCGAGAAAGTCGACCTCGCCTTGGCCAACGTTGCCGCCGTGCGTGATGCGGTCGGGCCGAACGTCGGTATCGGCGTCGACTTCCACGGCCGCGTGCACAAGCCGATGGCCAAGGTGCTGATGAAGGAACTCGACCCGTACAAACTGATGTTCATCGAAGAACCGGTGCTCAGCGAAAACTACGAAGCATTGAAAGAACTGGCGCCGCTGACCAGCACGCCGATTGCCCTCGGCGAGCGGCTGTTCTCGCGCTGGGACTTTAAACGGGTGTTGAGCGAAGGCTACGTCGACATTATCCAGCCGGATGCCTCCCACGCCGGCGGCATCACCGAAACCCGCAAGATCGCCAACATGGCCGAAGCCTACGACGTCGCGCTGGCGCTGCATTGCCCGCTGGGACCAATCGCCCTGGCGGCGTGTTTGCAACTCGACGCGGCTTGTTACAACGCGTTTATCCAGGAGCAGAGCCTGGGCATCCATTACAACGAGAGCAACGACTTGCTCGACTATGTGAAGGATCCGCGTGTGTTCGACTACGACCAAGGCTTCGTGAAGATTCCGAACGGCCCGGGGCTGGGCATCGAGATCAACGAGGAATACGTGATCGAGCGTGCCGCCGTCGGCCACCGCTGGCGCAACCCGATCTGGCGTCATGCCGATGGCAGCTTTGCCGAGTGGTGAGTCTCTGACTCGCTAGCATCAGATCGTTCCCACGCTCTGCGTGGGAATGCCTCAATGGACGCTCTGCGTCCGCTGCTGGGACGCGGAGCGTCCCGGGCTGCATTCCCACGCCGAGCGTGGGAACGATCAGTTCTCCGAGGGAGAGGAGATCTGCGTCATGACCTCAACAAACATAAAAAGAGGCATCTCTCATGCAAACGCACACCCTCTCCGGGCAGGCGTCTTTAGTCACGCCTAGCCGCAAGCGGTTTTTCATCATGGTGTTGCTGTTCATCACCGTGGTCATCAACTACCTCGACCGCAGCAACCTGTCGATTGCCGCGCCGGCGCTGACCAGTGAGCTGGGCATCGATCCGGTTCATGTCGGTCTGATCTTCTCCGCGTTCGGCTGGACTTACGCCGCGATGCAGATCCCCGGCGGCTGGCTGGTCGATCGGGTGCCGCCGCGCATCCTTTACAGCGTCGCGCTGCTGCTGTGGTCGGTGGCCACAGTGATGCTCGGATTCGTCAGCAGCTTCATCGCGCTGTTCGTGCTGCGCATGGCCGTCGGTGCGCTGGAAGCACCCGCCTATCCGATCAACAGCCGCGTGGTCACCACCTGGTTTCCTGAGCGCGAGCGCGCCACGGCGATCGGTTTCTACACCTCCGGACAGTTTGTCGGTCTGGCTTTCCTGACCCCGGTGCTGGCGTGGCTGCAACATGCATTCGGCTGGCACATGGTGTTCGTCGCCACCGGCGCGGTGGGCATTCTCTGGGCGCTGATCTGGTACGCGGTGTATCGCGAGCCGCGCGATTTCAAAGGCACCAATCAGGCGGAAATCGACCTGATCCGCGAAGGCGGCGGGCTGGTCGATATCCAGGCCGAGGCGGCCAAGGTCAAAGCCAGATTCAGTTGGACCGATCTGGGCATCGTCCTCAGCAAGCGCAAGTTGTGGGGCATCTACCTCGGCCAGTTCTGCCTGAACTCGACGCTGTGGTTCTTCCTCACCTGGTTTCCGACCTATCTGGTGAAATATCGCGGCATGGACTTCATCAAGTCCGGTCTGCTCGCATCGCTGCCATTTCTTGCCGCGTTCGTCGGCGTGTTGTGCTCGGGATTCTTTTCCGACTTCCTGATCCGGCGCGGCTACACCGTGGGCTTCGCGCGCAAGTTGCCAATCATTGGCGGGCTGCTGATTTCGACTTCGATCATCGGCGCCAACTTTGTCGAGTCGACGCCGCTGGTGATTGCCTTCCTCGCCCTGGCATTTTTCGGCAACGGTCTGGCGTCGATCACCTGGTCGCTGGTGTCAACGCTGGCACCGGCGCGGTTGCTCGGCCTGACCGGTGGCGTGTTCAACTTCATCGGCAACCTGTCGGCGATTGCTACGCCGATTGTGATCGGCTTCCTCGCCAGCGGCGATTCGTTCGCGCCGGCGATCACCTACATCGCCGTGCTCGCACTGGTCGGTGCCTTGTCCTACGTGCTGCTGGTGGGCAAGGTCGAGCGTATCGAGTTGTAGTGCTCAGTCTCGGGCGACCATAATGCCGCCCGTTCCTTCGCTCAACGGTAAAAGGCTGGATATGCAGGAAGACGCCCCGGAAAAAACCAAGGACGCCGCGCCCACCGGCACCCAGACGCTGCTGCGCGGCCTCGGTGTGGTGCAGGCGGTGGCCAGTGGCGCGCGTGATCTCAAGGAGATTGCCCGGCTGATCGGCACCACGCGCAGCACCACCCATCGTCTGGCCAGTTGCCTGGTCGACGAGCGTTATCTGCGCGTGGTGCCGCAGATCGGTTATCTGCTCGGGCCGAAACTGATCGAACTGGGCTTTCAGGCCCGTGAAGAGTTGCCGATGGTGACCCTGGCCGGGCCGTATCTGGACGAGCTTTCGGCACTGACTGGCGATACAGTGCACCTCGGAATCCGCGAAGGCGACGAAGTGCTGTACCTGCTGAAGAATCCAGGACGCAACGGCCCGGAAATGCGCTCGCGGGTCGGCCATCGCATGCCGCTGGTGCGCACCGGGATCGGCAAGGCCTTGATGCTCGATGATTCGCCGCAGGATTGGCGGCGGCTGTACGACATCAGCCTGCCGGCAGGTGGGAAAAGTCAGTTCTGGCCGCAGCATCCGCAGCAGTCGTGGGAACAGCTTGAGCAGCGCATGGGCGAATACGTTGCCGGTGGCTATGCGTTCGATCTGGAAGACAACGAACCGTCGATCCGCTGTGTGGCGGCGCCGATTCGTGATGCGAGCAAGGGCATCGTCGCGGCGATCAGTATCGCCAGCACCGTGCCGTACATGCCGCTGGAAAAAATGGCCGAGTTGATCCCCCTGCTGAAAGGGGTCACAACCCGGCTGTCGGCGGAGCTGGGCTTGAAGGTGTAAGCCGTGAAGGTTTAGGCCTTCAGCGTGGCCATGTCGATGACGAAGCGGTACTTGACGTCACCGGCAATCATCCGCGCGTAGGCTTCGTTGATCTGGCGGATGTCGAGCATTTCGATGTCGCAGGTGATGTTGTGCTCGGCGCAGAAATCCAGCACTTCCTGGGTTTCGGCGATACCACCGATCAAGGAGCCGGCCAATACGCGGCGGCTCATCACCAGTTTGCCGGCGTGAACGGGCGGGTTCACCGGCTCGATCAGGCCGACCAGAATGTGCACGCCGTCGAAACGCAGGGTGTCGAGGTACGGGTTCAAATCGTGCTGCACCGGAATGGTGTCGAGCAGGAAGTCGAAGTAGCCGGCCGCGGCCTTCATCTGCTCGGCATCGGTGGAGACGATGACGTGATCGGCGCCCTGACGGCGACCTTCTTCAGCCTTGCTCGCCGAGCGGGTGAACAGCGTGACTTCCGCGCCCATCGCCTTGGCGAACTTGATGCCCATGTGGCCGAGGCCGCCCATGCCGAGAATCCCGACCTTGTCACCGGCCTTGACGCCGTAGTGCTTGAGCGGCGAGTAGGTGGTGATGCCGGCGCAGAGAATCGGTGCGGCGCTGGCCAGAGCCAGTTTCTCGGGGATGCGCACAACGAAGTGTTCGCTGACCACGATGCTGTCGGAGTAACCGCCCATGGTGTTGCTGCCATCGACCCGGTCCGGGGTGGCGTAGGTCATGGTCGGGCCTTCGAGGCAATATTGCTCGAGGTTCGCCTGGCAGGCTTCGCAGCTGCGGCAGGAATCGACCATGCAGCCGACGCCAACCAGATCGCCTACCTTGTGACGGGTGACATTCGCACCGACCGCGGTGACTTTTCCGACAATCTCATGGCCGGGCATCAGCGGATAAACGGCGATGCCCCATTCATTGCGTGCCTGGTGAATGTCGGAATGGCAGACGCCGCAGTAGAGAATTTCGATCGCCACGTCGTCGGCGCGCGGGCTGCGGCGTTCGAATTTCATCGGGGCGAGGGGAGTGGTGGCCGATTGGGCGGCATAGCCGATGGCGGTGTACATGGGTGACCTCGCAAAAACAGTGACAAGTGAGGCGGTGAATTCTGGGCGCCAGAGGCGGGTGCGGCCATGACGATTTCTCCGGGTCTCATGCCTAATCCTCCGGCATGCGGGTTTCGGCGATCGCATTGGCCAGCGGATCTGCGATGATGTTTTCATCCCCTTTTCCGTGAATTTTACGAAGACCTATTCGATGCAGTTGACCCGTCATCTTGATGCCAATGCCCGGCTGGTTTCGCTGATCGAGCCACTGGCGCTGCGCGATGGCTACAGCCAGACCGGCCTGCCCGGTGTGCAGATTTTGCGCGCCAGTTGCGACGTCGCCCGTGGTCCGCATATCTACGAGCCGAGCCTGATGATCATCGCCCAGGGCAGCAAACTGGCGTTCCTCGGCCCACGGACCATGGAATATGGCGCCGGGCATTACCTGATCCAGGCGCTGCCGGTGCCGTTCGAATGCGAAACCTTTGCCTTGCCCGATGCGCCATTGCTCGGTGTGTCGGTGGCGATCGATCGCGTCCTGCTCGGCGAACTGGTGCTGGCCATGGGGCTGGCGCCGGGTCGGCATATTCCGGCGCAGACGCCGGAGTCGATGACCTCGGTGGTACTCGACGATGGCATGCGCGGTTGTGTCGAACGGCTGCTTAGCTGTCTGCACGATCCGCTGGAATGCCAGATTCTCGGCCCGGCGCGGGTTCGCGAATTATTGTTCGTCGCGCTGCGCGGGCCGCAAGCGGATGTGTTGCGGGCGTTGGTCGAGCAACAAGGGCAATTCGCCCGGGTGGCGGCGTCGATCAGCCATCTGCATGCGCATTACACCGAGCCGCTCAATGTCGAGACACTGGCCCGTTGCGCGAACATGAGCGTGTCGACCTTTCATGAGCATTTCAAACGCAGCACGCTGTTGTCGCCGGTCCAGTATCTGAAGCGTTTACGTTTGTTGAAGGCGCAGACGCTGCTGGTGGCGGAGGGGCTGGGCGTGGCGCAGGTGGCGCATCGAGTGGGATATCAGAGCACGTCGCAGTTCAGTCGCGAATACAAGCGTTACTTCGAACGCAGTCCGGGGGATGAGCGCGCTGCCTGATCCACCGATAATCTCCTGTGGGAGCGAGCAGGCTCGCTCCCACAGTTGTTTTGTGGTGGCAGAAGAATTTTGGGCAACAAAAAGGCCCCCATGTCGGGAGCCTTGTTGTTCAGTGTTTCGACTTACATGTTCGGGTAAGTCGGGCCGCCGGCACCTTCCGGCGCGACCCAGGTGATGTTCTGCGCAGGGTCCTTGATGTCACAGGTCTTGCAGTGCACGCAGTTCTGGGCGTTGATCTGGAAGCGCTTCTCGCCGTCTTCCTTGGTGATCACTTCGTATACGCCGGCCGGGCAGTAGCGCTGCGCCGGTTCGTCGTACAGCGGCAGGTTTTTGCTGATCGGGATGCTCGGATCGGTCAGCTTCAAGTGGCACGGCTGCTCTTCTTCGTGGTTGGTACCGGAGATGAACACCGAGCTGAGTTTGTCGAAACTCAGTTTGCCGTCAGGTTTCGGGTAATCGATCTTCTTGCAGTCGGCCGCGAGCTTGAGGCAGGCGTAATCCGGCTTGGTGTCGCGCAGGGTGAACGGCAGTTTGCCGCCGAAGATGTTCTGGTCCAGCCAGTTGAAACCACCGCCGATGATCGCGCCGTACTTGTGAATCGCCGGGCCGAAGTTACGGCTGGCGAACAGTTCTTCGTGCAGCCAGCTGTTCTTGAATGCGTCGACGTAAGTGGTCAGTTCGACGGTGCAATCCTGCTCGGCGAACAGCGCATCGGCCACCGATTCCGCCGCGAGCATGCCGGACTTCATCGCGGTGTGGCTGCCTTTGATCTTGGCGAAGTTCAGGGTGCCGAGGTCGCAACCGATCAGCGCGCCGCCCTTGAAGACCATTTTCGGCAGCGAGTTCAGGCCGCCCTTGGCGATGGCGCGGGCGCCATAGCTGACGCGCTTGCCGCCTTCCAGATATTGCTTGAGCACCGGGTGATGCTTGAGGCGCTGGAATTCGTCAAACGGCGACAGGTACGTGTTGCTGTAGGACAGGTCGACGATCAGACCGACCACCACCTGATTGTTTTCCAGGTGATAGAGGAACGAGCCGCCGGTGTTCTCGGTGCCCATGATGTCCAGCGGCCAGCCGGCGGTGTGCACCACCAGGCCTGGCTGATGCTTGGCCGGGTCGATTTCCCAGATTTCTTTCAGGCCGATGCCGTAGTGCTGAACGTCGGCATCGCTGTCGAGGTTGTAGCGTTTGATCAGTTGCTTGCCGATGTGGCCACGGCAGCCTTCGGCGAACAGCGTGTATTTGCCACGCAGTTCCATGCCCGGGGTGTACAGGCCTTCTTTCGGATGGCCTTCACGGTCGACGCCCAGATCACCGGTGATGATCCCGCGCACCACACCGTTTTCATCGATCAGCGCTTCCTGAGCGGCGAAGCCCGGGTAGATTTCCACACCGAGGTTCTCGGCCTGCTGAGCCAGCCAGCGGCACAGGTTGCCCAGGGAAATGATGTAGTTGCCTTCGTTGTGCATGGTCTTGGGCACAAAGAAGTCAGGAATCTTCTGCGCGCTGTCAGCGTTTTTCAGCACGAAAATGTCATCGCGTGTGACGGGCGTGTTCAGCGGCGCGCCGAGCTCTTTCCAGTCCGGGAACAGTTCGTTCAGGGCGCGGGGTTCGAACACCGCTCCGGAGAGGATGTGTGCGCCGACTTCGGAGCCTTTTTCGACCACGCAGACGCTGATTTCCTTACCGGCGTCAGCGGCCTTCTGCTTCAAGCGGCAGGCGGCGGACAGACCAGCGGGGCCGGCACCGACGATGACGACGTCGAATTCCATGTATTCGCGTTCCACAGGCTATCTCCTACTCAAGGCTCAACAGTTTTTTTTCTAATATGGAGGTTTGATCTCGCATCCGTATTGCCTTTACGTTAACGTCAAAGGGAATATTGGCGAATCCACCTTTCTCTCTAGGCGGCGCATTATATCTACACCACTCCGAGCGTCCAATACAAACGTTTGTTTGAATCGCCTCCAGCCCTGATAAATCAAAGAAGCGCGGCTTATGACAGGGCATTTTGGCGTATTGACCAGAATGGGCGTTCCGGTCAAGATACGGGCGGTTTTGCGCTCGCCGTAGGCAGACTGGCGGTTTCAAGAGCACCTCTAAAGACAGGGCACAGGCAGTAGACGGTGATGCGCAGCGCAAGTCCGGCGCGCAGTTTACACAGCGTGAGAATGAATGACCCGACAGTCACCCCTGACGAACGGTCACCTCCCTTCGCGAAGTGAATCACCTCACATTCAAGCCGGCGTTTTTAGAGGTGCCCTTGTCGCCCGATGAGCATCATCCGCCAGGTTCGCCTAGGCGACTTTCTTTTCACCGGAGAGTAACGAGGAATCCATGAAGGTTCTTGTAGCTGTCAAACGCGTTGTGGATTACAACGTCAAGGTCCGCGTCAAGGCGGACAATTCCGGCGTCGACCTCGCCAACGTCAAGATGTCGATGAACCCATTCTGCGAAATCGCCGTGGAAGAAGCCGTACGCCTGAAAGAGAAGGGCGTTGCGACTGAAATCGTCGTCGTCTCCATCGGCCCGACCACCGCTCAGGAGCAACTGCGTACCGCACTGGCTCTGGGTGCCGATCGCGCCATCCTCGTCGAATCCGCTGAAGACCTGACCTCGCTGGCCGTGGCCAAGCTGCTTAAGGCCGTCGTCGACAAGGAACAGCCGCAGCTGGTGATCCTCGGCAAACAGGCGATCGACAGCGACAACAACCAGACCGGCCAGATGCTCGCGGCATTGAGCGGCTACGGTCAGGGCACCTTCGCGTCGAAAGTCGAAGTCTCCGGCGACAGCATTGCCGTGACCCGCGAAATCGACGGCGGCGCGCAGACCGTTTCGCTGAAACTGCCAGCCATCGTCACCACCGACCTGCGTTTGAACGAGCCGCGCTACGCGTCCTTGCCAAACATCATGAAAGCCAAGAAGAAGCCTCTCGAAGTGCTGACTCCGGACGCTTTGGGCGTTTCCACCGCCTCCACCAACAAGACCTTGAAAGTCGAAGCGCCGGCTGCACGCAGCGCGGGCATCAAGGTCAAGTCGGTGGCTGAACTGGTTGAAAAACTCAAGAACGAAGCGAAGGTAATCTAAATGACTATCTTGGTTATTGCTGAACACGACAACAAAGTGCTGGCCCCGGCCACACTGAACACCGTGGCTGCGGCTGCCAAAATCGGCGGCGACATCCACGTTCTGGTAGCAGGTCAGGGCGCAGGCCCGGTGGCCGAAGCCGCGGCGAAAATCGCTGGCGTGAGCAAAGTCCTCAACGCTGACAATGCCGCCTACGCGCATCAGTTGCCGGAAAACGTTGCTCCTCTGGTTGCAGAGTTGGGCAAGAATTACAGCCACATTCTGGCTGCCGCCACTTCCAACGGCAAAAACATCCTGCCGCGCGTTGCTGCTGCGCTGGACGTTGACCAGATCTCCGAGATCATCTCGGTCGAAAGCGCTGACACTTTCAAGCGTCCGATCTACGCCGGTAACGCCATCGCTACCGTGCAATCGACCGCCGCGATCAAAGTGATCACCGTGCGTGCCACCGGTTTCGATCCGGTTGCTGCTGAAGGTGGTTCGGCTGCCGTTGAAGCCGTGGGTGCTGCCCACGACGCCGGTACCTCGAGCTTCGTCAGCGAAGAGCTGGCCAAGTCCGACCGTCCTGAGCTGACCGCTGCCAAGATCGTCGTTTCCGGCGGTCGCGGCATGCAGAACGGTGACAACTTCAAACACCTGTACGCCCTGGCCGACAAGCTGGGCGCTGCCGTCGGTGCTTCGCGCGCCGCGGTCGACGCAGGTTTCGTACCCAACGACATGCAGGTCGGTCAGACCGGCAAGATCGTTGCGCCACAGCTGTACATCGCCGTCGGTATCTCCGGCGCGATCCAGCATCTGGCCGGCATGAAAGACTCCAAAGTGATCGTTGCGATCAACAAGGACGAAGAAGCGCCGATCTTCCAGGTGGCCGATTACGGTCTCGTGGCGGATCTGTTCGAAGCAGTACCTGAGCTGGAGAAGCTGGTCTAATCCGGCGGCTTCACTTATAAAGAGCCCGGCCTGTTGGTCGGGCTTTTTTTTGTCTCGAATTTCAAGCGGGAGCGTTTTGCCATGGATCTGCGCTGCGGATGGTTGTTGGGATGGTTGCTGTTGCCGGGTTTGGCCATGGCCGCGGGCAAGTGCGAGCGCCTGGTCGTCACCGGCAGCCCTGACGCGCCGCCCTACTTGTGGCAGGACCCGCAAAACCCCAAGCGCTTGATCGGCGCCAGTGCCGATCTGTTGCAGCAAGTGGCCAAGGATCTGGGCATCAAAGTCGACCTGCTCTACGCCGGCAAACGCTCGCAGGCCCTCGATGAAGTGCGCAGCGGGCGCATGGACATGCTGGCCGACGCGCCGCTGACCGTTAATGAGCTGGAAACCCTTGACTACATCCATCCGCCACTGCTGGAAAACGACTATCTGGTGTGGACGCGCAAAGGCTCGACGCTGACCTATGCCGAGGCCAGCGACCTGAAAGGCCATGCCGGCGCGGTGTCGGAAAAGTCGCGGATGACCCAGGCATTCGGCACTTTCGCCGAGCAGAATCTGACCCTGACCCGCACAGCCAACCTTACCGAGGCACTACAGAAGTTGCTGTTGGGCGAGGTGGAATATGTCCTCGCCGGACGTTACTCAGGCCTTGCCGCCGCGCAGACATTGGGCATGACCAGCGATCTGTTGGCGTTCGAACAACCCATCGACCGGCCGGGTCTGTTCCTCGCGGTTTCGCATAACTCGGCCTGCAACGATCCGTGGTTGCGCGGACAGCTCGCCAAAAAGATGACAGAATTGCCCGCGTCCGGACTGACGGAAGCCGCGCTGCAACGCAACATCGAGCGCTGGAAGGCGCAACAGCAACAGCCGCCACTACCTGTCAGTGCCCCAAAACAGTAGGGATTCTTAGTGAGTATTCGACCTCTTTTCGCGGCAGTGGCCGTTCTGGCCCTGGCCGGGTGCGCATCCGATCCGGCACCCAGTGAACAAATGCGTTTGACCGAACAAGCCATCGTGCAGGCCAAGGCAGTCGGCGCTACCGCTGATGAAGTGCCGGAAATGCAGCTGGCCGAAACAAAATACAACCGCGCCAAAGGCAGCATGGCCGACGAGTCCTATCGCAACGCGCGCATGCGTGCCGAGCAGGCGGAACTGGATGCACGTCTGGCCGAGGCCAAGGTGCTGACGAAAAAAAGTGAAGAACAGCTGAATGTGCTCAATACCCGCATTGTCCGCCTGCGCAAACAGCTGCAACTGGGGGAAGCACAATGAACCTCAAGTCCAATGCTCTCGGCATTCTGCTTCTCGCCGGTTGCGCCAGCCTCTACGGCTGCGCCGGACAGCACAGCGAGGCGGCGCTGCAACAGGCCGGCGCTGATTTCCAGAAGGTCAAGGAAGATTCCAACGTGCTGCGCATCGCGCCGAAAGACGTGATCCGCGCTGGCGAATCCCTGGCCCGCGCTGATCGGCTGTCGACCTATTGGGGCAGCGGTGCCGACGTGGTGCATTACGCCTACCTGAGCCAGCGCTACAGCGAAATCGCCCGAGAGCACACTAACCAGGCGCTCAACGAGGAACGCGCAGCCAAGCTCGAGCTTGAGCGTCAGCGTCTGCAACTGGCCCTGCGCGAATCGAAACTGCTCAGCGTGCAGCAACAAGGCAAGTGGCTGGAGGAACAAATCGTCGCGCTGGCCACCACGCAGACCGATCGCGGCCTGGTGATGACCCTCGGCGACGTGTTGTTCGACACCGGCCAGGCGGAACTGAAAAACTCGGCCAACCGCGTCGTGCTGAAGATCGTCCAGTTCCTGCAACTGAACCCCAAGCGCGTGGTGCGCATTGAGGGTTACACCGACAGCACCGGTGGCCGACAGGAAAACCTCAAACTGTCCCGCGATCGTGCGCAATCGGTGGCTGACGTGCTGGTCGATCTGGGTATCGACGAAAAACGCATTCAGGTCGAAGGTTACGGCGACCAGTTCCCGGTCGACGCCAACGCCTCCGAGCGTGGACGGGCGCAGAACCGCCGCGTAGAGATTGTGTTCTCTGACGAAAAAGGCCAGCTCGGCGCCGCCCGCTGAGGGCTGCGTCTCTGGAAAGCCCGGACTGTCATGCAGTGCCGGGCTTTTTTGTGTCTGTCGATTGCCGCGCAAAACCGTACAGATGGGGCAGACACCGCACTGTACGGTCGAGTAATCTGGCAACTGTCCCAGTACACTTCTAAACTGTTCCGGTATTGTTTCAGACAAGAATAAAACGCCCGTGAAATCGAGTGCTGCGTCATGACCAATCTCTTGCTCTACCAACGTATTGCTCAGCAACTGGCCGAAGACATCCGCCGTGGTGTCTATCAACCGGGGGAGCGCGTGCCTTCGGTGCGCAAGATGAGTTCGCAGCTCAACGTCAGCCATGCGACGGTGTTGCAGGCTTACGCCAACCTTGAGGATCAGGGCCTGATCCGCGCCCGGCCACAGTCGGGTTACTACGTACACCAGACCCCGGCGCTGACCGCGCCGACGCCGGACATCGCCCGGGTCGAACGGCCGGGGCTGGTGACGCGCAGCAGCATCATTCAACAGGTATTGGTCGAATCCCGCCGCGAAGGCGTGTTTCCGCTGGGCGCTGCGGTGCCGAGTGTCGATTATCTGCCGGTGCGCGCGCTGCATCAGCAACTGGCCAAGGTCACTCGGTTTCACAGTCCACGGGCGTTCAGCTATATGTTCAGCCCCGGCTTCGAGCCGCTGCGCCGGCAAGTGGCGATCCGCATGCGTGACGCTGGCGTGGTTGTCGATCCGTCGGAAGTGGTGATCACCCACGGCTGTGTCGACGCCTTGCAGATGTCGTTGCGCGTGCTGACCCGGCCGGGCGATCTGATCGCTGCCGAATCGCCGACCTATTACGGCCTGCTGCAACTGGCCGATCTGCTCGGCCTGAAAGTCATCGAAATCCCCAGCGACCCCGCCACCGGCATGAGCCTGGAAGCCTTGCAACTGGCCGCCAACCAATGGTCGATCAAGGCGCTGGTGCTGACCACGCGCCTGAGCAATCCCCTCGGCGGGACCATGCCGGAAGAGCGGCAGAAACAGTTGTTGCGTCTGGCCTCGGATTTCGACATTCAGATTGTCGAAGACGATATCTACGGCGAACTGATGTTCGAACAGGGCCGCACCAAAGCGCTGAAAGCCTACGACCGCCTGGATCGGGTGATCTACTGCTCGAGCTTCTCCAAAACCTTGTCACCGGGTGTGCGCATCGGCTGGATGATCGCCGGCAAATACCAACAGGAAATCCAGCGCCTGCAAACCTTCAGCACCCATTCGGCGTGCAGCGTTACGCAGATGGCGATTGCCGCGTATCTGGAAAACGGCGGTTATGACCGGCATTTACGCTACATCCGCCAGGAATACCGGAAAAACCTCAGTGCGTTTCAGCTGGCGGTGCAGCAGCATTTCCCGGAGGGCACGCAAATGTCCCGGCCCACGGGCGGTTTCATCCTGTGGGTGAGTTTGCCGGGGCGGGTCAACACTCAGGAATTGCATGTGCGCGCACTGCAACAAGGCATCAGCATCGCGCCGGGGCTGATCTTCAGTAACACCGAGCAGTTCAACCACTGTATCCGCCTCAATTGCGGCATTCCGTGGAACCGCGAAGCGGAGCGGGCGCTGATGACGCTGGGTCTGTTGGCCACCCAGCTGTGTCAGGAAACCGCTGGCGGATTCTGAACGGGGAGGGCGCTGAGGCTTGTCATGTGACGCACAACAGGCGAGCATGTGGCCCTCTGCCGTTAGTTCGTTGGGTCCATGAAAGCCATTGTTCCTGCCGCGTGGGTACTGCTGGGTTTGCTGATGATCGGCCAGGCGCCGGGTGTCCTGGCGGCCGCAGCCCAGGAAAAACCGGCAGCGACCAGTACCACGAACAAAGCCACCAAAACCGCGGCTCCGGCAAAAAAAGCCCAGGCGAAAAAAAACGCCACGGTGAAGAAGCGCCGCCCGGTGGCCTCGAAGTCAAAATCCGCCAGCGAAGTGGCCAAGACCAAATTGCCGCCGGCAAAACTCGATCTCAGCCTGCCCAAGGATATGGTTGAAGACTTGAAGCCACAGGGCACCGTAGAACTGCCCAAACGCGAGGCGATCCTGCCGCAAATGTTTGGCGAAAAAGATAACGGCTTCCAGCTCAACGGCCGCTTGCTCAGCAATGAAATGGAGTTGCAATTGCGCAACGAAGCGCGACGCGATGTGGAAGGCGCGGCGCTGGATTTCGAATTCAAGCAATAGATGCAGCCCTCTGCAACGCGCAGAGCAGACGCTTCGTCGGAGACTGCCCGGTCACTTTTACTTATCGTTGAAAAGCCGCTTGTAGCAATTTGAAACAGCCGTTTTAGCGGTTACTCTGTTTCCCGTCTCTTTACACATCGCCCGTCGCGAGGATCTGTTCGTCATGAAATGCCGTGAAGGCTGTGGCGCTTGCTGCATTGCCCCCTCCATCAGTTCGCCGATTCCCGGCATGCCCGATGGCAAGCCCGCCGGCGAACGTTGCGTGCAACTGTCGGTCGATAACCTGTGCAGCATTTTCGGCCGTCCGGAACGTCCGGCTGTGTGCTCGGGCTTCGCTGCGGATGTCGAGGTGTGCGGCAGCAGTTCGGAAGAAGCGATCAGATTGATCGGCTGGTGGGAGCAGATGACGGCGGCGTGATGTGTTCACCAACGGAACTTCAACAATAAGGAATAACACTATGGGTTCGCTGCACCGTATCGCTGTGTTGTGTGGTCTGACTGCCGTACTTGCCACTTCGGTCGCCCACGCAGAAGACTGGAAAGTGGCCAAGAACGAAGACGGCATCAAGGTTTCCCTGAGCGAAATACCCGGTTCGGACTACAAGTCCTACCAAGGCGTCGCGCTGATGAAAACCACCGTTGCCAAACTGCGCGCCTTGCAGGAAGACGTCTCTGGCGCCTGCGCGTGGATTCACGAGTGCAAGAGCCAGAAACTGCTCAAGCACGAAGGCGATCTGAGCTGGACCTATTCGCAATTCAACACGCCGTGGCCGGTGACCCCGCGTGATTCGGTGCTGAAGATCACCACCGTTGAAGGTGCCGATGGCAGCCTGACCCGGAACCTTGAAGGTGTACCGACCTATCTGCCGGAAGAAAAAGGTTTCGTGCGGGTTCAGCAGGTCAAAGGCTTCTGGAAGTTCGTGCCTAAGGGCGATCAGGTTGAAGTGACTTATCAGGTGCACACCGAGCCGGGCGGTAGCGTGCCGGCCATGGTCGCCAACAAGTTTGTGGTCGATGCGCCATTCAATACCCTGAAAGCGCTGAAAGAACGCGCCGAGAAATAATCAATTCGCTGTAAGCAAAACGCCCCGACCGGTTCGGGGCGTTTTGTTTTGTCTCTAAATTGTATTTCCAGATATGCGTTGCACGAAATTTTCACAAAGTCTCCAAGACAATTCGCCCGCACTTGTTGCCTGCCATTGCGCTGTCAGCCCTCTGAATGAAAGTCTCGAAGGGCAGGGCAGTAATCAATGGCAATGGTGTGAACGATCGTGCAACATTTGCGCACCGCGCACGCCCCGGGGTCTGGACTGACCAATAGAGGGCCTGGCACCGCTGTATTTTTGCAACTTCAACTTCCAATGGGTCCTAAAACGACATGGCAAACCCGGACGCCCTGAATCAGCAGCGATCTTCTGCTCGCCTGCTGCAACCGACCGTCAAATCGCATCTGGCCTACACGCTGCTGTGCGCACTGGTCATGATGGTCATGTTTTCCGCGCTGCGCCTCGCGCTGCTGGTCTACAACCGCGAGATGATCCTCGACACCCCGGCCGCGACCTTCCTTGAAGCGTTCGTCAACGGTCTGCGTTTCGACCTGCGCCTGGTGGTGTACCTGTGCATTCCGCTGGTGCTGGCGCTGTTCAGTGCCCGGGCCATGGCCGCGCGCGGTTTCTTCCGTCTGTGGCTGACCGTCGCCTCGAGCATCGCGCTGTTTCTCGGCCTGATGGAGATGGACTTCTACCGCGAGTTTCACCAGCGCCTCAATGGTCTGGTGTTCCAGTACGTGAAGGAAGACCCGAAAACCGTAATGAGCATGCTCTGGTACGGTTTCCCGGTGGTGCGCTACGTGCTGGCATGGGTAATCGGCACGGTCATTCTGACCCTGGCGTTCAAAGGCGCCGACCGTGCTACCCGCCCGCGCGGACCGTTCAGCGGCGGCAGCGTCAGCTCCCGTCAGGTTGCGCCGTGGTACACCCGCCTGGCGGTGTTCGTAGTCTGCCTGCTGATCTGCGTGGTCGCCGCTCGCGGCACCCTGCGTCAGGGCCCGCCGATGCGCTGGGGTGACGTCTACACCACCGATTCCAACTTCGCCAACCAGCTCGGCCTCAATGGCACGCTGTCGCTGGTAGCCGCAGCCAAGGCGCGCATGGGCGAAGACCGCGACAACATCTGGAAAGCCACGCTGCCGCAGGAGCAGGCGCAGCAAGTGGTGCGCGACATGCTGCTGATGCCGGACGACAAACTGGTCGATGCCGACATCGCCGCTGTTCGCCGCGACTACATGCCGCCGGCCGACAAGACCCTGCCGATCAAGAACGTCGTGGTGATCCTGATGGAAAGCATGGCCGGTCACTCGGTCGGTGCTTTGGGCGCGCCGGGCAATATCACCCCGTACCTGGACAAGCTGTCGAAGGAAGGTCTGCTGTTCGACCGTTTCTTCTCCAACGGCACCCACACCCATCAGGGCATGTTCGCGACCATGGCCTGCTTCCCCAACCTGCCAGGTTTCGAATACCTGATGCAGACCCCGGAAGGCAGCCACAAACTGTCCGGTCTGCCGCAGCTGCTCAGCGCCCGCGACTATGACGATGTCTACGTCTACAACGGCGACTTCGCCTGGGATAACCAGTCGGGCTTCTTCAGCAACCAGGGCATGACCAACTTCGTTGGCCGCAACGACTTCGTCAATCCGGTGTTCTCCGATCCGACCTGGGGCGTGTCCGACCAGGACATGTTCGATCGTGGCCTGCAGGAACTGAAGGCGCGGGAAAACGGCAAGCCGTTTTACGCGCTGCTGCAAACCCTGTCCAACCACACGCCGTACGCCTTGCCGACGCCATTGCCGGTCGAGCGCGTCACTGACCGTGGCAGCCTCAACGAACACCTGACCGCCATGCGCTATTCCGATTGGGCGCTCGGCCAGTTCTTCGAGAAGGCGCGCAAAGAGAAGTACTTCAACGAAACCCTGTTCGTCATCGTCGGCGACCACGGCTTCGGCAACGAGCGACAGATCACCGAAATGGACCTGGGCCGCTTCAACGTGCCGATGCTGATGATCGCCCCGGGCATTCAGCAGAAGTTCGGTACCCGCGACCACACCGTGGGTACGCAGATCGACATCGTGCCGACCATCATGGGCCGCCTCGGTGGCGAAGTGCGTCACCAGTGCTGGGGCCGCGACCTGCTCAACCTGCCGCAGGGCGACACCGGTTTTGGTGTGATCAAGCCATCGGGCAGTGAGCAGACCACCGCCATCGTCACCGCCGATGAGATTCTGGTGCTGCCGCGTGACAAGGACATGGGCCCGAAAATCTGGAAATATCAGCTTGGCGCCAATCCGCACGCCGAAGTTGTACCGGACGCGCCGCGCACTGCCGAACTCAAACTCAAACTTGAAGCGTTCCTGCAAACCGCGACCAAGAGCTTGCTCGATAACACCGCCGGTGTCATTCACGGCAAGCCGGACTGATCACTCCTTAAAGTCCACGCAATAAAAAAGAGGCCCTTGCAAAAGGGCCTCTTTTTTTACAGCTTCAAATCGTCATATTTTGCCGAGTAACAACAGCACCAGCAGCACGACCAACACCACGCCGATAATACCCGACGGGCCATAACCCCAACTTCTGGAGTGCGGGAAGACCGGCAGACCACCGATCAGCAACAGGATCAGGATGATGATTAGAATTGTGCCCATGGGTGATTTCCTTGTTCAGAGTCTGGAAGAGTCTTGATGCTCAGTGGGCAGCTGGAGAGCAACTAAATTCCAGCCGGCTTACATGTTCCGACTTGCGCCGGTGAAAAATAATTCAATTTTTTTTTAATGTATTTGGATTGCTCGGTTATTTCCTTTCCAGCAAAAAGATCGCAGCCTCGTTGCACTCGTCAGCTCCTGCATGAGACCAACCGGAAAACAATGACGGCTGGAATCTTTTGATCCTCCATTCAGCAACTGGATGGAGCGTGGGTGAACGAAGTTCCTTCGCTACACTCGGCACATCTTTCCCGGAACAACAAGGCTGTCCGCTATGCAAAATCGCATGATGATCACTGGTGCAGGCTCAGGCCTGGGTCGCGAAATCGCCCTGCGCTGGGCCCGTGAAGGCTGGCGGCTGGCCTTGTCCGATGTCAGTGAACCCGGCCTGCAGGAAACCCTGAAACTGGTGCGCGAGGCGGGCGGTGACGGCTTCATCCAGCGCTGCGACGTGCGCGATTACAGCCAGCTCACCGCCTTCGCCCAGGCCTGCGAAGAGAAGCTCGGCGGCATCGACATCATCGTCAACAATGCCGGCGTCGCCTCGGGCGGTTTCTTCAGCGAGTTGTCGCTGGAAGACTGGGACTGGCAGATCGCGATCAACCTGATGGGTGTGGTCAAGGGCTGCAAGGCGTTCCTGCCGCTGCTGGAACAGAGCAAGGGCAAGATCATCAACATCGCCTCCATGGCCGCGTTGATGCAAGGCCCGGCAATGAGCAACTACAACGTGGCCAAGGCCGGCGTAGTGGCGTTGTCGGAAAGTCTGCTGATCGAACTGGCGCAGCAGGAAGTGGCGGTGCATGTGGTTTGCCCATCGTTCTTCCAGACCAACTTGCTCGATTCTTTCCGCGGCCCGACCCCGGCCATGAAAGCCCAGGTCGGCAAGTTGCTGGAAAGTTCGCCGATCAGTGCCGCCGACATTGCTGACTACATCTACCAGCAAGTCGCCGCCGGCGAATTCCTGATTCTGCCTCACGAACAAGGGCGCATGGCCTGGGCGCTGAAACAGAAGAATCCGCAACTGCTCTACAACGAAATGACTTCCATGGCCGAGAAAATGCGCGCCAAGGCCAAACAAAACAACGCTTGATCTTGTTCGATGCCCGCCGCGTCGTTAGGGTGGCCGCCACGGTCACCCTGTCGAGACGCCTCCATGCTCAATTACTTGTGGTTCTTCCTTGCGGCGCTGTTTGAAATCGCCGGCTGTTTTGCCTTCTACATGTGGCTGCGCCAGGGCAAGAGTGCGTTGTGGGTGCTTCCCGCGTTGCTCAGCCTGACCCTGTTCGCGCTGTTGCTGACCCGTGTTGAAGCGGCCTACGCCGGGCGCGCCTATGCCGCGTATGGCGGGATGTACATCGTTGCTTCGATTGGCTGGCTGGCGGTGGTCGAGCGGGTGCGTCCGCTGGGCTCGGACTGGATCGGCATGGCGCTGTGCGTGGTAGGTGCCAGCATCATTCTGTTCGGGCCGCGCTTTTCCGCCGCCTGAGGCTTTTGTGCGAAGCGTCTGACAGCTGCGGGCGTGGGCAGCTGTAGGGCAAGACTGATTTGCTCGTCGTGGATTGTGAAGACGCTGTAAGCCGCGCATCTTCAGGGTTTGCCAGTCCTGAAGGATGAATCCCATGCTTGTACTCAGCCGTGTGGTCGGTGAGTTGATTTCAATCGGAGACGACATCACCCTGCGTGTTCTGTCGGTCAACGGCTCCAGCGTGCGCTTCGGCGTCGAGGCGCCGAAAAAGGTCCATGTACACCGCGCCGAGGTCTATGACCGGATCAAGCGCAAGGAGGCCGCAGCGAAGGCTGGCTGACGGTTTCAGTCGAACAGATGCTTGGGTACGTCGTGCTTGAGCATCAGCTGGCACTGTTCGCTTTCCGGATCGAACACGATCAATGCCTGGCCTTTGGTCAGTGCCTGACGCACGCGCAGGACGCGGGTTTCCAGCGGGGTGTCATCGCCGTTGTCGGTACCGTCGCGGGTGACGAAATCCTCGATCAGGCGGGTGAGGGTGTCGACTTCAAGCGCGTCGTGGGGAATGAGCATGGGCACCTCGGTCAAATCAATGTCGGGATGCTACGGGGATTGGGTTTCCTCTGCCAGTTCTGTATCGGTCTTGCCGGCCCATTCGCGAGCGGGCTCGCTCCCACTTTTGAAATGCGATCCCCTGTGGGAGCGAGCCTGCTCGCGAAAGCGGTTATCTGTTCACCGAAGGCTCAACTGTCAGAACGCTGCCCCACCAGACTGTCCACCGGCGGCACGCGGGTTTCGCTTTCCATCTGCGTGTCATGCTCAATCTGATGGCTGAAGCGATCCAGTGAAGCATTGGCCGGCGCCGCGTCGCTGGCAAACACCGGCGGGCTGAGAATGTACGCACCGAGCAAACGGCTGAGCGCCGCCAGACTGTCGATGTGCGTGCGTTCGTAGCCATGGGTGGCATCGCAGCCGAAAGCGAGCAGGGCGGTGCGAATGTCGTGGCCGGCGGTGACCGCCGAGTGCGCATCGCTGAAGTAATAGCGGAACATGTCACGGCGCACCGGCAATTCGTGTTCACCAGCCAGACGCAACAGATGCCGCGACAGGTGATAGTCATACGGCCCGCCCGAATCCTGCATCGCCACGCTCACGGCGTGTTCGCTCGAGTGCTGGCCGGGGGCGACCGGTGCGATGTCGATGCCGACAAACTCGCTGACGTCCCACGGCAATGCCGCCGCTGCACCGCTTCCGGTCTCTTCGGTGATGGTGAACAGCGGATGGCAATCGATGTTCAGTTCCTGGCCGCTGTCGACAATCGCCTTCAGAGCAGCGAGCAATGCGGCAACACCGGCCTTGTCGTCGAGGTGGCGGGCGCTGATATGGCCGCTTTCGGTGAACTCGGGCAGCGGATCGAAGGCCACCACGTCGCCGACATGAATGCCCAGCGACTCGCAATCGGCCTTGGTCGTGCAGTAGGCGTCCAGACGCAGCTCGACATGGTCCCAACTGATCGGCATTTCATCGACCTGGGTGTTGAACGCATGCCCGGACGCCATCAGCGGCAACACGCTGCCGCGAATCACCCCGGTGTCGGTAAACAGGCTGACCCGGCTGCCCTCGGCAAAACGGCTCGACCAGCAACCAACCGGGGCGAGGGTCAGGCGACCGTTGTCTTTCACCGCACGCACGGCGGCGCCGATGGTGTCCAGGTGCGCCGACACCGCGCGGTCAGGGCTGCTCTTTTTACCCTTCAACGTCGCGCGAATCGTGCCGCGCCGAGTCATTTCGAACGGAATGCCCAGCTCTTCAAGACGCTCGGCGACATAGCGCACGATGGTGTCGGTGAACCCGGTAGGGCTGGGAATGGCGAGCATTTCCAGCAGGACTTTTTGCAGGTAAGCCAGATCCGGTTCAGGGATTTGTGTGGTCATGGAAACTCCTGATGAGTTGAGCACACCGATGGTTTCGATGAGGAAAATTGGTGGTGACGTTCAGGGCCTCTTCGCGAGCAGGCTCTCTCCCACATTTGGATTGCATTCCCCTGTGGGAGCGAGCCTGCTCGCGAAGGCGTCAGCCGGAACAACGATGGTTCAAGAAACAGCCGGCTGACTATGCGGAAACAACAGATCGACAAAGCGTTCCGCCGTCGGCTGCGGTTCATGGTTGGCGAGGCCGGCGCGCTCATTGGCCTCGATGAACACGTACTCGGGCTGATCCGCTGCCGGCACCATCAGATCGAGCCCGACCATTGGAATATCCAGCGCCCGCGCCGCGCGCACTGCCGCGTCGACCAGCGTTGGATGAAGAATGTCGGTCACGTCTTCCAGCGTCCCGCCGGTGTGCAGGTTGGCCGTGCGCCGCACGAACAGATGCTCGCCGGCCGGCAGGATGCTGCTGTAGTCGTAACCGGCCGCATGCAGCGTGCGTTGGGTTTCGTGGTCCAGCGGAATCTTGCTTTCGCCACTGGTGGCGGCTTGCCGGCGGCGACTCTGCGCTTCGATCAGCGCACCGATCGAATGCTGACCATCGCCGACCACTTCGGCGGGCTTGCGAATCGCCGCCGCCACCACTTCAAAACCGATCACTACAATGCGCAGATCAAGGCCTTCGTGGAAGCTTTCCAGCAGCACGCGGCTGTCGAACTGCTTCGCCGTTTCGATGGCCTTCTGCACTTCTTCGATGGTGCGCAGATCCACCGCGACGCCTTGGCCCTGTTCGCCATCGAGAGGCTTGACCACCACCCGTTGGTGCTCATCAAGGAAGGCCAGGTTGTCGTCGGCATTGCCCGCCAGTTGCTGCGCCGGCAGTTTCAGGCCTGCGGCCTTGAGCACCTTGTGGGTCAGACTTTTGTCCTGGCACAGGGTCATGCTGATCGCACTGGTCAGATCGCTCAGCGACTCGCGGCAGCGCACGCGACGGCCGCCATGGCTGAGGGTGAACAGCCCGGCGTCGGCGTCATCGACTTGCACGTCGATACCGCGTCGATGCGCTTCTTCGACGATGATCCGCGCGTAAGGATTGAAATTCGCCTCCGGGCCCGGGCCGAGAAACAGCGGCTGGTTGATGCCGTTCTTGCGCTTGATGGCAAAGGTCGGCAGGTTGCGGAAACCCAGTTTGGCGTAAAGGTTTTTCGCCTGACGGTTGTCGTGCAGCACCGACAGATCCAGATAAGCCAGACCACGACTCATGAAGTGCTCGACCAGATGCCGCACCAGCACTTCGCCGACGCCCGGGCGTGAGCAATGCGGGTCGACCGCCAGGCACCACAGGCTGCTGCCGTGTTCCGGGTCGTTGAAGGCTTTTTCATGATTGAGACCCATGACACTGCCGATCACCGCGCCGCTGTCCTCGTCTTCCGCCAGCCAGTACACCGGGCCGCCCTGATGATGCGGGGTGAGCAACTCCTGATCGATCGGCAACATGCCGCGCGCCTGGTACAAACGGTTGATGCCCTGCCAGTCGGTTTCGCTCTGCGCACGACGAATGCGGAAGCCGCGAAACACCCGCGTGGCTTGCCGGTAATCGCTGAACCACAAACGCAGGGTGTCGGATGGATCGAGAAACAGCTGCGTCGGCTCGAGACCCAGAATCTGCTGCGGTGCGGCAACATACAGGGCGATATCGCGTTCGCCGGGTTGCTCGTTGAGCAGCTCCTGCGCCAGTGACGCCGGGTCGGGAAAGGTGTGACCGATCAGCAGCCGGCCCCAACCGCAATGCACGGCAATCGGGGCGGTGGCAGGCTCGCTGCCGTCTTCGGCCAGGCGCGCCTGCAAACGTTCATACGAGGGGGCCTGACCACGCAACAGGCGTTGGTTGATGGACGTGGCATGGGGTTTCATCAATCAGATTCCTTGTTCACTGAGCCACAGGTTCAGGGCTGCCAGTTGCCACAGTTTCGAGCCGCGCAACGGGGTCAGCTGGCCTTGCGGATCAGTCAGAAGCTTGTCGAGCATGCTCGGGTTGAACAGGCCGCGATCCTGGCTCGGATCCAGCAGCAGCTCGCGCACCCAATTGAGCGTGTCGCCCTGCAAGTGCTTGAGACCCGGCACCGGGAAGTAGCCTTTCTTGCGGTCGATCACTTCGCTTGGAATGACCCGGCGCGCAGCTTCTTTCAGCACTTGCTTGCCGCCATCGGGCAGCTTGAATTTGCCCGGCACACGGGCCGACAATTCGACCAGTCGATAGTCGAGAAACGGCGTACGCGCTTCCAGGCCCCAGGCCATGGTCATGTTGTCCACGCGTTTGACCGGGTCATCGACCAGCATCACCGTGCTGTCCAGGCGCAGCGCCTTGTCCACGGCAGCATCGGCGCCAGGCTGGGCAAAGTGCTGTTTGACGAAATCGCCCGCCGCATCGTGGTCGACCAGCCATTTCGGCTGAACGGTCGCCGCGTAGTCGTCGTAGCTGCGATCGAAGAACGCATCGCGGTAGGCGGCGTATGGGTCCGCTGCGCCGTCGACCTGCGGATACCAGTGGTAACCGGCAAACAATTCGTCCGCGCCTTGGCCGCTCTGCACCACTTTGCAGTGCTTGGCCACTTCGCGGGACAACAGATAGAACGCGATGCAGTCATGGCTGACCATCGGCTCGCTCATCGCCCGGAACGCGGCGGGCAGTTGCTCGATGATTTCCTTCTCGTCGATGCGCAACTGGTGATGTCGGGTGCCGTAATGTTTGGCGATCAGGTCCGAATACTGGAACTCGTCGCCGCGCTCGCCGCCGGCATCCTGGAAACCGATGGAGAAGGTCGACAGATTTTCTACGCCGACTTCGCGCAACAGGCCGACGAGCATGCTCGAATCGACACCGCCCGAAAGCAACACACCGACATCCACTGCTGCACGCTGACGAATCGCCACCGCTTCGCGGGTGCTGTCGAGGACGCGATCGACCCAGTCTTCCAGATTGAGGTTTTTCTCGTCTTCATTCGGACCGTAGGGCAGGGTCCACCAGGTTTTCTGCTCGGTGCGGCCATCGGCCTCAACGCGCATCCAGGTGGCCGGCGGCAGTTTTTCGATACCGGCCAGCAAGGTGCGCGGCGCAGGCACCACCGCGTGGAAGTTCAGATAGTGATTGAGCGCCACCGGATCGAGGATCGGGTTGATGTCGCCGCCCTTGAGCAGCGCTGGCAATGCCGAGGCGAAGCGCAGGCGTTGGCCAGTGCGCGACAGGTACAGCGGCTTCACGCCGAGACGGTCACGGGCGATGAACAGGCGCTGGGCATCACGCTCCCAAATGGCGAAGGCGAACATGCCGTTGAGCTTCGGCAGCAGTGCCTCGCCCCAGGCGTGATAACCCTTGAGCAGCACTTCGGTGTCGCCACCCGAATAGAAGGCATAACCCAGTGCTTCAAGCTCTGCGCGCAGTTCCGGGAAGTTGTAGATCGCGCCGTTGAACGCCAGGGACAGGCCCAGTTGGCTGTCGATCATCGGCTGCGCCGAGCCGTCCGACAGGTCCATGATTTTCAGGCGTCGATGACCCAGGGCAATCGGCCCTTGGGCATGGAAGCCCCACGCGTCAGGGCCGCGAGGGGCCAGGTGATGGGTGATTCTCTCGATCGCTGCAAGGTCTGCAGGTTGTTGATCAAAACGTAACTCGCCAGCTAATCCGCACATAAAGTCCTTACCGGTTTTTCCGTTGGGGAAGGTCAAGCCGTACCACGCGAAAAGTGCGGGTACTCAGAAACTGACCTGTCACGGTAGGCGGAGTTTTAGATCGATAAGTTATAAGCGCGGCGTTACGGCCTCTGCTGGTCGGTGATAGAGGGCGCCCTGGCAGCGCTCGTCGGTTTTTTATTCGGGGCGGTAGCGGGCTGTTTTATAGGCCGAAAAACTGCGTGTGTTTGCGGCATTTGCCAGCAGTTTTTTCCATTATCAATTCATTCACACCATCGCTAAGGTCGAAAGCCCCAACAGCAATAAAGGACTATTGCCATGTCAGTGCAGCAACAGAAACAAAACCTTGCTCCATCTTCAGTGCTCGGCACGCTGCTGGAAGCCACCGCAGACCTCGACACGGCCGAAGCCCTGGAGAAAAGTCTGCCGCCTTATTTGCTCAAGGCTTCGACCGACACGCTGGCGACGCTGGATCAGACCGCTCGCGAGCTGCATCGCCTGCAGCTCAAAGTGGCCAAGGATCTGGCCGGATTGCAATCGTTGCGCGGTTTCTGCAAAAAAGAACTCACCGCTGCGTTGAACGCCAAGTGGCCGGCGGTCTATGACGTCGAACAGGATGTGCTCAGTCTGCCGGGTGACGATTGCGGCTGCGACGCGACGGCGACCAACCAGGCGGGTATCGATGTTGTAAAACACGCCGCGCAAACCCTGCTGCAGGCGGCGATGCAGAACTTCACTGAAGACGAGGAGCAAGCCGATGGTTTCCCGTCCGGCAGTGTCGTGCGCATTGCCAGTGCGCCTGCGGGAGTGCAGGGCCTGACACCGCAGGCGTTCGCCGCGTTGTGCCGCACGCTCGACCTCGGCAAGAAATATCAGCAACATTTCCAGCAAGTCTTCGGCCTGCGCGATGCCGACGGCAAAGTCGTGACCAGCAGTGTCCTGACCCGCGACATTGGCGCGATGAAAAAAAACCTGTTGCAGCTCGACGCTCATTTGGCCGCGCTCAAGGCTGATATCACTCCGCAGGGATTGCGCATGCTGCAGGATCTGATTGATGCCCAGGGCGTGGCGTCGGCAACCCTGCGCCACGGCAACGACCCGATGATCATGCAGGGCATCGAGATACTGGACAGCTGCGTGTGGGGCGTCGTGGTGTTCTGCGCGCGCTCGGTGCAGGAGCATCCCGAGGATGGTTGCCTGGTCTACATGGCGGGCGAGCCCGAGAGGGCGTTGTACGAATATCCGAGCTTCAATGCCTTCAAAAACTATCTCACGCAACAACTGCGCAAACCGGACTACAAGGATTATTTCGGTCGATGCCTTGATGAGGATGACAAGGCCGATTTCTTCAAAACGTTCGAGGAAAAAGGCGAGTTGGGCCTCATCAAGCAACTGTCGATGAGTGTCCCGCTTTTTGATTTCATGGTGCAGAGTCACGTCGGCAAATTACAGATCGATGCGCGCAAACTGGCGGTGCCAACGGCAGATATCGATGAGGACGCACGCCAGAAACGTCTGCTGGATTTTCTCCAGCTGGGCCTGACCATCGCGTCAGTGGCAGGCATGTTTGTGCCGGTCCTTGGCCAACTGATGATGGGCGTTGCGGTCGGGCAATTGCTCGGCGAAGTGTATGAAGGGGTCGAAGACTGGCAGCGTGGCGATCATCAGCAAGCGCTTTCGCACCTGCTCAGCGTGGTGGAGAACATTGCGCTGATGGCGGCGTTTGCCGGCGGGCAGAAGGCGTTGGGCACGCTGGGCGGCAAACTGCTGCGCTCGCACCCGGAGTTCTTCGGGCAATTTCGGGCCATCCTCAATCACGCAGGCAAGGCACGTCTGTGGAAGCCCGATCTCGTTGCCTATGAGCATTCACTCCCGGCGGGATTCACCATTGATGCCAGCTCCAAGGAGTTTTATCAGGTGGGCCGCAAAACCCTTGGGCGTGTCGATCATCGATTCTTTGCCGGCAGTTACGATGCCGATGCCAGCCTGTGGCGTCTGGAGCATGCCAGTCGCGCTGACGCCTATGCCCCGGAGTTGGCCCGACACGTTGAGGGCGGCTGGCGCATTCCTGGCGAAGAGCCCGAGGAGTGGGGCAGTTCTGCGTACGCACTCAAACGCATCGACCCGCACCTGAGCGAATTCACCGACAGCGACCTGGATGACATGCGTCGGCTCAGTGGCACCAGTCATGACCAATTGCTCCAGGCGTTCAACGATAACCTGGCGTTGCCGGAGCGTCTGCGCGACACGGTGGAACGCGTGCGTCTGTCCCGTCAACTGCGCCAGCTGACCCGCGAACTGCAGGCCGGCGAAGTACATTCCGGCCAGCCTGCCGAGGAGCAATTGCACGCATTGCCCAAGCTCAAGGGCTGGCCAACCGACCGCTACATCGAGGTGACCAACGCCGATGGCAGCGTCGAGGCAACTTATCCATTGACCCGCGAGCCCGACGAAGCTCTGAGCGTGGCAGTCAGCCGTGAACAACTGGCGGCGGGGCAGTTGCTGCGAACGGTCATTGATGGCCTGTACCAGAACGAAGTCGATGCTCTGCTCGGCAGTAAAACCGCCGCCAGTCTGGAAGAGTCGGCGCTGGCGAAGAAGCTCGGCGCGGCGCTGAAGACGGATCATCGTGAGGTGCTTGAGCGTATGTATCAGCGTTATGACCGGAGCGAGGCGGACGATGTGCTGAAGTTGCGCAAGGTCTTTGCCGCCATTGCGACGCGCCATGGGCAGCAGGTGATCGAGCGCGCGCCGAGTATCGAACGATTGCATCTGCGCGAGACCGGGCAGGTGCCGTTACGGATGGGGCAGCGCGTCAGGCAAAACATCAACGCAGTGCGACTCGATCGTGCCCTGGCAGGTTTGCATTGGCCACGACTGGCCAATGCCGATACCGACAAACTGGCCATTCAGTTGCTGCCACGACTGAGCGGCTGGGATGCGCAATTGCGCTTGCAAGTGCGTGACAAGACACTCGCCGGGCCAATCCTGGAAGCCATCGGCGCTGCCTCTGCGAAACCCGCAAATACCTGCTTGCTGGTGAAGTCTGCTGCCGGTTACGAGGCGTTCAGTGGCGACGGCAAGTCACTTGGCAAAGTGGCAGCAGCGCCGGGGGATCTGTACAGCGCGATTCTCAAAGCGCTGCCGTTGCGTCAGCGGACGGCCGCCGGGTTGGGCGAGTCTGCGCAGGCCGACACCGTGCGCTTGCGCAGCAAATTGCTCGATGCGGCGCTGGATGAACGCGAGGAGACGGCGCAGACATTGGTTCGCGGCACGTTTGAGCCTCGGCTTGTCGAGCCGGCCTGCATGCAGAGCGATCAGGCTGCCGGGACGGAGCATTCGCGGGCGCTGCTGCGCAAGGCGCGAAAACTGTATCCACGCTTGAATCAGCAGCAGCTCAGCCAATTGCTCGATGAGCTGGGCGATGATCCGTTGAGCCGTGCGACCCGCATCAAAGCCCTGCGTCAGGATCTGCAGACCCTGCGTGACGCGCTGTTTGTCTGGAGCGAAGATGCCGCCGCACTGAAAGCCATGGGGGGCGATCTGGCCGAAGCGCGGCACAGCCGGAAAATCGCCGCCGAGTTGATCGAAGAAGGATTTCGACGCTTTCATTGGGCCACCAACGAAGAGGGAAAAAGCCTCTGTACCCTCAACCTTGACGGCATGCGCATCGGTAAGGTGCCAACATTGCCGCCGTCGGTGAGCTTCGACCACATAGAGCAATTGTCGATGCGCAACATGGCGCTGGGTGATGATGTCGCGCACTTCCTCAAGTCCTTCAAACAGCTCGAGCTACTGGAACTGGGCAGCAACACGATCACCCGGTTGCCTGAAGTGTTGTCGCACATGCCGCGTCTGCAACGGCTGAGCTTGGCAAACAATCAGCTCAAGCTGACCGAGCAGACCCTGGCGAAGCTGAACAGGCTGAGCGCTTTACGCTACCTGAATCTGGACAAGAATCCGTTGGGCGCCACCCCTGATTTCAGTCAAATGACGCAACTGCGCCGCTTGTCCTTGCAAGACACCGGCATCACGGAGCTGCCAGAAGGCCTGTCCAATTCCGTCCACATTGAATTGATGAACCTGACCGGGAATAAAATCAAAGAGCTGCCCGACTGGTTATTCCAGAAAACACGCCATTTCACCAGCGCACTCAAGCTGGGACTGAATCCTTTTTCCGAACGCAGCAAAACGCATCTGGAAAACTATCGCGATAATTTCGGCATCGGTATGGACTACCTCCCCGATGACATCGCCAGGATGAACGAGCAACACGCCCGCTCGCTCTGGTTGACCAAGAACAGTGGCGAGGAGTGGGCAGAACAGACGCGGATCTGGACGGCATTGCGAAACGAGCCGAAGGCCGATGGGTTGTTCACCGTGCTGGCGCAACTGGGCGATACCGCGGACGGGAAAAAGGCCAGCGCCGACTTGCAGCGACGCGTCTGGGCGGTACTGAAGGCGGCCGAAGCTGACGGGCCGCTGTGTGAACAAGTGCTCGACACGGCTGCCGATCCGCTTCATTGCACCGACAACGCAACGCTGGTGTTCAGTCGCCTGGAAGTCGAGGTGGAAGTCGAGCGGGTAACCAGCGCGGCAAGCGGCCGCAAGGTCACTGCCAAAGCTCTGCTGGAACTGGGCCGCAGTCTGTTCAGGCTGGACAAGCTGGAAGAAATTGCCCTGGAGCATTCGCTCCGGGCGCCGAAGGTCGATGCACTGGAAATGAACCTTGCTTATCGCATCGGTCTGACCGATGAGCTGGGGCTGCGCGGTCAACCGAAAGGTATGCTGTTCGATGCCCAGAGTGGCGTGACAGCCGCTGATCTTGAGGTCGCCAGAAATCGCGTGATGACTGCCGAACTTTCCCCGCAATGGCTGAAATACATGCAGGAGCGAACGTTCTGGCGTGATTATCTGAAGCGTACGTTTACGCGCAAATTTTCAATGATCGATGAATCGTTCGCGCCGCGCATGAGTGCCCTCGATGAGCAGGCCGACACCCTGCTCAGTGCCGACTATGTGAGTCAGGCGAATGCCCTCCAGCTTGAAAAGGAGCAGGCGCAAGAGGCAGTGATCAAGCGCCTGACCGAAGAGTCGATACGCCTGATGGATCTCGGCCTCTGTGTGATGCCGGACATCTGATATTCACTTGCCGCGAATCAGTTTGCGCAAGGCAAACCGGTTGGGATGGCACGCTTCGGCCACGCTGCGCGGCAAAGGCAGCGGCTCGTTGTCCAGCCACGCGGCGAGCAGTTCGCCGGACAGCGGCGCGGTGATCAGCCCGCGAGAACCGTGGCCGCTGTTGACGTACAGACCGTCGAGCCACGGGCAGGCGAGGTCCGGCACTTGTCGGGCGTCTTTGCTCAACGCAGCGTAGGTTTGATTGAAGGTTTGCAGATCAGCGAGCGGGCCGACAATCGGCAGGTAATCGGGGCTGGTGCAGCGATAGGCTGCGCGGCCCTCAAGGTTCTCAATTGGCTGCTCGCTGATGTTCAGACGGCTCAGCAGGTCGCTGGAAATCTCTTCGAGCATCGCCAGATTGCCTTGGTGCTCGGCAGTCGTGGGCGTCAGGTCGTCGCTGTTGAAGTCGAAACTCGCGCCCAGGGTGTGCTCGCCCAGACGCGCCGGGGCGACGTAGCCCTCAGCGCACACCACGGTGGTCAGCGCACGACTGTCTGCGGTTTCAGGCAGACGGGTGATCTGCCCGCGGATGCGCTTGAGCGGCAATTCGGCGCTCTGGGCAAAACGTTTGATTTCGGCAGCTCCGGCCAGGATCACCACCGGCGCACTGGCGAGCAAACGCTCGCCGTCGAACGCTTGCCACTGGTCAGCGACTTTGCGCAGTTCCAAAGCTTCGTGATGGCTGAGCAATTCAATGTTGGTGTGTGTCGCCTGGGCCTGACACAGCGCTGGCGGATGCACCCAGCCGCCTTCGGGGTAGAACAAACCGCCGTGGGCCACGCCGACACCGGCGCGAGCCTGCGCTTCGGGTTGTTCCAGCCACTGCAAGAGATCTTCAGGAAACGCCGCCGCCAGTTGCGCGTGGCGCTCGGCTTCCTTGGCATTGAACGCCAATTGCAGCACGCCGCAGTCATCCCAGTCGCTGCCGCGTTGCAGGCTTTCCAGCAGGCGCCGGGTGTAACCGAAGCCACTGACAATCAACTGCGACAATGCCGTGCCATGGGCGGACAGCTTGAGATAAAGCACGCCCTGCGGGTTGCCCGAGGCTTCTTGCGCGACGGCCGCGTGACGCTCCAGCACACTCACTTGCCAGCCGCGCGCCGCTAGGCTCGACGCTGTCGCGCAGCCAGCCAGGCCGGCGCCGATCACGATCGCCCGGCGCTCACCGCGCAACGGAGCAGGGCGGGCGAACCAGGGTTTAACCGGCATTGGCGCCGTCACCTCAGCGGGCCAGCCGAGAAATTCGCCACGCAGGATTTCCCACTTGTGGCCAATGCCCGGCGTGCGCTTCATCTTGAACCCGGCAGCGTTGAGCAGACGCCTTACCCAACCGGTGCTGGTGAAGGTGCTGATAGTCGAGCCCGGCGCAGCCAGGCGCGCCAGTTCGACGAACAGCTCAGCGGTCCACATGTCCGGGTTTTTCGCCGGAGCGAAACCGTCGAGAAACCACGCGTCGATCTGCGCATCGAGTTGCGGCAGTTGCTCCAGCGCATCGCCGATGAGCAAGGTCAGCGTCACTCGACCTTCGGCCAAAGTGATGCGTTGAAAGCCTTGATGAATCGCCACGTAGTGCTTGAGCAACTGATCGGCCAATGGCTTGAGTTCCGGCCACAGTGCCAAGGCCCGGCGCAGATCCGCAGGCGCCAGCGGGTACTTTTCCACGCTGACAAAATGCAAACGTGCGCCGGCCACCGCGTGCTGTTCGAACAACTGCCAGGCGCAGAGAAAATTCAGCCCGGTGCCGAAGCCGGTTTCGCCAATGACCAGCCGACCATCCGCCGGCAGCGCAGCAAAGCGCTCGGCCAGACGGTTCTGCTCAAGAAACACGTAACGGGTTTCCTCCAGCCCCGACTGATCGGAAAAATACACGTCATCAAACACCCGCGAACGTGGGCGTCCCTGGTCGTCCCAGTCGAGTTGGGCGTGGGGCATTTCGGCTTTCATGGCAGGCTCGGCAAACACAAGGCGGCCATTCTAGCCGATCGCGCCGGTACTACCTGATCCAGCACAAGACTCGCAGTGAAAAGAACCCTGTGGCGAGGGGATTTATCCCCGCTGGACTGCGAAGCAGTCCCAAAACCATCCACCCCGGTTTCCCGATCCAAACCGCACTTCCCGGATCTACGACTACTGCACAGCCAGTCAACGCTAAATCCCCTCACCACAAAGTTCTCATCCCGTCCTGAGTTCGTGGGAATTTCTGCCCTGCGCCCGTGCCCAATCCGCTAGTCTTGCTGAACCCTGGAAGGAGCCGTCCCATGTTTGAATCCGCTGAAATCGGTCACGCCATCGACAAAGACACTTATGAGGCGGCGGTCCCTGCGCTGCGTGAAGCCTTGCTGGAAGCGCAGTTCGAGTTGCAGCAGCAGAAACGCTTTCCGGTGATCATCCTGATCAACGGCATTGAAGGGGCGGGCAAGGGCGAGACGGTCAAGCTGCTCAACGAATGGATGGACCCGCGCCTGATCGAAGTGCGCACCTTCGACCAGCAAACCGATGAAGAACTGGCGCGGCCACCGGCCTGGCGCTACTGGCGCATGCTGCCGGCCAAGGGCCGGATGGGCGTGTTCTTCGGCAACTGGTACAGCCAGATGCTCCAGGGCCGGGTGCACGGACTGTTCAAGGATCCGCGTCTGGACCAGGCCATCGCCGGCGCCGAGCGTCTGGAAAAAATGCTCTGCGATGAAGGCGCGCTGATCTTCAAGTTCTGGTTTCACCTGTCCAAGAAGCAGATGAAAGCGCGGCTCAAATCGCTGGCCGACGACCCGCTGCACAGCTGGCGCATCAGCCCGTTGGACTGGCAGCAGTCGCAGACCTACGACAAGTTCGTCAAATACGGCGAGCGCGTGCTGCGCCGTACCAGTCGCGATTACGCGCCGTGGCATGTCATCGAAGGCGTCGATGCCAATTACCGCAGCCTGGCGGTGGGCAAGATTCTCCTCGAAGGCCTGCAAAGTGCGCTCAAGCGTGCCGACGTCAATCCCCACGAAGTCAGTGCCGCGCCGCTGGGCACGCCGGTCGATCAGTTGAACCTGCTCGACAGCCTCGACCTGACCCAGCGTCTGGACAAGAAAGACTATGAAGAACAACTGATCACCGAACAGGCGCGTCTGTCCGGGCTGATGCGCGACAAGCGCATGCGCCGCCATGCGCTGGTCGCGGTGTTCGAGGGTAACGACGCGGCGGGCAAGGGCGGGGCGATTCGCCGCGTGGCAGCCGCGCTCGATCCGCGTCAGTACAGCATCGTCCCGATCGCCGCGCCGACCGAAGAAGAGCGCGCGCAACCGTATCTGTGGCGGTTCTGGCGACACCTTCCGGCGCGGGGCAAATTCACCGTGTTCGACCGCTCGTGGTACGGGCGGGTGCTGGTCGAGCGGATCGAAGGCTTCTGCACCCCGGCCGACTGGCTGCGCGCCTACGGCGAAATCAATGACTTCGAAGAGCAACTGGCCGATGCCGGCGTCATCGTCGTCAAGTTCTGGCTGGCTATCGACAAGGACACGCAGATGGAGCGCTTTCAGGAGCGCGAAGAGATTTCCTTCAAGCGTTTCAAGATCACCGAGGACGACTGGCGCAATCGGGAAAAGTGGGACGACTATCGCCGGGCGGTCGGCGACATGGTTGATCGCACCAGCACCGAGATCGCGCCGTGGACGCTGGTCGAGGCCAACGACAAGCGCTGGGCGCGGGTGAAAGTGTTGCGCACCATCAACCGCGCGCTGGAAGACGCGTTCGAGAAATCCGACAAGAAGGCCAAGAAGCACAAGGACTGAGGCGATGGCCGCGCATACGCCGGGTGAATGATCCTCGCGGTCGGCAAGAAGGTGGACTTATGCTCAGCTCCACTCTCAACCGACAACAACAATGAGGTATGCCATGCGTGAAGTGGTGATCGTCGACAGCGTGCGGACCGGCCTGGCCAAATCCTTTCGCGGCAAGTTCAACCAGACCCGCCCCGATGACATGGCGGCCCACTGCGTCAATGCGCTGCTGACCCGCAACGATATCGACCCGGCCAGCGTCGAGGACTGCATCGTCGGCGCCGGCTCCAACGAGGGCGCGCAGGGCTACAACATCGGCCGCAACGTCGCGGTACTGTCGTGCCTGGGCACCGGCACCGCCGGCATGACCCTCAACCGTTTCTGTTCCTCGGGTTTGCAGGCCATTGCGATTGCCGCCAACCAGATCGCCTCCGGTTGCAGCGACATCATCGTTGCCGGCGGCGTCGAGTCGATCAGCCTGACCCTGAAAAGCGTCAACACCGATCACCTGATCAACCCATTGCTCAAGCAACAGACTCCCGGCATCTACTACACCATGGGCCAGACCGCCGAAGTGGTGGCGCGCCGTTACGGCGTCAGCCGCGAGGCCCAGGATCGCTATGCGCTGCAAAGCCAGATGCGTACGGCCCAGGCCCAGGCTGCGGGTTTGTTCGATGATGAAATCGTGCCGATGGCGGTGAAATATCGCGTCGAGGACAAGAACAGCGGCGAAGTGCAGATTGTCGACGGCGTCGTCGAGCGCGACGACTGCAACCGCCCGGACACCACCTACGAAAGCCTTGCCGGTTTGAAACCGGTGTTCGCCGACGACGGTTCGGTGACGGCGGGCAATTCCTCGCAGCTGTCCGATGGTGCCTCGATGACGCTGGTGATGAGCCTGGATAAAGCCTTGGAGCTGGGGCTCAAGCCGAAAGCGTTTTTCCGTGGCTTTACCGTCGCCGGTTGCGAGCCGGACGAAATGGGCATCGGCCCGGTGTTCTCGGTGCCGAAACTGCTCAAGGCCAAGGGCCTGCAAGTGGCGGATATCGATCTGTGGGAGTTGAACGAGGCGTTCGCTTCGCAGTGCCTGTACAGCCGCGACCGGCTGGAGATCGACAACGACAAGTACAACGTCAATGGCGGCTCGATTTCCATCGGCCACCCGTTCGGCATGACCGGCTCGCGTCAGGTCGGGCATTTGATCCGGGAATTGCAGCGGCGCAATTTGCGCTACGGCATCGTCACCATGTGCGTGGGTGGCGGGATGGGGGCGAGTGGGTTGTTTGAGGCGGTGCGCTAAAGGATTGGTTGCCTGTTCAGGCCCCTTCGCGAGCAGGCTCGCTCCCACAGGTTCAGGGTGTACATAATTTCAATGTTCACCAAAATCCTGTGGGAGCGAGCCTGCTCGCGAAGGCAGCGCCACGGCTCAGCGGCTGGAACCCTGCCGCTGCATCCGCGCTATATAAGCCTGAATCTCCCGCTCGATCACCTGACTGTCATACGGCCCTTCGAGGGTATTTTCCCGGGTGCTGAAATACAGCTCGCCATTGACCCGACACACGCGGTCGCTGCGAAAACGGGTGGCGGGGGCGCTGTCCTCGGCGCGCATGGCGTACATGTCGGTCTCCCTGATCAATGCGTTGAAAAGTCTGCAATCAGCTTATGCCTGAAGCACTTGGCGCGCCTGCCCGGCCGATCAACGGCGGCGCGCCGGTTTACTGCTGCGACCTGCACAGTTTCATTCGCGGCCTGCCGGTAACTGTCCCTGTGTTGTGCGCAGCCGGACGCCTAGAATGAGTGTTCTTGTCAGCAGGCTTTTGGGGTTCGCATGCACATTTCATCAGGGCGCTGGGTGTACGGACTGTTCCTGGCGCTGCTGACCGCGTTTCTGTGGGGCATCCTACCGATCAAGCTCAAACAGGTATTGCAGGTGATGGACCCGGTCACGGTGACCTGGTTTCGCCTGATGGTGTCCGGTGGCTGCCTGTTCATCTATCTGGCGTCGGTCAAGCGCCTGCCAAGGCGCAAGGTGCTCGGGCCCAAGGGTGGTTGGCTGGTGCTGATGGCGGTACTGGGGCTGGTCGGCAATTACGTGCTGTACCTGATGGGCCTCAACCTGCTCAGCCCCGGCACCGCGCAATTGGTGGTGCAAATGGGGCCGATCATGCTGCTGATCGCCAGCCTGTTCGTGTTCAAGGAGCGCTTCAGCATCGGCCAGGGCATCGGCCTGCTGGTGTTGCTGGTCGGCTTTGGTCTGTTCTTCAATCAGCGCCTGGCCGAGCTGCTGACCTCGCTGTCTGATTACACAGCCGGCGTGCTCTTGGTGCTGCTGGCGTCGACGGTCTGGACCTTCTATGCGCTGGGCCAGAAGCAATTGCTCACGGTGTGGAATTCGTTGCAGGTGATGATGGTGATCTATCTGTTCTGCGGGCTATTGCTGACGCCGTGGGTGCATCCGCTGGAAGCGCTCAACCTGAGCCCGTTGCAGGGCTGGCTGCTATTGGCGTGCTGCATGAACACCTTGATCGCCTACGGCGCATTCGCCGAAGCACTGGCGCACTGGGAAGCATCGCGGGTCAGCGCAACATTGGCAATCACGCCGCTGGTGACGTTTGTGGCGGTGGCGATTGCGGCGCGGATCTGGCCGGACTATGTGCATGCCGAGCAGATCAATGCGCTGGGCTATGGCGGGGCGGTGCTGGTGGTGCTGGGTTCGGCGCTGGTGGCGTTGGGGCCGTCGTTGATTGCCGGCCTCAAGGCGCGGCGGGCCAGGGTTGTGCCTGGCTGAAGATCGGCGGCGCCTGAATTCGCGAGCAGGCTCGCTCCCACTTTGCAATGCAATTTTCCTGTGGGAGCGAGCCTGCTCGCGAAGACGGATTTTCAGGCGCTAAATGACTCAGCCCTTGGCCCCAGCCTCGATCATGTTCTCCGGCCGCACCCAGGCATCGAACTCTTCATCCGTCAGATAACCCAGCTGCAACGCCGCCTCACGCAAAGTCAGCCCTTCGCTGTACGCCTTCTTGGCGATCTCCGCCGACTTGTCATAACCGATGTGCGGGTTCAGCGCGGTCACCAGCATCAATCCACGTTCCAGATGCTTGGCCATGACCTCGGCATCCGGTTCGAGGCCGGCGATGCAGTGCTGCTGGAAGTTGCTGCAGCCATCACCAAGCAGACGGATCGATTGCAGCAGGTTGTGGATGATCACCGGTTTGAACACGTTCAGCTGCAAGTGCCCCTGACTGGCGGCAAAACCGATCGCCACGTCATTGCCGAGCACTTGGCAGGCGAGCATCGACAGCGCTTCGCACTGGGTCGGGTTGACCTTGCCGGGCATGATCGAGCTGCCCGGTTCGTTGGCCGGCAGCTTCACTTCAGCGAAACCTGCGCGAGGACCTGAGCCCAGCAGACGCAGGTCGTTGGCGATCTTCATCAAGGCCACGGCGAGGGTTTTCAGTGCACCCGACAGCGTTACCAACGGTTCATGACCGGCCAGCGCGGCGAACTTGTTCGGCGCGGTGACGAACGGCAAACCGGACAGTGCTGCGAGTTCGGCGGCAATCGCCTCACCGAAACCGTGTGGCGAATTCAAACCGGTACCAACGGCGGTGCCGCCCTGAGCCAGTTCGCAAACCGCCGGCAGCGCGGCACGAATCGCGCGCTCGGCGTAATCCAGTTGCGCGATGAAGCCGGACAGTTCCTGACCGAAGGTGATCGGCGTCGCGTCCATCATGTGCGTGCGCCCGGTCTTCACCAGTTTCATGTGCCGCGCCGCCAGTTCGGCAAGGCCGCCGGACAGCTCGGCAATCGCCGGCAGCAGTTGTTCCTGCACCGCTTTGGCGGTGGCGATGCTCATGGCAGTGGGGAAGCAGTCGTTGGAACTTTGCGAGCGGTTGACGTGATCGTTCGGGTGCACCGGCGACTTGCCGCCGCGCGGGTTGCCGGCCAGTTCGTTGGCGCGACCGGCGATCACTTCGTTGACGTTCATGTTGCTCTGGGTACCGCTGCCGGTCTGCCAGACCACCAGCGGGAACTGCTCGTCATGCTCGCCGGCGAGCACTTCATCGGCGGCCTGTTCGATCAGGCGGGCGATGTCGGCAGGCAGGTCACCGTTGCGGTCGTTGACCCGTGCGGCGGCTTTCTTGATCAGGGCCAGGGCGTGCAGCACCGGTAGCGGCATGCGTTCCTGACCGATGGCGAAGTTGATCAGCGAGCGTTGCGTCTGAGCACCCCAGTAAGCGTCGTCCGGGACCTCGATCTGGCCCAGGCTGTCGGTTTCGATACGGCTCATCGTGCACACTCCTGTTGGTCTGTTGGCGCAATTTAGGCCGGCGTCGGCCCGGGTGGTTCCATCGGCTCGATTGTTGACCGCAAAACCCCGCCAATCAAGCGCGGCAAGGGCCGGGGGTTGAGCCACAGCGATTGTTAGGCGCAGAATGGTCGCCCTTGGGGTTCGACCTCGCTTTGCTTAAAGGAAACTCGATGACTCGTCTTCGCGCCATCTGTACCGCGGTTGCACTGGTTTGCGCCAGCGGCCAGGTGCTTGCCGATACCGCCAGCCACAACGCCAGTGCCGAAGCTTTCCTGACGCTGGCTCACGCTGACAAGCTGGGTACCCCGGTGTACATGCAAGTGCAGCAAATGTTCGCCCAGCGCTTTGAACAGACCAAAGCCCCTGAGTCGAAGAAAGCCGTGCTCGAAACCTACCAGGCCAAGGCCAACGCCGCGCTGGACCAGGCCATCGGCTGGAACAAGCTCAAGCCCGACATGGTCAAGCTCTACACCAGCAACTTCAGCGAATCCGAGCTCAAAGATCTGGTTGCCTTCTACCAGTCGCCACTGGGCAAGAAAGTCCTGGAAAAAATGCCGCAGCTGACCCAGCAATCGGCGCAGATGACCCAGGGCAAACTGGAAAGCGCGGTGCCAGTGGTCAACAAGCTGCTCGACGACATGACCAAAGAGCTGACCCCGGCCGCGGCGCCAGCCAAGAAGAAGTAAGCGGAGTTCGTGATGACCATGCAACAACGCATCGAATCGACGCTGGCCCTGTTACAGCCTGAGCACCTGCAAGTGCTGGACGAAAGCCACATGCACAGTCGCGGGTTACAGACCCACTACAAAGCGGTGGTGGTCAGCGCGCAGTTCGAAGGCCTGAACCGGGTCAAGCGCCACCAGAAAGTCTACGGCACGCTCGGCGAGCTGATGGGCGAGTTCCATGCGTTGGCGCTGCACACCTACACCCCGCAGGAATGGGCAGAGATCGACGGCGCCCCGGCTTCGCCGACCTGTGCCGGCGGTAGCAAGCACTGATTTTGGATGTGGCGGGATTTTTGTGGTGAGGGGATTTATCCCCGTTCGGCTGCGCAGCAGTCGTAAACCCTGTAACCACGGTCCTGGCAGAAGGAACGGGGCTGAATGGGTTTAGGGTTGCTTCGCCACCCAACGGGGATAAATCCCCTCGCCACAGGTTTTGTGTTGTCACAGAAGACTGAGCAAATCCAAAACACATCATGTTTTTGCTAGAATCCGCAACGCGCCGCTTAGCCGGCGCGTTTTTTTTGAATCCGGTTCACCCTTTGCGAGGGTAGCCACCTGGAGAAATACCCATGACACAACCGATTGTCGTGGCGGCACTGTACAAGTTCGTCACCCTCGAAGATTACGTTGACCTGCGCGAGCCTCTGCTGCAAGCGATGGTCGACAACGGCATCAAAGGCACTCTGCTGATCGCCGAAGAAGGCATCAACGGCACGGTTTCCGGCAGCCGCGAAGGCATCGACGGTCTGCTCGCCTGGCTCAAGAACGATCCGCGCATGGTCGACATCGACCACAAGGAATCGTATTGCGACGAGCAGCCGTTCTATCGCACCAAGGTCAAGCTGAAGAAAGAGATCGTCACCCTCGGCGTTGAAGGCGTTGACCCGAACAAGAAGGTCGGCACCTACGTCGAACCGCAGGACTGGAACGCGCTGATCAGCGACCCGCAAGTGCTGCTGATCGACACGCGCAACGATTACGAAGTGTCGATCGGCACCTTCGAAGGCGCCATCGATCCGAAAACCACCAGTTTTCGCGAGTTTCCCGACTACATCAAAGAACACTTCGACCCGGCCGTGCACAAGAAGGTCGCGATGTTCTGCACCGGCGGCATTCGCTGCGAGAAAGCCTCGAGCTATATGCTCGGCGAAGGTTTCGAAGAGGTTTACCACCTCAAGGGCGGCATCCTGAAGTACCTCGAAGAGGTGCCGCAGGAAGAAACCAAGTGGCGCGGCGACTGCTTCGTCTTCGACAACCGCGTCACCGTGCGTCACGACCTGACGGAAGGCGACTACGATCAATGTCATGCCTGCCGCACGCCGGTCAGCGTTGAAGATCGCGCCTCCGAACACTACGTCGCCGGCATCAGTTGCCCGCACTGCTGGGACAAGCTCAGCGAGAAAACCCGGCGCAGCGCCATCGATCGGCAAAAGCAGATTGAACTGGCCAAGGCGCGCAACCAGCCGCACCCGATCGGCTACAACTATAAGCAAGCATCCACCGAGGCTTAACCATGTCTGCGCGCCTGCTCTACGTGATGGATCCGATGTGTTCATGGTGCTGGGGTTTTGCTCCGGTGGCCAAGGCACTGGTCGAGCAGGCGCAGGCAGCCGGGGTCGAGCTGCATCTGGTGGTTGGCGGTCTGCGCACCGGCAGCGGCTCGGCGCTGGAGCCGACCACGCGGCGCTACATTCTTGAGCACTGGCAAGCGGTCACCGAGGCCACCGGCCAGCCGTTCAAGTTCGATGGCGCGTTGCCCGACGGTTTTGTCTACGACACCGAGCCTGCCTGTCGCGCCATTGTCACCGCGCGCAGTCTGGCGCCGGATTGCGCGTGGACACTGGTCGGGATGATCCAGCAGGCGTTCTACGCCGAAGGTCGCGATGTCACTCAGGCCAGCGTGCTGGTCGAACTGGCGGAGCAGGCCGGTGTGCCGCGGATCGAATTCGCCGCGTTGTTCGATCATGCCGATCAGCACAAGGCGACCCAGGCCGATTTCACCTGGGTACAGGATCTGGGCATCGCCGGTTTTCCGACCCTGCTGGCCGAGCGCAACGGGCAACTGGCGCTGCTGACCAACGGCTATCAACCGCTCAGCGAGCTGTCGCCGTTGCTCGGCCGCTGGCTGGAGCGCGCGGCCTGTGTCTGACCGTGCCGATGACACGCCAGCCGTAGAGCGTGTCGACCGGCTGAGCTGGGCTGAAGTCCGGCGTCTGGCACTGCATCACAAGAAATCCCTGTGGATCGCCAACGGCGTGGCCGTGCTGGCGACGCTGTGCAGCGTGCCGATTCCCTTGCTGCTGCCATTGCTGGTCGACGAAGTCCTGCTCGGCCACGGCGATGCCGCGCTGAAAGTCATGAACCATTTTCTGCCGAGCATGTGGCAGCAGGCGGCGGGTTATATCGGCCTGATGCTGGTGGTGACCCTGACCTTGCGTTGCAGCGCCCTGTGTTTTGGCGTGTTGCAGTCGCGGCTGTTCGCGCGCCTGGCCAAGGACATCGTCTACCGCATTCGCGTGCGCCTGATCGAGCGGCTCAAGCGCATTTCCCTCGGCGAATACGAAAGCCTCGGCAGCGGCACGGTGACCACGCACCTGGTCACCGATCTGGATACCCTCGACAAATTCGTCGGCGAAACCCTCAGCCGCTTCCTCGTCGCGATGCTGACCCTGGTCGGCACCGCCAGCATTCTGATGTGGATGCACTGGAAGCTGGCGCTGCTGATCCTGCTGTTCAACCCGTTGGTGATCTACGCCACGGTGCAGCTGGGCAAACGCGTCAAGCACCTGAAAAAACTCGAGAACGACAGCACCTCGCGCTTCACTCAGGCGCTGAGCGAAACTCTCGATGCGATTCAGGAAGTGCGCGCGGGCAATCGTCAGGGCTATTTCCTCGGGCGCCTCGGTTTGCGCGCGCAGGAGGTGCGCAACTACGCAGTCAACTCGCAGTGGAAAACCGACGCCTCGAACCGCGCCAGTGGTTTGTTGTTCCAGTTCGGCATCGACATCTTCCGCGCGGCGGCGATGCTCACCGTGCTGTTTTCCGACCTGTCGATCGGGCAGATGCTCGCGGTGTTCAGTTACCTGTGGTTCATGATCGGCCCGGTCGAACAGCTGCTCAATCTGCAATACGCCTACTACGCAGCGGGCGGTGCGCTGACTCGGATCAATGAACTGCTGGCGCGTGCCGACGAGCCGCAGTATCCCGGCGGCGTCGATCCGTTCAAGGGGCGCGACACCGTCGGCATCGAGGTGCAAGGCCTGAGCTTCGGTTACGGCGACGAGCTGGTGCTGGATCAGATGAACCTGTCGATCCTGCCCGGCGAAAAAGTCGCGATCGTCGGCGCCAGCGGCGGCGGCAAAAGCACCTTGGTGCAATTGCTGTTGGGCCTGTACAGGCCAGCGGCCGGGACCATTCGCTTCGGTGGGTCGACTCAGCAGGAAATCGGTCTGGAGACGGTGCGCGAGAACGTCGCGGTGGTGCTGCAGCATCCGGCGCTGTTCAACGACAGCGTGCGCGCCAACCTGACCATGGGCCGCATGCGCAGCGACGAAGCCTGCTGGCAGGCGCTGGAAATCGCGCAGATGGCCGCGACCATCCGCGCGCTGCCCGCTGGTCTCGACAGCATCGTCGGGCGTTCCGGCGTGCGTTTGTCCGGCGGCCAGCGCCAGCGTCTGGCGATCGCGCGGATGATTCTCGCCGAGCCGAAAGTGGTGATTCTCGACGAAGCCACCTCGGCCCTCGATGCCGCCACCGAGTACAACCTGCACCAGGCGATGGCGAAATTTCTCCATGGCCGCACCACGCTAATCATTGCCCATCGCCTGTCGGCGGTGAAACAGGCGGACCGCGTGCTGGTGTTCGACGGCGGGCAGATCGCCGAGGACGGCGACCATCGCCAACTGATCGCCGACGGCGGTCTGTACGCCAAGCTCTACGGCAACTTGCAACAGCACTGATCGAAACCCTTGCCGACCTGTCAGAGGTTCTGCGCGCGGTGTAACGCCGCGCCTTGCCTTGAACGAGAACCCCACCTAGTCTCGTCATAGCGAATTCGCCCGGAAGGCGAGCGGGCAGTGCTCATGCAAGGACTCTCATGAAGCAAAAGCAGACTCTGGGAACACCACGGTTGTTGGGTATCGTCTGGCCCTTTATTGCTGTCGTGGTGTTCCAGGCATTACTGGGGGGCGTGAGCCTTTACGTGCTTTCGGCCGTGCGTGGCTACGTCGCTGGCGAAAGCCTGTGGTCCAAGGGCCAGAAAGACGCCATCTATTATCTCAACCTCTACGCCGACAGCCGTGACGAGGCGATCTATCGCAAATACCTGACGGCGATCGCCGTGCCGCAGGGCGGGCACCAATTGCGCCTGGCGCTGGATCGTCAGCCGCCGGATCTGCAAGCGGCGCGCCAAGGCATTCTCAAGGGTGGCAATCATCCAGACGATGTCTCCAGCGTCATCTGGCTGTACCTCAATTTCCGCCACTACAGTTATCTGGAAACCGCGATCGATCGCTGGACGATTGGCGATGCCTATCTCGACCGACTGCACGAAGTCGCGCAGGAGATGCACCAAGGCATTGCGCAGAACCAGGCCAGTCCCGGCGATGTGCAGCGCTGGAAGTTACAGATCTTCGCCATCAACGATGCAGTCACCCCAGCGGCCAGGGCTTTCAGCGATGCCTTGGGCGAAGGCTCGCGGGTGATCATGCGCCTGCTGCTGTTCACCAACCTGGCCACCGCGCTGGGTCTGATCGCGCTGGCGCTGTGGCGCACGCACAAACTGCTCAAGCAGCGCCATGAGTTTGCCCAGGCGCTGCAACTGGAAAAGGATCGCGCGCATATCACGCTGCAGTCGATTGGTGATGGCGTGATCACCACCGACGTCAACGGCGCGATCGATTACATGAACCCCGCCGCCGAGGCCATGACGCACTGGAAGGCCGAGCAGGCGGCAGGGCTGCCGTTGTCGGCGCTGTTCAACCTTCTCGACGATAACGCCCAGACCGAAGGGCTCACGTTGATCGAGCACATTCTCAGCGGCCAGCTCAGCGGCGGCAGCGAACATTCCAAGCTGATCCAGCGTCTGGACGGCAGCACCCTGTCGGTGACCCTGGTCGGCGCGCCGATCCGCAATGCCGGGAATGTCAGCGGCACGGTGCTGGTGCTGCACGACATGACCCAGGAGCGGCAATACATCGCCAATCTGTCCTGGCAGGCGACCCACGATGCGCTGACCGGGCTGGCCAACCGCCGCGAATTCGAATATCGCCTCGAGCAGGCCTTGCACAAACTGACGCGCCAGCCCGGGCGGCATGCACTGATGTTCCTCGATCTGGACCAGTTCAAACTGGTCAACGACACCTGTGGTCATGCGGCGGGCGATGAGTTGCTGCGGCACATCTGCACGCTGCTGCAATCAGACTTGCGCGAGGGCGATACCCTGGCGCGACTGGGCGGCGACGAATTCGGGATTTTGCTGGAGAACTGCCCGCCGGACATCGCCGAGAAGATTGCCGAAAGCCTGCGCCAGACCGTGCAGAACCTGCATTTTGTCTGGAAGGGGCGGCCCTTCCTGACCACCGTCAGTATCGGCCTGGTGCATGTCGCGCAGAATCCGACCACCCTTGAAGCCTCCCTGCGTGCGGCGGACATGGCTTGCTACATGGCCAAGGAAAAGGGCCGCAACCGCGTGCAGGTCTATCATGCGGACGACTCCGAACTGTCCATGCGCTTCGGTGAAATGGCTTGGGTGCAGCGCCTGCACATGGCGCTGGAAGAAAACCGCTTTTGCCTTTACGCCCAACAGATCGCGCCGCTCAAGCCGCAACCCGGCCAGGCGGGGCACGTCGAAATACTCCTGCGTTTGCATGATGAATCCGGGCGGATGATTTTGCCTGACAGCTTTATTCCGGCAGCGGAGCGATATGGTTTGATGACCCAGTTAGATCGCTGGGTAGTTGAAAATGTTTTCAAGGTTATTGCCCAGTGTATTGAACAGGAACATGAACTTCCTTTGGCAATGTGTGCGATTAATCTGTCAGGCATTACTATAGGAGATGACGCGTTTTTGCACTTCCTGCGGGAACAGTTTGTTAACTACGCTATACCGCCTGAAATGATTTGTTTTGAAATTACTGAAACCAGTGCAATCGCAAATCTTGGCAGTGCAATTCGTTTTATCAATGAACTCAAAGGCTTAGGTTGTCACTTTTCTCTGGATGACTTTTGTGCCGGAATGTCTTCATTCGCTTACTTGAAACATTTGCCTGTAGACTTCCTGAAGATCGACGGGAGTTTCGTTAAGGATATGCTGGACGACCCGATTAATCGGGCAATGGTCGAAGTGATCAATCACATCGGCCATGTTATGGGTAAGCAGACAATTGCCGAGTTTGTTGAAACTAACCAGATCGAACAGGCATTGCTTGAAATAGGTGTGGATTACGCTCAGGGGTATGTCATCGAGCGCCCGCAGTTATTTACCTGTGACAGTTTGCAAAGTCGCCCTGCCAGACCGCAGCCGTTGTTGTTCAAAGCGCCTGGCACGTTCCGTTGAAGTCTCTCGCCGATCCTTGCCATCACAACTCAAAAGGAGCCGAACAGTGATCGACACATTCAACCGAACCGGACCCCTCATGGAAGCTGCAAGTTATCCTGCCTGGGCGCAACAGCTCATCAAGGATTGCAGCGAGAGCAAGCGCCGGGTTGTCGAACATGAACTTTATCAGCGCATGCGCGACAACAGACTCAGCGCGAAAACCATGCGCCAGTACCTCATCGGCGGCTGGCCGGTGGTCGAGCAGTTTGCCTTGTACATGGCGCAGAACCTCACCAAGACCCGCTTTGCCCGCCATTCCGGCGAAGACATGGCGCGGCGCTGGCTGATGCGCAACATCCGCGTCGAACTCAACCATGCCGACTACTGGATGCACTGGAGCCGCGCCCATGGCGTCAGTCTCGAAGACCTCCAGGCCCAGCAAGTGCCGCCGGAGCTGCATGCTCTGAGTCATTGGTGCTGGCACACCAGCTCGGCAGATTCGCTGATCGTGGCGATTGCCGCGACCAACTATGCGATCGAGGGCGCGACCGGGGAGTGGTCAGCGGTGGTCTGCTCGACCGGGGTCTACGCGGCAGCGTTCCCGGAAGAGGACCGCAAGCGCGCGATGAAGTGGTTGAAGATGCATGCCCAGTACGACGACGCTCATCCGTGGGAAGCGCTGGAAATCATCTGCACCCTGGCCGGCATGAACCCGAGCAAGGCGTTGCAGGCCGAGCTACGGCAGGCGATCTGCAAGAGTTATGACTACATGTACCTGTTTCTGGAGCGGTGCATGCAGCTGGAGACTTCGGAGCGCTTGCTGGTCAACCGCGAGCGCCGGACCGTAACCGAAAGCTGATTGAACTGTGGGAGCGAGCCTGCTCGCGAAAGCGGTGGGTCATGCAACGAATCGTTGTCTGACCCTCCCTCTTCGCGAGCAGGCTCGCTCCCACAATGATTTTCAGCCAGCCATCGCCAGCCGGTTCCGCCCCTCGCGCTTTGCGACATATAACGCGCTGTCGGCGCGGCGCAATAAGCTGTCTGCCGACTCGCCCGGCAACAACGTCGAGCATCCCAGGCTCACGGTGATCTCGATCAACTGGCCATCGGCAAAATATTCCTCTGACTGCGTCGCCTGGCGCAAACGCTCGCCGACCATCGCCGCCGCTTCGCGACCGGTGTTGGACAGCAGGATCAGAAACTCTTCGCCGCCATAACGGAACACCATGTCGACGTTGCGCAGTTGCGCCTTGATCGACGCGGCAATGGCTCTGAGCACTTCATCGCCGGCACCATGCCCGTGGTCATCGTTGACCCGTTTGAAGTGGTCGATGTCGAGCATCAGCACCGACAGCGGTTGCGCATGACGGCGCGACATGTCGATCTCGCGCTGCAAGGTCTGCTCCATGGCCACCCGATTGCCGGCACCGGTCAACGGGTCGCGCAAGGCACTTTGCGTCGCGGCGCGATAGAGCAGGGCGTTGCGCATCGGGTACAGCAGGCACGACAGCAGCGACTCGAGGTCGCCCTGTTCCTTGTCGTTGAAGCGTTGATTACGGCGGAAGACCAGCTCGCCCATGTGCTCGCCTTCGTGGCTCAGGGTGTAGCTGACCGAATGGTGACCGCGTGCACCGAACTCCAGGCGCAGGTCACTGGCCTGATGCACATAGCTCAGGGCGTCCAGCGGCACCAGGCGTTGGATTTCGCGAAAGAACAGGCCAAGGATGCGCTGTGGCTCCAGGCTGGTTTGCAGTTGCAGGCTCATTTGCTGACGCAGTTGCGCCAGGCTGGTCGGGCGCTCGATCAGCGCCGGTAGTTGACCGAAGCCCAGGCGCTGCAATTTGGCACTGTCAAAGTCAATTGCATGGGTCTGGGAAGGAGATTTCATATGGCGTGAGCCCCTAAGCAGTAAGTCTGTCTTACAGGCTGGGTGAGAGCGGCTATGGGCTGCGCGTCGTACTGATCCATCAGTCCCGTAGGACGTTTGGCGTAAGTTTAGTCTGCCGCAAGACGATCAGTCAGCTATCGAAATCGGCGTTGCCCCATGGCCATCACACGGCATGTTTTGAGGGAATTTAGAGCGAAACCCGTGCCATTCGGTTCGATTTAATTTAAAGCTTTTCGAATCAACGACTTGCTGACTGATGCCGGGCCGCCGCGCTGGGTTATTGGCGGCTTTGTGACGGTTATGAGCGGCAATGGCTTGCCGCGACAGCATTCTGCCGCGGCAACAAATGCGACGTATGGCGTTATTGGGCGTTGAAAGCCTGGCCATTGACGCCCGCGCTGTCCGGGCCCATCAGGTATAGATACACCGGCATGATCTCTTCCGGTGTCGGGTTGTTCAGCGGATTTTCCCCCGGATAAGCCTGCGCGCGCATGCTGGTGCGCGTACCGCCCGGGTTGATGCTATTGGAGCGTACCGGCGCAACGCCTTCGACTTCATCGGCCAGGGTTTGCATCAGGCCTTCGGTGGCAAATTTCGACACACCGTAAGCGCCCCAGTACGCGCGACCCTTGCGCCCGACGCTGCTCGAGGTGAACACCACCGAGGCGTCCTTCGAGAGCTTGAGCAGCGGCAGCAGGGTGCTGGTCAGCATGAACATCGCGTTGACGTTGACCTGCATGACCCGCATGAAGTTTTCGCCGGAGAGTTGTTCGATCGGCGTGCGCGGGCCGATGATCGAAGCGTTGTGCAGCAGGCCGTCGAGATGGCCGAACTCGGTTTCGATCATCGCGGCCAGCTCATCATATTGATGGGGCAGGGCGGTCTCGAGGTTGAACGGGATCACCGCCGGTTGCGGGTGGCCCGCTGCTTCGATTTCGTCGTAGACCTCGGTCAGATTGGCTTCGGTCTTGCCCAGCAGCAGCACGGTGGCACCGTGGGCGGCATAGGTTTTCGCCGCAGCCGCGCCGATGCCACGGCCGGCACCGGTGACCAGAATGACCCGATCCTTGAGCAATTCAGGGCGAGCGGTGTAATCAAACATAAAAACCTCACAATCCATTTCATGAAGATCTGCTTCACCCCTGTGGCGAGGGGATTTATCCCCGTTCGGCGGCGAAGCCGTCGCAAAACCTGTGTGTCACATTGCCTGGATGAAAGCGGGGGCCGCTTCGCAGCCCAGCGGGGATAAATCCCCTCGCCACACAGGGAGCTTGCAACAGTCAGGTCAGCAGCTGCACAGCGCGCTGTCGAGCACCTTGCGCAACTCCAGCGGGTGATCCACTACCACGTCCGCGCCCCAGTGCCGTGGATTGTCGTCCGGGTGGATGTAGCCGTAGGTCACCGCAGCGGTTTTGGTGCCGGCATCGCGGCCCGATTCGATATCGCGCAGATCATCGCCGATAAACAGCACGGTCGACGGATCCAGATCAAGCATCTTGCAGGCGAGGATCAGCGGCTCCGGATCCGGCTTGCTGTTCTTCACATGATCCGGGCAGATCAGCAGCGCCGAACGCTCGGCCAGCCCCAGACGCTGCATGATCGGCTCGGCGAAGCGCACCGGTTTGTTGGTGACCACGCCCCAGATCAGGTTGGCCTTTTCGATATCGGCGAGCAGTTCGCCCATGCCGTCGAACAGTTTGCTGTGCACCGCGCAGCCGACCAGATAGCGCTCGAGAAACTCCTGGCGCAGCTCTTCGAAGCCGGGCGATTCCGGATCCATCGAGAACGTCACCGCGACCATGGCCTTGGCGCCGCCGGAAATCTCGTCGCGGATGTGCTTGTCGTTGATCGGCGGCAGACCGCGATCGGCGCGCATCGCCTGGCAGATGGCGATGAAGTCCGGCGCGGTGTCGAGCAGGGTGCCGTCCATGTCGAAAAGTACCGCTCTGATGGCCATCGGCTTATTCCTCGCGCAGGGTCTGGATCATGTAGTTGACGTCAACGTCGTTGGCCAGCTTGTAGTGCTTGGTCAGCGGGTTGTAGGTCAGGCCGATGATGTCCTTGACGGTCAGGCCAGCCATGCGGCTCCACGCGCCGAGCTCGGACGGGCGGATGAATTTCTTGAAGTCGTGGGTGCCGCGCGGTAGCAGCTTCATGATGTATTCGGCGCCGATGATCGCGAACAGATACGCCTTCGGGTTGCGGTTGATGGTCGAGAAGAATACCTGGCCGCCCGGCTTGACCATGCGGAAGCAGGCACGGATTACCGAGGATGGATCCGGCACGTGCTCGAGCATTTCCAGGCAGGTGACCACGTCGAACTGCTCGGGCATTTCGTCGGCGAGGGCTTCGGCGGTGATCTGCCGGTATTCGACGCTGACCCCGGATTCCAGCTGATGCAGTTGTGCGACCGCCAGCGGCGCTTCGCCCATGTCGATGCCCATCACGGTGGCGCCACGCTGGGCCATGGCTTCGCTGAGGATGCCGCCGCCGCAGCCGACGTCGAGGACTTTCTTGCCGGCCAGATTGACTCGCTCGTCGATCCAGTTGACCCGCAGCGGGTTGATGTCGTGCAGCGGTTTGAATTCGCTTTCACGGTCCCACCAGCGATGGGCCAGGGCCTCGAATTTGGCGATTTCGGCGTGGTCGACGTTGCTCATGTTCAATTCCTCGAAAAACCTGAAAAGGGCTGTAGCCGCGGATATAGCGCCGCGGTGTTTACGATTCGGTGTGGCCGCTGATGCGCTGGCCCCAGTGGCGGGCGGTCGCGCCCAGCTGTTGTTCGTCCATGCGGGTCAGGCGCCGGTCGTCGAGCAGTTGCTTGCCGGCGACCCACAGGTGTTTCACGCAATCACGCCCGGTGGCATAAATCAGCTGCGACACCGGGTCATACACCGGTTGCTGCGCCAGGCCGGACAGGTCGAAAGCGACGATGTCCGCGGCTTTGCCAATCTCCAGCGAGCCGACCTGCGCCTCGATCCCCAGTGCACGCGCACCATTGAGGGTGGCCATGCGCAAGGCGCGATGGGCGTCCAGCGCAGTGGCAGAGCCGGCGACGGCTTTGGCCAGCAGGGCGGCGGTGCGGGTTTCGCCGAGCAGGTCGAGATCATTGTTGCTCGCCGCGCCATCGGTGCCGACGGCAACGTTCACCCCAGCCTGCCACAAACGTTCGACCGGGCAGAAGCCGCTGGCCAGTTTCAGATTGGATTCCGGGCAGTGGATCACGCTGCTGTTGCTTTCTACCAGCAGCGCGAGGTCGTCATCGCTGATCTGGGTCATGTGCACCGCCTGGAAGCGCGGGCCGAGCAGGCCAAGGCGACCCAGGCGCGCCAGTGGCCGTTCGCCGGTCTGCTCGACGGCCTGCTGCACTTCGAATGCGGTTTCATGCACATGCATGTGGATAGAGGCGTCCAACTCCTCGGCGATGACCCTGATTTTTTCCAGGTTCTCATCACCGACGGTGTAGGGTGCATGCGGGCCGAAAGTAATCTTGATGCGTTCGTGATGCTTGAGATCGCCGAACAATTCGACGCCCTGACGAATGGCTTCGTCGGCACTGCTGGCGCCGGGGATCGGGAAATCGAGGATCGGAATGGCGATCTGCGCGCGGATACCGCTGTTGTGTACGCGCTCGCTGGCGACTTTCGGGAAAAAGTACATGTCAGAGAAGCAGGTGATGCCGCCCTTGATCTGCTCGGCGATGGCCAGATCGGTGCCGTCGCGGACGAAGTCCTCATCGACCCATTTGCCTTCGGCCGGCCAGATATGATTTTCCAGCCAGGTCATCAGCGGCAGATCGTCGGCCAGGCCACGGAACAGCGTCATCGCCGCGTGGCCGTGGGCATTGATTAGTCCCGGCGCCAACAGAACATCCGGCAGTTCACGGATTTCTGTCGCGTTACACTTCAACGCTTCGGCGCGCGGGCCGATAAACACGATGCAACCGTCACGGATGCCCAGGCCGTGCTCCTTGAGCACCACGCCTGCAGGTTCGACAGGGACCAGCCAGGTCGGCAGCAATAACAGGTCGAGCGCAATGGCAGGTTTCGGCATCGAGGGTCGGTTCCAGTGCTTTTGTAAAGGATGGCGAAGTATACCCGAGCGTCTTCGCGGGGGGATCGCTATAATCGGCGGCTTTTGTTCATGAGTGCGGGGTGTGGGATGCGCGATCGACTGTTGGCTGCGGAGAAAGTAAAGGCCATCGATTGGCGTGATGGCGCGCTGCACCTGCTGGATCAGCGTATTTTGCCGTTCGAGGAAACCTGGATCGCCTACACCAGCGCCGCCGGCGTGGCCGAGGCGATTCGCTCGATGGTCGTGCGTGGTGCACCGGCCATCGGCATCAGTGCGGCTTATGGCATCGTCCTCGCGGCGCGGGCGCGGATTGCCGAAGGCGGCGACTGGTACGCGGCGTTGGAAGAGGATTTTGCCCTGCTGGCCGATTCGCGGCCGACCGCGGTCAATCTGTTCTGGGCGCTGGGGCGCATGCACGATCGCCTGGATCGGCTGAAAAGCAACGCCGATCCGCTGGCGGCGCTGGAAGCCGAAGCTATCGCCATTCATGAAAGCGACCGCGAGGCCAACCTGACCATGGCGCAGCTTGGTGTCGATCTGATTCGCAAGCATCAGGGCAACGCTCAGGCCATCCTGACCCATTGCAATACCGGCGCGCTGGCCACCGGCGGGTTCGGTACTGCGCTGGGGGTGATCCGCGCTGCTTATATAGAAGGCATGGTCGAGCGCGTTTACGCCGACGAAACCCGGCCATGGTTGCAGGGCTCACGGCTGACCGCGTGGGAGCTGGCCAACGAAGGCATCCCGGTGACCCTGAATGCCGACTCCGCCGCCGCGCACATCATGAAAACCAAAGGCGTGACCTGGGTGATCGTCGGCGCTGACCGCATCACCGCCAATGGCGACGTGGCGAACAAGATCGGCACCTATCAACTGGCGGTAAATGCCATGCACCACGGCGTGCGCTTCATGGTGGTGGCGCCGAGTTCGACCATCGACATGAATCTGGCCAGCGGCGATGACATTCCGATCGAAGAACGTGATGGCGCCGAACTGCTGGAAGTCGGCGGTAAACGCGTCGGTGCCGATGTTGAAGCGTTCAACCCGGTGTTTGATGTCACCCCGGCGGATCTGATCGATGCGATCGTCACCGAGAAAGGCATCGTCGAACGCCCGGACACCGCGAAAATGGTCCAGTTGATGTGCCGCAAGCGCCTGCATTGAAGGTCTTTAGCGTGTGAGCGGGCCCCATCTCTGGCAAGCCAGCTCCCACAGGTTTTGTGCCCGGCATTGAACCTGTGGGAGCTGGCTTGCCAGCGATGAGGGCCTGAATGTCAATAAACAACTGTAAATCTGCCCCAGATTTCACATTCAAAGAAGCTCAGAGCTTCTGTCGTCCCCCTCAAGCCTGTCATCGGTCAACTAACTATGCTCCATGCGCATCTGGGGGATAGGTGCGTGGCGGCCTTTGTGATAACATCCGGCGTTTTCCGAGGCGGCTCCACGGAGCTGTCTTTACTGCGCAAATCCGCGATCCAATGTTGATTTGTCGTAAGTCGGCGCATGGCACTCGGCCGGCCCCGACGAGCTTCGTTGCTCCCACATGGATATGACGAAGTTTCACCAGAAAAAGGAATCAGGCTTCTCATGGGCGAACTGGCCAAAGAAATCCTCCCGGTCAATATCGAAGACGAGCTGAAACAGTCCTACCTCGACTACGCAATGAGCGTGATCGTCGGCCGTGCACTGCCGGATGCGCGCGATGGCCTCAAGCCCGTGCACCGTCGCGTACTGTTCGCGATGAGCGAGCTGGGCAACGACTACAACAAGCCGTACAAGAAATCTGCCCGTGTCGTCGGCGACGTGATCGGTAAGTATCACCCGCACGGTGACACTGCCGTGTACGACACCATCGTTCGCATGGCCCAGCCTTTCTCCCTGCGCTACCTGCTGGTCGACGGCCAGGGCAACTTCGGTTCGGTCGACGGCGACAACGCTGCGGCCATGCGATACACCGAAGTGCGCATGACCAAGCTGGCGCACGAGCTGCTGGCTGACCTGCACAAGGAAACCGTGGACTGGGTGCCGAACTACGACGGCACCGAACTGATCCCGGCAGTCATGCCGACCCGCGTACCGAACCTGCTGGTCAACGGTTCCAGCGGTATCGCCGTGGGCATGGCGACCAACATTCCGCCGCACAACCTCGGTGAAGTCATCGACGGTTGCCTGGCCCTCATCGACAACCCCGAGCTGACCGTCGATGAGCTGATGCAATACATTCCCGGTCCGGACTTCCCGACGGCTGCGATCATCAACGGTCGCGCCGGCATCATCGAAGCCTACCGCACCGGTCGCGGACGCATTTACATGCGTGCCCGCTCGATCATCGAAGACATCGACAAGGTGGGTGGCCGTCAGCAGATCGTCATCACCGAACTGCCTTACCAGCTGAACAAGGCGCGTCTGATCGAGAAGATCGCCGAGCTGGTCAAAGAGAAGAAGCTCGAAGGCATCACCGAGCTGCGCGACGAGTCCGACAAGGACGGTATGCGCGTCGTCATCGAGCTGCGTCGCGGCGAAGTGCCTGAGGTGATCCTCAACAACCTCTACGCCCAGACCCAGCTGCAATCGGTATTCGGCATCAACATCGTCGCGCTGATCGACGGCCGCCCGCGCATCCTCAACCTCAAGGATCTGCTTGAAGCCTTCGTCCGTCACCGTCGCGAAGTGGTTACCCGCCGTACCGTGTTCGAATTGCGCAAGGCGCGCGAGCGTGGGCACATTCTCGAAGGCCAGGCCGTTGCCCTGTCGAACATCGACCCGGTGATCGCCCTGATCAAGGCTTCGCCAACGCCGTCGGAAGCCAAGGAAGCGCTGATCAGCACGCCTTGGGAATCCTCGGCTGTGGTGGCGATGGTTGAGCGTGCCGGTGCCGATTCGTGCCGTCCGGAAAACCTCGATCCGCAATACGGTCTGCGTGAAGGCAAGTACTTCCTCTCGCCAGAACAGGCGCAAGCCATTCTCGAACTGCGCCTGCACCGTCTGACCGGTCTGGAGCACGAGAAGCTGCTGGCCGAGTATCAAGAGATCCTCAACCAGATCGGCGAGCTGATCCGCATCCTCAACAGCGCCGTGCGTCTGATGGAAGTGATCCGCGAAGAGCTGGAAGTGATCCGCGCCGAATACGGCGACGTGCGCCGCACCGAAATTCTCGATGCCCGTCTCGATCTGACCCTGGGCGACATGATCCCGGAAGAAGAGCGCGTCGTGACCATTTCCCACGGTGGCTACGCCAAGACCCAGCCGCTGGCTGCGTACCAGGCTCAGCGTCGTGGCGGCAAAGGCAAATCGGCTACCGGCGTCAAGGATGAGGACTACATCGCTCACCTGCTGGTCGCCAACAGCCACACCACGCTGCTGCTGTTCTCCAGCAAGGGCAAGGTGTACTGGCTCAAGACCTACGAGATTCCGGAAGCGTCCCGCGCGGCCCGTGGTCGTCCGCTGGTCAACCTGCTGCCGCTGGATGATGGTGAATACATCACCACCATGCTGCCGGTCGAGGAATACACCGAAGGTCACTACATCTTCATGGCCACCGCCAACGGCACCGTGAAGAAGACCCCGCTGGAATCCTTCAGCCGTCAGCGCAGCGTCGGTCTGATCGCGCTGGAACTGGACGAAGGCGACGTGCTGATCTCTGCGGCCATCACCGATGGCGAGCGCGAAGTGATGCTGTTCTCCGACGGCGGCAAGGTCACCCGCTTCAAGGAGTCCGACGTGCGTGCCATGGGCCGTACCGCTCGCGGCGTGCGCGGCATGCGTCTGCCGGAAGGGCAGAAGCTTATTTCCATGCTGATCCCGGAAGAAGGCAGCCAGATCCTCACCGCTTCCGAGCGTGGTTATGGCAAGCGCACCGCGATCACCGAGTTCCCTGAGTACAAGCGTGGCGGCCAGGGCGTGATCGCCATGGTCAGCAACGAGCGTAACGGCCGTCTGGTCGGCGCAGTGCAGGTGCTCGACGGCGAAGAAATCATGCTGATCTCCGATCAGGGCACTCTGGTGCGTACCCGTGTCGACGAAGTGTCGAGCCTGGGTCGTAACACTCAGGGCGTGACGCTAATCAAGCTGGCCAAGGATGAAACCCTGGTCGGCCTGGAGCGGGTTCAGGAGCCTTCGGAAATCGAAGGCGAAGAACTCGACGGTGAAGAGGGCGAGGAAATCGCAGGCAGCGTCGGTATCGACGAAGCGGGTGAAGACCAGCAACTCGACGCCGCAGCAGACGAAGAGCCGCAGGAATAAGCGGATAAACGAGGGGGCGGATGAGAATTCGCCCCCTTGTTATTTGTCCGGTATGAATTTTCGACATCATGGAGATCCCCTGTGGGAGCGAGCCTGCTCGCGAAAGCAGGCGCTGCGGTACCTCTGAAGCACCGCGGTGATGCATTCGCGAGCAGGCTCGCTCCCACAGGACCATGTTGATCGGTAGTGTGATTTATTGCGTGATACCACCAAATCAGAGCGAGATTGGATGTGAGCAAGCGAGCCTATAACTTCTGCGCCGGTCCGGCGGCGCTGCCTGAAGCTGTCCTGCAGCGCGCCCAGGGTGAACTCCTTGATTGGCACGGCAAGGGTCTGTCGGTCATGGAAATGAGCCATCGCAGCGATGAGTTCGTGTCCATTGCCACCCAGGCCGAGCAGGATCTGCGTGACCTGCTGAATATCCCGTCGAACTACAAAGTGCTGTTTCTGCAGGGCGGCGCCAGCCAGCAGTTCGCACAGATCCCGTTGAACCTGTTGCCTGAAGGCGGCTCGGCCGACTACATCGACACCGGTATCTGGTCGCAGAAAGCCATCGAAGAAGCCTCGCGCTATGGCCACGTCAACGTTGCTGCCACTGCCAAGCCTTACGACTATTTCGCCATCCCAGGCCAGAACGAGTGGAACCTGTCGAAAGACGCCGCGTACGTTCACTACGCGCCGAACGAAACCATCGGCGGTCTGGAATTCCAGTGGATCCCGCAAACCGGTGACGTACCGCTGGTGGCGGACATGTCTTCGGACATCCTCTCGCGCCCGGTCGATATTTCGCGTTTCGGCATGATCTACGCCGGCGCGCAGAAGAACATCGGCCCGAGCGGCATCGTCGTCAACATCATCCGCGAAGACTTGCTCGGCAAGGCCCGCTCGCTGTGCCCAACCATGCTCAACTACAAGGTCGCGGCTGATAACGGCTCGATGTACAACACCCCGCCGACGCTGGCCTGGTACCTGTCCGGTCTGGTGTTCCAATGGCTGAAAGAGCAGGGCGGCGTCGAAGCGATCGCCAAGCTCAACGACGTCAAGCAGCGCACCCTGTACGACTTCATCGACGCCAGCGGTCTCTACAGCAACCCGATCAACAAGTCGGATCGCTCGTGGATGAACGTGCCGTTCCGTCTCGCTGACGATCGTCTGGACAAGCCGTTCCTCGCCGGTGCCGACGAGCGCGGTCTGCTCAACCTCAAGGGCCACCGCTCGGTTGGCGGTATGCGCGCCTCCATCTACAACGCCGTCGACATCACCGCGGTCAACGCGCTGGTGGCGTACATGGCGGAATTCGAGAAGGAACACGGCTGATGTCCGAGCAAGAACTCAAGGCACTGCGCGTTCGCATCGACGCTCTGGACACCAAAGTCCTCGAGCTGATCAGTGAGCGTGCGCGTTGCGCCCAGGAAGTCGCCCGCGTGAAGATGGCCTCGCTGGCCGAAGGCGAAGTGCCGGTGTTCTATCGTCCCGAGCGCGAAGCTCAGGTGCTCAAACGTGTGATGGAGCGCAATCAGGGGCCGCTGGGCAACGAAGAAATGGCGCGGCTGTTCCGCGAGATCATGTCGTCGTGCCTGGCGCTGGAGCAGCCACTGAAAGTGGCGTACCTCGGCCCTGAAGGTACCTTCACCCAAGCGGCGGCGATGAAGCACTTCGGCCACGCAGTGATCAGCAAGCCGATGGCGGCGATCGACGAAGTGTTCCGTGAAGTCGCCGCCGGTGCGGTGAATTTCGGCGTGGTGCCGGTGGAAAACTCCACCGAAGGCGCGGTCAATCACACGCTGGACAGCTTCCTCGAACACGACATGGTGATCTGTGGCGAAGTCGAGCTGCGCATCCACCATCATTTGCTGGTCGGCGAAAATACCAAGACCGACAGCATCAGCCGCATCTATTCCCACGCGCAGTCGCTGGCCCAGTGCCGCAAGTGGCTGGACGCGCATTACCCGAATGTCGAACGCGTCGCGGTATCGAGCAACGCCGAAGCGGCCAAGCGGGTCAAGGGTGAGTGGAATTCGGCGGCGATCGCTGGCGACATGGCGGCAGGGCTGTACGGCCTGACGCGTCTAGCCGAGAAGATCGAAGATCGCCCTGACAACTCGACGCGCTTCCTGATGATCGGTAACCAGGAAGTGCCGCCTACCGGCGACGACAAGACCTCGATCATCGTGTCGATGAGCAACAAGCCCGGCGCGCTCCATGAGCTGCTGGTGCCGTTCCACGACAATGGCATCGACCTGACCCGCATCGAAACCCGTCCGTCGCGCAGCGGCAAATGGACCTACGTGTTCTTCATCGACTTCGTCGGCCACCACCGTGATCCGTTGATCAAAGGTGTGCTGGAAAAGATCAGTCAGGAAGCAGTAGCACTCAAAGTGCTGGGTTCCTACCCGAAAGCAGTTCTCTAAGGGGCGGTAGCAAATGAGTGGCAACTTCCTCGCTCTGGCACAGCCGGGCGTGCAACAACTTTCGCCGTACGTTCCGGGCAAGCCTGTGGACGAACTGGCGCGCGAGCTGGATCTGGATCCGGCAAAAATTGTCAAACTGGCGAGCAACGAAAACCCATTGGGCGCCAGCCCGAAGGCATTGGCGGCGATCCGCGAAGAGCTGGCCGAGCTGACCCGCTACCCGGACGGCAATGGTTTCGCCCTGAAGTCGCTGCTCGCCGAGCAGTGCCGCGTCGAGCTGAACCAGGTCACGCTGGGCAATGGCTCCAACGACATTCTTGAGCTGGTTGCGCGTGCCTATCTGGCGCCGGGCCTGAATGCGGTGTTCAGTGAGCACGCCTTCGCGGTGTATCCGATCGCTACCCAAGCTGTCGGTGCGCAGGCCAAAGTCGTTCCAGCCAAAGACTGGGGCCATGACTTGCCGGCGATGCTCGCAGCCATCGATGCCAACACTCGCGTGGTGTTTATCGCCAACCCGAACAACCCGACCGGCACCTGGTTCGGCGCCGAAGCGCTGGACGAATTCCTGCAGGACGTTCCCGAGCATGTGCTGGTAGTCCTCGACGAGGCTTACATCGAGTACGCCGAAGGCAGTGATTTGCCGGACGGTCTCGACTTCCTCGCTGCGTACCCGAACCTGCTGGTTTCGCGCACCTTCTCCAAGGCCTATGGCTTGGCTGCGCTGCGCGTCGGTTATGGCTTGTCGACGCCTGTGGTGGCGGACGTGCTGAACCGCGTTCGTCAGCCATTCAACGTCAACAGCCTCGCCCTGGCGGCGGCGTGTGCGGCGCTGAAGGACGAGGAATATCTGGCGCAAAGCCGTCAGCTCAACGAATCCGGCATGCAGCAGTTGCAGGCCGGTTTCCGTGAGCTGGGGCTGGGCTGGATCGAATCCAAAGGCAACTTCATCTGCGTCGATCTCGGCCAGGTGGCGGCGCCAATTTTCCAGGGCTTGCTGCGCGAAGGCGTGATCGTGCGTCCGGTGGCCAATTACGGCATGCCGAACCACCTGCGGGTGACCATCGGTCTGCCGGCGGAAAACAGCCGTTTCCTCGAGGCGCTGCGCAAGGTTCTGGCTCGTGGTTGATGTCACTGCGCTGCAACCTGCTGCACCTATGATCGGTCGCCTTGTGGTGGTCGGTCTGGGGTTGATCGGTGGTTCGTTTGCCAAGGGTTTGCGTGAAAGCGGCCTGTGCCGTGAGGTGGTTGGTGTTGATCTCGACCCGCAATCGCGCAAGCTCGCGGTCGAATTGGGTGTGGTTGATCGCTGCGAAGATGATTTGGCGGCGGCTTGCGTCGGTGCCGATGTGATTCAGCTGGCGGTGCCGATTCTGGCCATGGAAAAACTGCTCGCGCGTCTGGCTGTCATGGATCTGGGGCAGGCGATTCTTACGGATGTCGGCAGCGCCAAAGGCAACGTGGTGCGCGCCGCGACCGAAGCGTTCGGCGGCATGCCGGCGCGCTTCGTCCCCGGGCACCCGATTGCCGGTTCCGAGCAGAGCGGGGTGGAAGCCTCGAATGCCGAGCTGTTCCGCCGGCACAAGGTGATCCTGACGCCGCTCGAGCAGACCGATCCTGCCGCGCTGGCGCTGGTCGATCGTCTCTGGCGCGAACTGGGCGCCGATGTCGAGCACATGCAGGTCGAGCGTCACGACGAAGTCCTCGCCGCGACCAGTCATCTGCCGCACCTGCTGGCCTTCGGTCTGGTCGATTCATTGGCCAAGCGCAATGAAAATCTGGAGATCTTCCGTTACGCTGCCGGTGGTTTTCGCGATTTCACAAGAATCGCCGGAAGCGACCCGGTGATGTGGCACGACATCTTCCTCGCCAACCGCGAGGCTGTCCTGCGCACACTCGATACATTTCGCAGCGACCTCGACGCCTTGCGCGACGCGGTCGATGCAGGGGATGGGCACCAATTATTGGGCGTTTTCACGCGCGCCCGGGTTGCCCGCGAGCATTTCAGTAAAATCCTGGCCCGCAGGGCCTATGTGGACGCTATGAATTCCAACGATCTGATCTTCCTGGCTCAACCTGGTGGCCGCCTGTCCGGTCGGATTCGCGTACCGGGTGACAAATCGATTTCCCACCGTTCGATCATGCTCGGCTCGCTGGCCGAAGGCGTCACCGAAGTCGAAGGCTTCCTCGAGGGCGAAGACGCCCTGGCGACCTTGCAGGCGTTTCGCGACATGGGCGTGGTCATCGAAGGCCCGCACCACGGCCGCGTGACAATCCACGGTGTTGGTCTGCACGGCCTGAAACCTGCGCCGGGCCCGATCTATCTGGGCAACTCCGGCACCTCGATGCGTCTGCTCTCCGGCCTGCTGGCGGCGCAGAACTTCGATAGCACCTTGACCGGCGACGCTTCGCTGTCCAAGCGTCCGATGAATCGCGTGGCCAATCCGCTGCGGGAAATGGGCGCGGTCATCGAGACCGCTGCTGAAGGTCGTCCACCGATGACCATTCGCGGTGGCCACAAGCTCAAGGGTCTGACCTACACCATGCCGATGGCCAGTGCCCAGGTGAAATCCTGTCTGCTGCTTGCCGGTCTGTATGCCGAAGGCAAGACCACCGTCACCGAGCCGGCACCGACCCGCGACCACACCGAGCGCATGCTGCGCGGCTTCGGCTACTCGGTCAGCGTCGACGGCGCCACGGCTTCGGTCGAGTGCGGCGGCAAGCTCACCGCGACTCACATCGAAGTGCCGGGCGATATTTCGTCGTCGGCATTCTTCTTGGTCGCGGCCTCGATCGCCGAGGGTTCCGAGCTGGTGCTCGAGCACGTCGGCATCAACCCGACCCGCACTGGCGTGATCGATATCCTACGTCTGATGGGCGCCGATATCACTCTGGAAAACCAGCGTGAAGTCGGCGGCGAGCCAGTGGCTGACTTGCGCGTGCGGGCAGCTAAACTCAAAGGTATCGAGATTCCGGAGGCGCTGGTGCCGCTGGCGATCGACGAATTCCCGGTCCTGTTCGTTGCTGCTGCGTGCGCCGAAGGGCGTACCGTGCTCACCGGCGCAGAAGAGCTGCGCGTCAAGGAATCCGACCGGATTCAGGTCATGGCGGACGGCTTGCTGGCGCTGGGCGTCAAGTGCGAACCGACCCCGGACGGCATCATCATCGACGGCGGCCAGATCGGCGGCGGTGAAGTGCACGGTCACGGCGATCACCGTATCGCCATGGCGTTCAGCGTCGCCTCGTTGCGCGCTACCGCACCGATCCGCATCCACGATTGTGCCAACGTCGCGACCTCGTTCCCCAACTTCCTCGCGCTGTGCGGGCAAGTCGGCATTCGTGTGGCACAAGAGGCTCAGTCGTGAAAAACATTGCACCGGTCATCACCATCGATGGGCCAAGCGGCTCCGGCAAAGGCACGGTCGCCGGGATTCTGGCCAAGCGTCTGGGCTGGAACCTGCTGGATTCCGGTGCGCTTTATCGCTTGCTCGCGTTTGCTGCGCACAACCATGGCGTCGACCTGACCAATGAAGAGTTGCTGAAAACGCTGGCCGCTCATCTGGATGTGCAGTTCATCGCCGCGACCGAAGGTCAACTGCAGCGGATCATTCTCGAAGGCGACGAAGTCAGCGATGTCATTCGCACCGAAAGTGTCGGTTCCGGCGCCTCGCAAGTGGCTGCGCTGCCCGCTGTGCGCGAGGCGCTGCTGCAGCGCCAGCGTGCGTTCCAGGAAGCGCCGGGCCTGGTGGCCGACGGTCGCGACATGGGTACGGTGGTTTTTCCGGATGCACCACTGAAGATTTTCCTCACCGCCAGTGCCGAGGAACGGGCGCGCCGTCGATATTTGCAGTTGAAGGGCAAAGTCGAGGGTGTTAGTCTGTCGAGTCTGCTAGATGAGATCCGTGCACGCGATGAGCGTGACACCCAGCGCGCAGTAGCCCCGCTCAAGCCGGCGGCCGACGCGATTCAGCTGGATTCAACGGAGCTTTCCATCGATCAGGTGCTTGAACGCATCATGAGCGAGATCGCCATTCGCGATATCGCCGGGTGACCAAGAAGGTCGCAGGGGACCAGTCATAGTCCTGCGGTGCTTCTTTTAAATGAAACTAACCCACACCGTCTGGGGTGTGGAGATGGGCGTTTACTTCGCCCTCATCTACAGGAATTAAAATGAGCGAAAGCTTTGCGGAACTCTTTGAAGAAAGCCTGAAAACCCTGAACCTTCAGGCAGGCTCCATCATCACCGGTGTTATCGTTGATATCGATTACCAGGCTCGCTGGGTAACCGTTCACGCTGGTCTGAAGTCTGAAGCACTCATCCCGCTTGAGCAGTTCTACAACGATGCTGGCGAACTGAACATCAACGTTGGTGATGAAGTTCACGTTGCTCTGGATTCGGTTGAAGACGGCTTTGGCGAAACCAAGCTGTCCCGTGAAAAAGCCAAGCGCGCTGAATGCTGGATCGTTCTGGAAGCAGCCTTCGCAGCCGAGGAAGTGGTCAAGGGCGTTATCAACGGTAAGGTTAAAGGCGGCTTCACTGTCGACGTTAACGGCATCCGTGCGTTCCTGCCAGGTTCCCTGGTTGACGTCCGTCCAGTGCGCGACACCACGCACCTGGAAGGCAAAGAGCTGGAATTCAAGGTCATCAAGCTGGACCAGAAGCGCAACAACGTTGTCGTTTCCCGTCGCAGCGTCCTCGAAGCCGAGAACTCCGCCGAGCGTGAAGCTCTGCTGGAATCCCTGCAGGAAGGCCAGCAAGTCAAAGGTATCGTCAAAAACCTCACCGATTACGGCGCATTCGTCGATCTGGGTGGCGTGGACGGCCTGCTGCACATCACCGACATGGCCTGGAAGCGCATCAAGCATCCTTCCGAGATCGTCAACGTTGGTGACGAAATCGACGTCAAGGTTCTGAAATACGATCGCGAACGCAACCGTGTTTCCCTGGGCCTGAAGCAACTGGGCGAAGATCCATGGGTTGCTATCAAAGCCCGTTACCCAGAAGGCACTCGCGTTACCGCTCGTGTTACCAACCTGACCGACTACGGCTGCTTCGCTGAGCTGGAAGAAGGCGTTGAAGGTCTGGTACACGTTTCGGAAATGGACTGGACCAACAAGAACATCCACCCTTCGAAAGTCGTACAAGTCGGCGACGAAGTGGAAGTCATGGTTCTGGACATCGACGAAGAGCGTCGTCGTATCTCCCTGGGCATCAAGCAGTGCAAGTCGAACCCATGGGAAGACTTCTCTGGCCAGTTCAACAAGGGCGACAAGATCTCCGGCACCATCAAGTCGATCACCGATTTCGGTATCTTCATTGGTCTGGACGGCGGCATCGACGGTCTGGTTCACCTGTCCGACATCTCTTGGAACGAAGTGGGCGAAGAAGCCGTACGTCGTTTCAAGAAGGGCGACGAGCTGGACACCGTCATCCTGTCGGTTGACCCAGAGCGCGAGCGCATCTCCCTGGGCATCAAGCAACTGGAAAGCGATCCGTTCTCCGAGTACGTCTCGGTTAACGACAAGGGCGCTATCGTGACCGGTACCGTGAAAGAAGTTGACGCCAAAGGCGCCATCATCGTTCTGGCCGACGACATCGAAGCTACCCTGAAAGCCTCCGAAATCAGCCGTGACCGCGTTGAAGACGCGCGCAACGTTCTGAAAGAAGGCCAGGAAGTTGAAGCCAAGATCATCAGCGTTGACCGCAAGAGCCGCGTAATCCAGCTCTCGATCAAGTCGAAAGACGACGCTGAAGAGAAAGAAGCCATCCAGAGCCTGAAAGCAGCTCCGGAAGGCGAAGCAGCTGACACCACTATGGCGGCACTGCTGCGTCAAGCAATGGCCAAACAGAACTGAGTTCTGGTTGATCATTAAAAAGGGCGACTTCGGTCGCCCTTTTTTGTGCCTGCGATTTGGTCTTTGTACGTCCGTGCATGAAACCAATAGCTTCGGCTGCGGGTCTGTTTCTTTAATCGGATCAATCGCCTATTCGCGACTAAGCTTGATCTTGAGCATTAGTCGTCAGGCTTGCCTGGCATAAGGAAGTGGATGAACAAGTTACTTGTTGTTGCAGTGGTCTTGGCGCTGGCAGGGTGCACCACCAGTGCGAAAACCCATGCGGTGCGCGGCGTCAGTGGTATCGAGGTCGATTGCTCTGGGCTTGGTTCCGGTTGGGAGAAGTGTCAGAAGCGTGCGGCCAAGGAATGCAAAGGCAAGGGCTACAAGGTCATCACCCGCTCTGACGATGCCAAAGATGAAGACGAATACCCGTTTGGCTTCAATCCGGCGGGCTTCGTGACCCGGACCATGCTGGTGATGTGTCGTTAGGGCAGCGGCGATCCGACTCGCCACTGGAGTGCCCTGAAAATGGGCGTTTTGACCCCGGGAAAGATATGTCAATCCCTGGGCTGTTCAAAATCTTCCGGGCATGCTAAAACCTTTCAAGCGCTGATCTAGCTGCTTGAAAAAGAAGGGAAAAATATGACGAAGTCGGAGTTGATCGAACGAATTGTCACCCATCAAGGGCTACTCTCATCCAAGGATGTGGAGCTGGCCATCAAGACCATGCTTGAACAAATGTCTCAGTGCCTCGCCACTGGTGATCGTATCGAGATCCGTGGATTTGGCAGCTTCTCCCTGCACTACCGCGCACCGCGCGTCGGCCGCAATCCAAAGACCGGCCAGTCGGTAAGTCTGGACGGTAAATTCGTTCCGCATTTCAAACCGGGCAAGGAATTGCGTGACCGCGTGAATGAGGAAGAGGAGGAGGGCGCTTGATCTTCGCTATTCAAATTCAAGGGGGCGTGAATGCGTAACCTGAAACGCATACTGGTTGGCGTTTTTCTTCTGCTGGTGGTTCTGGTTGTCCTAGCGTTTGTGCTGGAAAACCAGCAATCGGTTTCGCTTTTGTTTCTGGGTTTTTCCGGCCCGCAGTTGCCGGTGTCGGTTGTTGCGGTGCTGGCGTTGCTGATCGGCATGCTCATCGGTCCAATTTTGGGCTGGTTTCTTGGACGTTCGTCCAGAGCGGGACGCAAGCGACTGGTCTAAAGGCGACAGGCGCACGGCATCTGTCGAAATTGCGCCTCAGCCTGTCTTTATCCATTAGTAAAAGCATCATTAAGCTGTAAAAATGCGTCTCTTGTCGATCGAGTCTGATGCATATTGATTCAGCCTGACTCTGACGGATGCCAACTGATGGTGGCTTTTGCATTCATGGATTAGACCGCGCTTGCTGGCAGCGCTGTTCGCAGCTCAAGGGTATCGTTTTACGTGAAAATTCTCGTTACCGGCGGCGCCGGGTTCATAGGCTCGGCAGTCATCCGTCACATCATCGCCAACACTTCCGATGCGGTGGTTAACGTTGATAAGCTGACGTACGCTGGTAATCTGGAGTCTTTGGCAGAAGTCAGCCAGAATTCGCGTTACGCCTTCGAGCGCGTCGACATCTGCGATCGTGATCAGATCGACCGTGTCCTGCGTGAACACCAGCCCGATGCCATCATGCACCTCGCGGCAGAATCCCACGTCGATCGCTCGATCTCCGGCCCGTCCGAGTTCATTCAGACCAATATCATCGGGACCTACACGCTGCTCGAAGCTGCGCGCCACTACTGGGCTGCGCTGGAAGACACGCGCAAAGCCAACTTCCGCTTCCACCATATTTCGACTGACGAAGTTTACGGAGACCTGGAAGGTCCGGAAGACCTGTTCACCGAAACCACGCCTTACCAGCCAAGCTCGCCTTACTCGGCCAGCAAGGCAAGCTCCGACCACTTGGTTCGTGCCTGGGCCCGCACTTATGGCCTGCCGACACTGGTTACCAACTGCTCGAACAACTACGGCCCATGCCACTTCCCTGAGAAACTGATCCCGCTGATCATTCTTAACGCACTCGAAGGCAAGCCGCTGCCGGTGTATGGCAAAGGCAATCAGGTTCGTGATTGGCTGTACGTCGAAGATCATGCCCGCGCACTTTACAAGGTTGTGACCGAAGGCGTAATCGGCGAGACCTATAACATTGGCGGTCATAATGAGAGGCAAAACATTGAAGTGGTGCATACCCTGTGTGCGCTGCTCGACGAACTGCGTCCAGACTCCGCTCATTGTCCACACGCCAGCCTGATCACTCACGTACAGGATCGCCCGGGTCACGACCAGCGTTACGCTATCGACGCCAGCAAAATTCAACGCGAGCTGGGCTGGACGCCGGAAGAAACTTTTGAAACCGGTATCCGCAAAACCGTCGAGTGGTATCTCAACAATGCTGAGTGGGTGGCTCACGTGAAGAGTGGCAGCTACCAGCAATGGATCAACCAGAACTACATGACTCGTTCGGACAATGCATGAAAATCCTCTTGTTGGGAAAAAACGGCCAGGTGGGCTGGGAGCTGCAACGCTCCCTTGCGCCGCTTGGCGAGTTGGTCGCGCTGGACCGTCACCCAGTTGATGGTTTGAGTGGCGACCTGTCTGACCTCGATGCACTGCGTGCAGCGATCCGACAGGTGAAACCCAAGGTCATCGTCAACGCTGCGGCCTACACCGCCGTCGATAAAGCTGAATCCGAGACAGAGCTGTCCGACCGAGTGAACGTCCAGGCAAGTCAAGTCATGGCTGAAGAGGCTGCCTCTTCAGGCGCCTGGTTGATTCACTACTCCACCGACTACGTGTTCAGCGGTGAAGGCCTGAAGCCATGGCAAGAGACCGATGCCGTCGCCCCGGTGAATCACTACGGCGCGAGCAAACTGGCCGGCGAGCAAGCGATCGCTGTCTCAGGCTGCAAGCACCTGATCTTTCGCACCAGCTGGGTCTATGGCGCGCGCGGCAACAATTTTGCCAAGATCATGCTGCGTCAGGCCAAGGGGCATGCCACCTTGAATGTCATCGCCGACCAGATCGGCGCCCCGACCGGCGCAGATCTGATTGCCGACGTGACGGCGTTGGCCATTCAGCAAGTCTTGCAGCGCCCTCAACTGGCAGGCCTGTATCACCTGGCCGCCGCCGGCGAAGTATCCTGGTACGGCTACGCCAGCCATGTGATCGGTTTTGCCAGGGCCAATGGCGAAGAGCTCGCCGTCACGGAGATCACCCCGATAGTCACAGCGGCTTACCCAACAGCGGCCCGTCGTCCTCTGAACTCCCGGTTGAATACTCAGAAGCTGCGTGACAATTTTTCTCTACATTTGCCGGATTGGCGAATTGGTGTCACCCGAATGCTTATGGAAGTGCTGCATAAATGACCACGTTAAATCGCAAAGGCATCATCCTCGCTGGCGGCTCGGGCACTCGTCTGCATCCGTTGACCCTCGGCGTGTCCAAGCAGATGCTACCGATCTACGACAAGCCGATGATCTTTTATCCGCTGTCGGTGCTGATGCTCGCCGGTATACGCGAAATCCTGATTATTTCCACGCCGGAAGACTTGCCAAATTTTCAAAAATTGCTGGGTGACGGCAGTCTGTACGGCATCAAGCTGGCCTACGCCGAGCAGCCTAGCCCGGACGGTCTGGCACAAGCCTTCATCATTGGCGAGGAATTCATCGGCAAGGATCCTTGCTGCCTGATCCTGGGAGACAACATCTTCTACGGCCAGCATTTCTCGGACAATCTGCGTTCCGCCAGTGCTCAAGAACACGGCGCGACCATATTCGGCTATCACGTTTCCGACCCGGAGCGCTTTGGTGTAGTCGAATTTGACGCTTCCGGCCGAGCCTTGAGCATCGAAGAAAAGCCGCTGAAGCCTAAATCCAGCTACGTGGTCACCGGCCTGTACTTCTACGACAACCAAGTGGTCGAGATCGCTAAAAATATCAAGCCCTCTGCGCGCGGCGAGCTGGAAATTACTGACGTCAACCGTGCGTACCTCGAGCAGCAAGCCCTCAACGTCGAAATACTCGGTCGCGGCTTCGCCTGGCTGGATACCGGTACTCATGATTCATTGCTGGAGGCGAGCCACTTTGTGCATACCATTGAGAAGCGTCAGGGTCTGAAAGTTGCCTGCCTGGAAGAGATCGCTTACAGCAGCGGGTGGATTTCCGCCGCTGAGTTGGCTGCTCAGGCACAGCGCCTCGGAAAGACCGGCTATGGGCATTACTTGGGGAAACTGTTGGAGCTAACCGGCCGTTGAGATCTGATTGATATTGGTGGTGATGTTATTTTGATGTGTTGCGCTTGAAACACTTGCTTCATTTCAAAGGATTTTTGTCTTCGGTCCCCTGCATGAGTTATTAAATCCCGGTATTACCTGTAGAATGGCGTGCAGAATTATCAGACCCAATCCATCATCGCACCTGAATGTCGATTGACCCGTTTTACCTTTCAAGGAAAGGCTTCCGACAAGTGGTAAATGAGGTCAATCCAAGAGGCGCCAGGTATAAAGCCGATGGGTTCAGGTCGAAGTTGAACTGCCACCCTGCAGTCGTTTCCAACAAAAAATTGTAACGATTACGATGCAGGGAAACATAAATGAGCCCCGCTTTCTGGACATGTCTGCCAGGAGGGGATTAAGGATATAGAGCATGGAACTGATTCCCGTAATTTTGTCTGGCGGAGTGGGTAGCCGGTTGTGGCCCGTTTCTCGAGAGGCCCATCCAAAGCCGTTCATGGATCTGCCAGATGGCCAGAATCTGATCCAGAAAACCTTCCTTCGAGCTTCGCGTCTGGAAGGGGTTGTGGAGGTTCTTACGGTGACCAACCGAGAACTCCTGTTCAAGACCGAAGACGAGTACGGCGCAGTCAGTACGCTTAAACACTCCCAGGGTTTCATTCTTGAGCCTTTCGGACGCAATACAGCTGCCGCCGTTGCTGCCGCAGCGCTTCAACTGGAAGCCACCCATGGCCCGGATGCCCAAATGCTGGTGCTGGCGGCAGACCACCTGATAAAAGATGAAACAGCATTCGCTGCGGCAGTAGCCAATGCGGTAGTGCTTGCCGCCGAAGGCTGGCTGGTAACCTTCGGTATTCAGCCGACCTATCCTGAAACAGGGTTCGGGTACATCGAAGCGCAGAAAGATGCACCTCTGAAAGATGGCCTGAAGGTAGCGCGCTTCGTCGAAAAGCCCAATCTTGAAACCGCTGAAGGCTACGTCAGTGCAGGCAACTACTACTGGAACTCCGGAATGTTCTGCTTCCGGGTCGGCACTGTTCTGGAAGAACTTCTTCAGCATGCCCCGGACGTATTGGCAGCCGTCAGCAAAACCATTGAACGTTCGCGCCTCACTTCCTCTGACAAATATCGTTGCCTGGCACTCGATGCTGATGCATTCGCAGAGGTTCCGGACATCTCCATCGATTACGCATTGATGGAGCGCTCCTCCAAAGTAGCGACCATTCCTTGTGATATCGGTTGGAGTGACATCGGTTCCTGGAACGCTGTCAGTGAGCTGACCGAGGCTGATGAAAACGGCAACCGTTTTGAAGGCGAGGTGTTGTCCCACAATTCCCGCAATAACTACGTGAACAGTGAAGATCGGCTGACTGCGCTGGTGGGTGTTGAAGACTTGCTGGTCATCGATACCCCGGACGCGGTGATGATCGCCCATAAAGATCATGCCCAAGATGTAAAACATATCGTCAATCAGCTCAAGGCGGCCAGCCACACGGTTCATTTGCTCCACCGTACCGTGCATCGCCCTTGGGGAACCTACACAACCCTGGAGAACGGCGAGCGCTTCAAAATCAAACGCATTGTGGTGAAACCGAAGGCTTCGTTGTCCTTGCAGATGCATCATCACAGAAGCGAACACTGGATCGTCGTCAGTGGGATGGCCAAGGTCATCAACGACCAGCAGGAGTTGATGCTGAACACCAACGAGTCCACGTTCATTCGTGCTGGTCATCAGCACCGTTTGATGAACCCCGGCGTCATAGACCTGGTGATGATTGAAGTGCAAAGTGGTGACTATCTTGGCGAGGACGATATCGTTCGTTTCGAAGATAATTACGGCCGCGTCGATAATTAACAGTACTTCGGCATAGGCAAGTCAGGTCGGTGAGGTTTCCATCGGCCGGGCTTTTTTGCATTCGGCCTGGTTCTGATTCATTTTCATCGTGGCGAGCGTGCGTAGCCGTTAAATGGGCTTCGCCCCCACATACCTCAGCAAGAGAGCGGTATGAATATCCCGATCAATACCCAGTGTTTCAAAGCCTATGACATTCGTGGCCAGGTGCCGTCGGACCTCAATGCCGATGTGGCTTACCGAATAGGCCGGGCGATGGTTAGCGAGCTGCAAGGCCAAAGCATCGTGCTGGGGCGTGATATGCGGCTCGAAAGCCCAATGCTGGCAGAGGCGATGACGCGTGGATTGCTGGATGCGGGTGCGAACGTCATCGATATCGGGTTGTGCGGAACTGAGGAAGTCTACTTTGCAACCAGCGCGTTCAAGGCGGATGGTGGAGTGATGATCACTGCCAGTCACAATCCCAAGGGTTACAACGGGATGAAGCTTGTAAAGTCTGAATCTCGACCGATCAGCGGCGATACAGGACTCAATGCCATACGTTCCCGTGTGGAAAGTGGCGATTTGGGAGCTCTGGCTGCAACTGCGGGCGAACTGCGTTTCGAACTGGATAAGACAGCCTACGTCGAACATCTTTTAAGTTATGTAAATGTGGCGGATCTCAGCCCGCTGAAAATACTTGCTGATCCCGGCAATGGCGCTGCGGGCCCCGTGCTACAGGAATTGGTGAAAAAATTGCCATTCGAATGGGTGATCATCAACGCCGAGCCAGACGGTCATTTCCCCAACGGTGTACCCAATCCCCTTCTTCCGGAAAACCGCACGCTGACACGCCAAGCGTTGTTGGCAAACGGCTGTGATTTGGGAATCGCGTGGGATGGTGACTTCGATCGTTGCTTTTTTTTCGACCAGGAAGGGCGCTTCATTGAGGGCTATTACCTGGTTGGTCTGCTGGCAGAAATGCTGCTCAAGAAACACCCCGGCTCGAAGATTATCCATGATCCGAGGTTGACCTGGAACACGATCGATCAGGTTCGATTGGCGGGCGGCGTTTCAGTACAATGCAAGACCGGCCACGCCTTCATAAAAGAGCGCATGCGTATGGAGGATGCAATCTACGGCGGTGAGATGAGCGCGCACCATTACTTCCGGGATTTCGCCTATTGTGACAGCGGCATGATTCCCTGGCTGTTGGTAACCGCATTGATGTCTGCGTCGGGAAAAAACCTGGCCCAGCTTGTTGATGAGCGCGTCGCCGCCTATCCGTGTAGCGGTGAAATCAATTACCGAGTCGATGATGTATCTGCGGCGCTGGAGGAGGTTCTCGCACATTATTTGCCTCAAGGGCCTCATCTTGATCAAACCGATGGCGTCGGTCTGGAGTTTTCCGACTGGCGATTTAATCTCCGAGGTTCGAACACAGAACCTCTGTTGAGGTTGAATGTGGAAAGCAGAGGGGATCCAGCGCTTGTGGCGTTGAAAGTCAAAGAAATCGAGGGGCTGCTGAACAGTAGATATATGGAATGATAAAACGATTCTCACTTCCAGAAGGAAGGTGAGGGGCAGCAATAAGTTGGCTCTCTGATAGAGACATACTGTTCGATTGATTAATTTAAATTGGTGAAAAAATGAGCGACAAGAAAGTAGCGTTGATTACGGGTATTACTGGTCAAGATGGTGCTTACCTTGCTGAGTTCCTGCTTAAGAAAGGTTATTCGGTACACGGTATCAAGCGCCGTGCTTCGTTGTTCAATACTCACCGTATTGACCATCTTTACCATGACCCGCATAAGAAAGGCTATGATCTGAATCTGCATTACGGCGACCTGACCGATTCGAGCAGCTTGATTCGCATCGTGCAAGAAGTACAGCCAGATGAAGTTTACAATCTCGGGGCGCAAAGCCACGTAGCTGTTTCGTTCGAATCACCTGAATACACTGCTGACACTGATGCCATGGGTACACTGCGCATCCTTGAAGCCATCCGAATCGCCGGTCTTGAAAAGAAGACCAAGTTCTATCAGGCATCCACCTCCGAGCTTTATGGTCTGGTGCAGGAAATTCCTCAGAAAGAAACCACGCCTTTCTATCCCCGCTCTCCATACGCCGTCGCCAAGATGTACGCCTATTGGATCACCGTGAACTATCGTGAGTCTTATGGCATGTATGCCTGTAACGGTATTCTCTTTAATCACGAATCTCCGATCCGCGGCGAAACCTTCGTAACTCGTAAGATCACACGCGCCTTGGCACGTATCAAGGTCGGTCTGCAAGACTGCCTGTACCTCGGTAACATGGATGCCCTGCGTGACTGGGGTCATGCCCGTGATTACGTGGAAATGCAATGGCTTATGCTCCAGCAAGAAACGCCCGACGACTTTGTGATCGCGACCGGTGAACAGCATTCCGTTCGGGAGTTTGTTGAAGTTGCAGCGAAAGAGATCGATATCAAGATTCGCTGGGAAGGCCAGGGTGTAGACGAGAAAGGGTACGACGTCGCAACCAACAAGTGCATCGTTGCCGTCGACCCACGTTATTTCCGTCCGGCCGAAGTCGAGACACTTTTGGGTGACCCAAGCAAAGCCAAAGAAAAATTGGGCTGGGTACCACGTACAACCTTCGCTGAGCTGGTAGAGGAAATGATGCGTGAAGATCTAAGTGAAGCCAAACGCGACAAACTGGTCGCTGAACACGGCTTTAAATATTTCAAGGGCCAGGAATAAGGGGGCTGGGATGATACCGGTATATCAGCCCTTTCTGGGCGGTCGCGAAAAGGAATATGTAAACCAGTGTCTTGATTCGACTTGGATTTCCTCCCGCGGAGAATTTATCTCCCGCTTTGAAAACGAGTTTGCCCGATACATCGGTGCCGAACATGCGACCACGGTGAGCAATGGCACTGTTGCCCTGCACTTGGCAATGGCGGCTTTGGGGCTTGGGCCTGGTGATGAGGTGATTGTTCCAACGCTCACTTACGTGGCGTCGGTCAACACCATCATGCAAACCGGGGCCAGCGTCGTTTACGCTGAATCCCTGGCGGATACCTGGAACGTCAGCGTCCCTGACATCCGAAGCCGCATTACACCTAAAACCAAGGCCGTCATGGTCGTGCACTTGTACGGTCTGGCATGTGACATGGATGAGGTGGTTGCTCTGTGCAAAGAGCATAATCTGCTGCTGATCGAAGACTGTGCAGAGGCCTTCGGCTCTCTCTACAAAGATCAGCATGTAGGGACTTTTGGAGATGTCGCTACGTTCAGTTTCTTCGGAAACAAGACTATCACCACCGGCGAAGGTGGAATGGTGGTGTCCAAGAACAAGGATATTCACGAGCGAGCTTGTCATCTTAAAAGTCAAGGCGTGTCCAAAACCCGCGAGTACTGGCATGACGAGTTGGCCTTCAACTATCGGATGACCAACATCTGCGCAGCCATTGGCCTTGCCCAACTGGAGCGTGCAGACGAGATCATCACTCTTAAGCGGCAGGTTGCGGATTGGTATCGCGAAGCGCTCGAAGGGCTTCCGCTGCAGATGCATGCAGAGCAGCCAGGTACCCGTCACTCCTACTGGATGTGTTCAGTACTGTTGGATGATCCGAGTCAGCGTCAAGCATTGCGGGACCATTTGAAGAACAAGGGCATTGAGACACGCCCTCTTTTCGCTCCTGCTCATAACATGCCGCACTGCAAGACGGAGGAAACCTTTGCGGTAGCGCAGGACCTTAGCTCGCGAGGAATGAACCTTCCGAGTTACCCGACCCTGAGCCGCGATCAGGTGCAGCAGGTAGCGGACGAAATTCGAAGCTACTTCGCCGACTAAAATGCGGGAAATCGGGGTTGGGAATCCAGCCCCGATTGCCAAATGAAATTCAGAAAATCAAGTTCAAACTGAATTTTTGAATTTAATATATTTACTCAGGTAAAGTGATGTTTTCCTATTTTTCTCGTGTATGGGCTGCCCGGTATTTCTGGATTCACCTTTCTCTGGCTGATCTTAGATCAAGGTGGAGGCGTTCTTTTTTCGGGATGACCTGGTCAATTATCCAACCGCTCGGGTTGACCTTGCTGCTGACGCTAGTGTTTAGCAAGCTTTTTAATACAGACATTGTTACCTACGCACCATATATTCTCTCCGGGATCATAGTCTGGGAATATATTTCCGCCAATACAGTTGCAGGCTCATTGTCATTTGTTCAGGCGGATGCTTATATCAAGCAGTGTAACCATCCGTTGGCAATATATACTCTCAGAACCGTGGTCGGGAGTGCCATTGTTTTGATGTTGGCCAGTATCTCGTTGTATGGCTGGGTCGCCATAGTTCTTCCGCAAAATATTGGTTGGAGTTGGTTGGCCTCATTTACCATATTCCCCATTCTTGCGCTCATCGCTTGGCCTGTATCTACATTGTTGTCTTATGTTAGTACCCGGTTTCGTGATATCCCGCATGCGCTAGGGTTGGTGATGCAGTCGTTGTGGTTCATCTCTCCGGTATATTTCGAAGCCAAGATGTTCAAGAATGGCGGGCTGCATGCATTGGTCGATTACAATCCGATATATCACCTGTTGCAGTTGATACGCGCTCCGTTACTGCAGGGCGAGTGGCCGACGTGGCAAAACTACGCGTTCAGTATTGGTACTGCGATTTTCTTTGGCGCATTAGCTATCATTATCGGCAGCAAGGCTGAACGGAAAGTGATTTTTTACCTATGAAAAATAACCGAATCTTGCTTGAAAACGTTAACTTACATTATGCGTCGGTTGCCTATAAAGAGCGTTCATTAAAGTCTCTTATGGCTAGCGTGTTTAGCAGAAAGACAAACAACTCAAGTGTTGCAGATATCCATGCACTGAAAAATATCAGTGTTGAAATCAAAAGTGGTGAGCGCGTCGGGTTGCTCGGGCACAACGGAGCAGGAAAAAGTACCTTTCTGAAAACCGTTGCCGGGCTTTATCCGGTTTCGAGTGGTCTTCTGAAAGTCGAGGGCCAGGTTCGTTCATTATTTGATTTGAGTCTTGGTTTTGAGCCTGACGCGACGGGCAGAGAAAATATCCTGTACCGAGGATTGTTGTTGGGCCTTTCCCCCCGCTTTATGCGTGAAAAGGCAGACGAAATCGTTGATTTCGCAGGACTGGGTGAATTCATAGACTACCCGATAAAAACCTATTCTGCGGGCATGCAGGTCAGATTGGCTTTCGCGATCTCTACCACGGTGGGTGGAGATATTCTGCTCCTTGATGAGGTGATCGGTGCAGGTGATGCGAATTTCATGGCGAAGGCCAAGGAGCGTATTACAAGCCTTATTGAACAAGCGGAAATTTTAGTTTTGGCAACACACGATTTCGGTGCATTACGTTCGATATGCAACCGAGGACTGGTTTTTCATCACGGTGACTTGGTTTTTGATGGGCCATGTGATGAGGCAGTTGCTGAATATAAAGCTATAAATGGACTGGATTAATTTTGAAGACGCTAAGAGTCCTTTGGTTGCTTAACCATACAACATTACGAAAATTCGAAGTCGACCAGCTGAAAGCGTTAGGCGTGAATGAAATATTCATGCCCAAAAGCTTTCCTTATGACGAAGGGAATCTTTCAGCGAATGTTGACTCTAGTTTTGATGCCGGTTTAACGATACCGAAGTCGGAATTGGATATTCTTAATGCGCAGGATTGGTATTCCAGTCCAAGTGAGGAGGCTTGGCGAATCGCTAATCTCCACTTTGATGTCGCAATCATTGGGTTCTTTCCACTTCAAATTCATAGTGCTGTGCGACACTTTAACGGTGCCATTATACTTCGGGTTTTTGGCCTATCGAAAGGCTACTCTTATTCGCAATTGTTTTACGAAGAGGCCGGTGAGGCACTGGTTCGTAATGTAAAATCTATTGGCTCGCGTTTTTGGTTTGGCGCTGGCTATGCGCATCTGAAAGACTCTGAGCAGAACTTTTTAGCCAGTCGGGATTGCTTTCTTCCGGTAGGTTTGAAAGGGGATGCTACTCCCGAACTGTGGGAGGGTGGACTTAGAAAGATTCTTTTCGTTTGTCCTCGAATTGGTACTTCCCCCTATTTCGAAACTATCTATAAAGACTTCGTGCGTGACTTTTCGGATATCGGCTATACGATAGGTGGAGCACAGCCTGTTGCTGTTCCTGATGAAAATGTTCTCGGTTTTGTGTCCGGTGAAGAACATGAATATAATATGAGGCAGCATAGAGTGATGTTTTATCATTCTACTGAGCCCAATCATATTCATTATCATCCATTCGAGGCGATTCGCGCGGGCATGCCCTTGTTATTTATGGCCGGGGGTATGCTTGATAAAATGGGAGGGATTGGTCTACCTGGTCGTTGCAAAACTGTTGCGGAGGCGAGAGCCAAGGCAGAGCAACTGATGAGTGGCGACCAAAGGCTTATAAAGAGTATCCGTGAATCACAAATGATTTTGCTTGAGCCTATGAAAGCACAAAACTGTGCGGAGGCTTGGCAGAACGGATTTAAAAAAGTCCTTGCAGAGCTTGAATCGGTAAAAAAGGATAACGTCAATCGTCCCGTTCGTCGTAAGCAAATTGCAGTCATTGTTCCTGTTGAATATAGAGGCGGAAGCCTTCGAGGCGCAAAACTATTAGCAAATACTTTATATCGAGGAAGTCGCGAGGCGGGTGAGCCCACCGATATTGTCTTTCTCCACCTGGACAAGCCCGAGAGCTATCCTGCCGAAGAGTTTACAGATCTTGTAGATGAGATCAAAGTACGCCCATTTAATTGGAAGTCGCTGGATGCAGCAACGGCTCGTAGGGCTATGCGATATTCTGGACACGAAGGCTGGGAACCTAAAGGCAACCGATATATGGTTGTCGATGACGGCATAAATCATCTTCAAGACTGCGATGTTTGGCTCATCGTATCTGATCGTCTGGAAGCGCCGTTACTACCAATGCGGCCGTCGGTACTCATGATCTATGATTACCTTCAGCGATACGTACCGATACTTCCGTTCGGTGCGGATCAATCATATTTAGATGCCGCGAGGTCAGCTTCAAAAATTTTGGTGACAACTGAATTCACCAGGCAAGATGCTCTGAATTATGCGGGTATTGCAGCTGATAAAGTTTTCAAATTACCGATGATTGCTCCCGATTTTTCCAACTTGAAAGGTGGGCATGCGGAAACGTCCAATTATTTCATCTGGACAACTAATACTGCGATCCACAAGAATCATGTTAATGCTCTGAAAGCATTGAAATTTTATTATGAGGAGCTGGACGGCACACTGCAATGCAAAATTACGGGAGTCAATACCAAGGAGTTGTTCAACAGTTCTTCGCAGCATCTCAAGTCTTTAGCTGATTTGCTCGGGCAAAGTCGGTTGTTGAAGAGAAACATCAAGCTTGTAGGTGAGCTGCCAGATCGAAATTACCAGAGTACGTTGGCCAGCGCCGCGTTTTTGTGGCATGCGGGCGCGATAGATAATGGTACTTTTAGCGTGATTGAAGCTGCTGGTCTGGGTGTTCCCTCATTGAGTAGTGACTACCCTGCCATGAGGGAAATCGATCAACAGTTCTCCTTGAATTTAAGTTGGATGAAATCAGACCAACCAAAGCATATGGCAAGTCAGCTCAAAGAAATGGAACTTGCACATTTGGAGCGTCGCAATTTATTGCCGTCTGGTGAAGTGCTGGGCGAGCAAAGTACAGATAAATTAGCGAGTGCCTATTGGCAGGTCATAAGGGAGTGCTTATGAAAAAGTTCGGAATCTACTTGGCATACGCTCCAGGAGTGAACCTCCGAAATGAAGGTCTAGGTCGGTACCTGGCTGCATTTCTTAACGGCGCGGCTGGGCGGGACGACGTAAAGTTTGTTTTGGTATGCCCGAGCTGGTCAAAACAGGCACTTCAAGACCTTTTTCTGAGTGAAGGCGTTCAACATAACTTGTTTGAACTTATCTCTCCACCAAAGTCGCCTATGCTCTTGCAGATTTACGAGGCCTATACTGCCAGAAAAAGAAAAATCAAAGGTCTGAGTATCAAGCAGCGACTTGCGAAAAAGTTATTGACCTGGCAAATAAAGCTGACGAGTCATTTCGAGAATCGTTTGATTTCTCTCGATTCCTATAGCGGGGTGTTTCGACTTGGGAGCGAAGCGGCGGCTCTGTTCTTGTTGGCTCTTTTATTGAGTCCGTTGCTGATCCTTGTTCCGATTTATGCTCTTGTATTGAAGTTGAAAACTGTCGCACGCCGCGCTTTGCGACCGGTAATGAGGAAAGTTAACCGCTTGCGTGCGGCTATCGGTGCCCCTAAGGAAGACGAATTTGTGCTTCGTTTGTATCGTGGTTTGGAGCAAGTCGAGTCTGATCGCATGCAACAGCTCATTGCTAAAATGGCGGATGTAAAAGCATGGTATTGTCCAACAGCATTCTGGCCGGAGTTTAACAAAATTCAAGCTCCACGCTTGATGTGTGTGCCCGATGTAGTACTTTCGGATTTTCCTATCGGATTTTCTAAGGTAGGGGGTGAAAGGTTTCTGCAAGTCTATGAAAGAGTAGAGGCTGCAATTCATGGAGGGGAGCATTTTGTCACTTATAGTGAAAGTGTCAAATGGGATACTCTCGTTGAAAGGTATGCTGTAAAACCTTCGAATATTTCAGTGGTTTATCACGCGCCTAATGATTTAAGTAGTTGGGTAACCGTCAATGGCTTTTCCGATGTAGAAATCACCTCTAAAAACTATTGCAAAACCCTTTTCAAGCGGGTGATGAAAAAGTCGTCTAATTATTCATATTCATCGACTTTTTCCAATGCTGATGCAAAGTTTATTTTCTATGCTAGCCAGTTTCGGCCGAATAAAAATGTAATTTCCTTGCTGAAGGCTTACAAGTACCTTATTCGTAACGATTTTATTCGCCATAAGCTGATACTGACGGGCCATGCTGATGGTTTTCCGGAGGTCAGGGAATTCATTCGGGATAATTACCTGGAGAATGACGTTCTTTGCGTGCATGGATTGACCGTTCAGGAGTTGGCAGCGTGTTACAAGTTAGCAGATCTGGCTGTTAATCCGAGCTTGAGCGAAGGAGGATGCCCATTTACTTTCAGTGAGGCGCTGTCTGTCGCCACGCCCGTGGTCATGGCTCGTATCCCTGTTACGGAAGAAGTGTTGGTAGACTCTGATCTACAAAAATTGACCTTTTTCAATCCCTATGATTGGAAGGATATCGCTGACCGCATTCAGTGGGGTATTCTGAATCGTGATGAGTTGCTCGATGTTCAAAAAGGAGTTTATGAAGCGCTGTCCAAACGTAATTGGACAGACGTTGTAAACGAACATATCGATGTGTTAGACAAAATTTCGAGACCGGAAGTTTCTTGATAGGAATGAGGCCCATGACTACTCTATCTGGTTTACTCATCCTTGGCTTTGGTGGCCATGCTCGCGCAGTGGCTGATGTCGCATTGGTGTCAGGTATAAGACAACTTCGCTTCATAGACAGCAATGCTCGCCCAAATGAAACTTTTGGTGAGTTTGCTGTACTACGGAGGTGGGACGAAGATCTGCCAGAAGGGTGGTTTGTCATGCCAGCTTCAGGCGATGGTCTTAGCCGGCAAGCACAGTACGAATGGGCAAAAGGTCGTGGCTGGCCTTTGGCTACGCTCATTTCGCCTACAGCTACGATAGGTGTCGGCGCGAAAGTTGGTCTTGGAACCTTTGTAGCACATCACGCTCATGTCGGCCCTATGGCCTCTGTGGGAATCGGGTGCATTGTAAATACCGGAGCCATTGTAGAGCATGAGTGCGTCGTGGATGATTTCACTCATGTTTCTATAAAAGCGGCTGTAGCAGGAAGAACCTGTATAGGGCGTTTTTGCTTTATTGGCGCTGGCGCGACTGTTATTGACGGCATCAAAATTTGTGATGACGTGACGTTAGGCGCAGGAGCTTGCGCGCATCGTGACTTGGAGACGCCGGGAGTTTATGTAGGAGTGCCGGCAAAAAAAATGATAGGGAAAATAGAAAATTGAAGGTTCTCCATTTCTTTAAAACCTATTATCCGCAAACGATGGGAGGGATTGAACAGGTCATCTTTCAACTTGCGGAAGGAGGACGAGAACACGGGGTTACTGCGCAAGTACTGTCTTTGAGTGCCCAAGGGGCTGCACGTAACGTAAAAGTTGGTGAGCACTTCGCTCACACGTCAAAGCTGGATCTGCACTTAGCATCCACCGGCTTTTCGTTGTCAGCCTTCAAGGATTTTACGGACTTGGCCAAGGAGGCTGATATTATAAATTATCATTTTCCATGGCCATTCATGGATGTTGTACATTTTGCCTCACGCGTACGTAAGCCAACGGTCGTTAGTTATCATTCAGATATCGTTAAGCAAAAGATGTTGTTGAAGTTGTATCAGCCTTTGATGAACAATTTTTTGGGAAGCGTAAACCGTATCATTGCGTCATCTCCAAAGTATATAGAAAGTAGTTCGACGCTCCAAAAATTCAAGGATAAAGTAACTGTCATTCCGATCGGCTTGGATAGGAATACTTACCCGCCTGTTTCATCGGAAAGGTTGAGTTATTGGAAGGAGCAACTCGGCTCGCGCTTTTTTCTTTTCATAGGCGCGTTACGCTACTACAAAGGATTGGATTATTTGCTTGAAGCGGCTCGTACGGCTCGATTTCCAATCGCTATTTTGGGGCAGGGGCCTATGGATGCCGAGTTGAAGGCCAAGGCCGTCAGATTAGGTCTTTCCAATATTTACTTTCTGGGCGGTTTGCCCGACGCTGATAAAACTGCGTTATTAATGTTGTGTTATGGTTTGGTTTTTCCCTCTCATCTTAGGTCTGAAGCGTTTGGGATTTCACTTCTTGAAGGAGCGATGTTCAGTAAGCCTCTTATCTCCTGCGAGATTGGTACGGGCACAACTTATATAAATATTGCTGGTGAGACAGGGTTGGTCGTCCCGCCCTGTAATTCTGATGCGCTGGCGCAGGCGATGATTACGCTATGGGAAAATCCTGAAGAGAGTAGTGCGATGGGGCACAGGGCAGCATTGCGTTTCGAGCAGGTATTTACAGCAGAGCGAATGGTTGACTCTTATACGCAAGTGTATCGTTCGTTGTTGAAGTGAGTCGAAAGAGGCTCTAAACACGACGGGTCTTTAGAGCCTTGAATGTAGGGTAGTCACCACTTTCGTTATTTCTCATTTACACATCTTCGAGTTCCAAATGATCCCCAAGTCTATTCTGGTTACTGGTGGTTCCGGCTTTTTAGGGAAAGCTGTTGTTCAGCGTCTTGCATTGATGGGGGCATGTGATCTCATTGTGCCTCTCCGAACGCTTGACAGGGAACTGCCTGAGGGGATTAAAACCGTAAAAATTTCTGGTATAGATGGTCAAACCAACTGGGAATCACTCGATAACGTGGACGTTGTGGTGCATGCTGCCGCAAGGGTACATAAGCTGCATGACCAGGCTGCTGATGCCCTTGCTGCGTTTCGCACAGTGAATGTCGAGGGCACGTTGAATCTCGCTCGACAAGCCGCTCATCGGGGAGTCAAACGCTTCATTTTCATCAGCTCCATCAAGGTCAATGGAGAGACGACGTTGATGGGCAAGCCTTACACTGCCGATGATGTCCCTGCCCCCAAGGATCCCTATGGCATCTCGAAATTTGAAGCGGAGCAAGGTTTAAAAGCTCTTGCAACGGATACCGGAATGGAAGTCGTGATTATACGGCCCGCCCTTGTCTACGGCCCCGGAGTAAAAGCCAACTTTCTAAGCATGATGCGCTGGCTTGATAGAGCTATTCCGTTGCCTTTTGGTGCTGTTCGAAATCGTCGTAGTCTGATTTACCTGGATAATCTTGTAGATTTCATAGTGACCTGCCTTAAGCATCCTGCAGCGGCCAACCAAACATTTTTGGCGAGTGATGGTGACGATGTTTCAACTTCTGAATTAATGCGCAAGATTGCCGAGTGCCTGGGAAGACCGGCACGCCTGTTGCCCGTACCTGTTTGGGTGTTGAGCAGAGTGGCAACTATTCTTGGCAAGCGGGCCTTGGCTCAACGTCTTTTCGGCTCTTTGCAGGTCGATATCAGCAAGAATCGACAATTGTTGGGTTGGATTCCTCCCGTGAGTCTTGACCGGGGTTTGAGTCTCACGACGAAGCATTTTCTGGACTCTCGAAAATCATGAATTACGTTTGGTGTATTCCGATAGTTGCTGGCATTTCTTTTTTACTGACTTCACGGCTGCGTAACTATGCTTTGTCCCGTAGCTTGATGGATGTCCCCAATGCTCGTAGTTCTCACTCGACACCTACTCCCCGAGGTGGTGGGGTTGCCATTGTCGTAGCTTTTCTTTTTGCGTCGGGTCTTTTGTTATATGTTGACGAGATTTCATTAGCCAACTTCCTTGGTATGACTGTTGCAGCTACAGCCATCGCGGTTATCGGATTCATGGACGACCACGGACATATCGCCGCCCGCTGGCGTTTGTTGGGACATTTTACAGCGGCGGTCTGGTTGCTGGGCTGGATGGGAGGGTTTCCTCCAATCGTGCTGTTTGGCGTCTATGTCGACATGGGCTGGGCAGGTCATGTGCTGGCAGCTTTGTATCTGGTGTGGCTACTCAATCTCTACAACTTCATGGACGGAATCGATGGCATCGCCAGCGTAGAAGCGATATGTGCCTGCTTGGGAGCCTGTTTGCTTTACTGGTTGGCAGGTCTGGATAGCCTCATCGGGGGACCGCTGTTGCTCGCCGCTTCTGTGGCAGGTTTCCTTTATTGGAACTTCCCACCCGCAAAGATTTTCATGGGCGACGCCGGAAGTGGGTTTCTCGGCATCGTGTTGGGGGGGCTGTCGCTGCAGGCGGCGTGGGTGAGTGCACCCATGCTATGGGCCTGGTTGATTTTGCTTGGGGTATTCATCGTCGATGCAACATTTACGCTGTTTTGCCGTTTGTTTAGAGGGGAGAAAGTCCATGAAGCACATCGCAGTCATGCCTACCAATTCGCCTCCCGTCGCTACGGCAGGCATTTACCCGTAACGATCGCTGTCGGCATGATCAATCTTTTCTGGCTATTGCCAATAGCCTTATGCGTGACGCGTTTTGGTCTGGACGGAGTTTTTGGGGTCATTTTTGCTTATATGCCACTTATTTTCCTGGCAATAAAATTTCGCGCTGGAAATAAGGAAGATTCAGCGGTATAGAACTAAGCAGCAACCACTCTGTCATTAGGTTTAGAGTGGTTGCGACACGCCTTTGAGGCTTCAGGTGAGGGGGCGGCAGAGAGGAGCGACTTAGGTGTTTGAAGAGTTTATGGATAAAATCAGAGCGTACTTGGTAGGCCTCCCTCGGCGTCGAAAAAGGTTGATTCAGGTCGCTACAGACATCGTGCTGGTCTGGGCCGCCCTGTGGCTGGCGTTTATCGTGCGTCTGGGCCTGGATGATATGTACAATCCCTTGAGGGTTCATTTCTGGCTCTTTGCCTGTGCTCCAATAGTCGCAGTTCCCTTGTTCATACGTTTTGGCATGTACCGTGCCGTCATGCGCTATTTCGGTAATGATGCCCTCATTGCCATTATCAAGGCCGTCAGCCTTTCGTCGCTTATTCTGGCTGTCGTTGTCTATTGGTACAGCAATCACGAAGCAGTGGTGCCACGATCGATCATATTCAACTACTGGTGGCTGAGCCTCGTTATCATTGGGGGGCTACGGCTGGTTATGCGGCAATACTTCATGGGGGACTGGTTTACTGCCGCCCAGCACGTTCCTTTTGCCAGTCGCGACGATGGACTGACGAAGGTTGCAATCTACGGGGCCGGTGTCGCGGGAAATCAACTGGTCGCAGCACTGCGAATGGGGCGAGCCATGCGACCGGTGGCTTTTATCGACGACGATCCGGGTATCTCGGATCGCTCTATTTCGGGCCTTCAGGTTTATAAACCCAAGCATATTCAGCAGATGATCGACGTAACGGGAGCTCAGGAAATACTGCTTGCGCTGCCATCTTCAACGCGCGCGCGTCGTAGAGAAATACTCAACCTGCTGGAAGGTTTTCCGTTGCACATTCGCAGCGTGCCAAATTTTTCCGATCTGGCGAGTGGCCGGGTAAAGGTCGAAGACATTCAGGAAGTGGACATTGCGGACTTGCTGGGTCGTGATGCTGTCCCGGCCCAACCTGATTTGCTGGAGCGTTGTATCAAAGCGAAGACGGTAATGGTCACGGGGGCCGGGGGATCGATTGGTTCGGAACTGTGCCGACAGATCTTTGCTCTGGCACCAACAACACTTCTGCTGTTTGAACACAGTGAATTCAATTTATACAACATTCTTTCGGAACTGGAGCAGCGCAGCTCACGGGAGTCTGTTTCTGTCCGTTTGCTGCCGATACTGGGATCCATACGTCATCAGGACAAACTGCTGGATGTGATGAAGACTTGGAAAGTTGACACGGTCTATCACGCCGCAGCCTACAAGCATGTGCCGATGGTCGAGCACAACATTGCGGAAGGCGTATTGAACAATGTTATCGGGACGCTTAACACGGCTCAGGCCGCCGTGCAGGCGGGTGTCTCAAACTTCGTTCTGATATCCACTGACAAGGCTGTGCGCCCGACCAATGTCATGGGCAGTACCAAACGTCTTGCCGAACTGACGCTGCAGGCGCTTAGCCGTGAAATTGCACCGGTTTTGTTTGGCGACAGGGCAAACGTCTCGCGCGTCAACAAGACCCGCTTTACCATGGTCAGATTCGGCAACGTACTAGGCTCTTCGGGCTCAGTCATTCCGCTATTCCACAGCCAGATCAAATCCGGCGGGCCACTGACAGTCACCCACCCCAAAATCACTCGTTACTTCATGACCATTCCCGAGGCCGCTCAGTTGGTAATACAGGCCGGTTCTATGGGGCAGGGCGGGGATGTCTTCGTTTTGGATATGGGTGAGCCGGTAAAAATCGTCGAACTTGCGGAGAAAATGATTCACCTGTCCGGACTGAGCATCCGATCGGAGCGCAATCCTCAGGGCGACATCTCCATCGAGTTCACCGGTTTGCGCCCGGGCGAAAAACTCTACGAGGAATTGCTCATCGGGGATAACGTCGCAGCGACATCGCATCCGATGATCATGTGCGCCAATGAGGATCACCTTTCTTGGGACGTTCTGAAAACCCGATTGAACGAACTGCTCAAAGCCGTCGAGGCCGACGACTACATCCGCGTCCGCCAGCTCCTGCGCGAAACCGTCTCCGGCTACACCCCCGACGGCGAGATCGTTGACTGGATCTACCAGCAACGTCGTCTCGAGCCGTGATTGTTTCACATCCTGTAACGCTCGCATTTTTGACTTCCCTCCATCATGACCTACGTTTGGAGAGCAGCTTGGGAAAAGCTGCTTTCTAAAACGATGATGGAGCGTCACTTATGCGTACCGGTTATTTCTACTCGCTGATTTTTGCTTTCCTCACCAGCGCCTCGATTGCTGCGATTGCTGCCCCTGTAGCGCCCACCGAGACAACAAAGGCGCCTTTGCTGATGGATGCGGCTGCGCCCTCGGCAAGCGCGAAGGTCGATCTCAACGGCGCTGATGCGGCGACGTTGCAAAAGGAGTTGGCGGGTGTGGGGGAGGCGAAGGCGCAGGCGATTGTTGCGTATCGCGATACTAATGGGCCGTTCGCGTCGGTGGATGAGTTGCTGGAAGTGAAGGGGATTGGCAAGGCGATTCTGGATCGCAATCGTGAAAAGCTGGAAGTGAACTAAGCTGACAGTTCAACGCCGAGAGGCCGGTCTTTGACCGGCCTTTTTATTGGGTGCTGATCGGGTGGATGCCTGAACGCTGAAAATTACGGGTATCATATTGCGCTGTGATTATGCCTATAATAATTTCGCCCGGGACTGATTCAGCAGTCGAATCGCAGCACACCGGTGCACGTCGAATTTTGAATTGATAAGGGGTAACCACGGTATGAACCAACGTCGAGTCGTCGTCACGGGCATGGGCCTGGTTTCACCCTTGGGCAGTGATGTTGAAATTGTCTGGCAGCGTTTGCTGGCCGGTCATTCCGGATTGCGCAATTTGCCCGATGCGGTTGTGGCTGATCTGCCGACGCGGGTCGGCGGGAGTGTGCCGACGGTGGAGGAGGATGCCGAGGCCGGGTTTGATCCGGATCGTGCGACGCCGCCCAAGGAACAGAAGAAGATGGATCGCTTCATCATGTTCGCCATGGAAGCGGCGCGGCAGGCGCTGGAGCAGGCCGGTTGGCATCCAGCGGACGCTGAAAGCCAAGAGCGCACTGCGACGATCATCGGCTCGGGAGTCGGCGGTTTCGGTGCCATTGCCGATGCGGTGCGTACCACCGACAGCCGTGGCCCTCGGCGTTTGTCGCCGTTCACCATTCCATCGTTTCTGGTCAATCTCGCGGCGGGTCATGTGTCGATCCAGCACGGCCTCAAAGGGCCGTTGGGCGCACCGGTTACCGCCTGTGCCGCCGGGGTTCAGGCGATCGGTGATGCGGCGCGGTTGATTCGTGCAGGGGAGGCGGACATCGCAGTATGTGGCGGTGCTGAAGCTTCGATCGATCGCGTCAGTCTCGCCGGTTTCGCGGCGGCGCGGGCGCTGTCCAGCGGCTACAACGACACCCCGGAAAAAGCTTCGCGTCCCTTCGACAGTGGGCGCGATGGTTTCGTGATGGGCGAGGGCGCCGGTCTATTGGTCATCGAGTCGCTGGAGCATGCGCTCGCACGCGGCGCGACGCCGTTGGCTGAACTGGTCGGTTACGGCACCACCGCCGATGCCTATCACCTGACCGCCGGGCCAGAAGACGGCAGCGGCGCACGCCGGGCGATGCAATTGGCACTGGCTCAGGGCGGTGTGAAGCCGGAGCAGGTGCAGCATCTCAACGCTCATGCGACGTCGACGCCGGTCGGTGACCTGGGCGAGCTGGCGGCAATCAAGGCGTTGTTTGGCACGCAGAACAAAATCGCCGTAACGTCGACCAAATCCGCCACCGGTCATTTGCTCGGCGCGGCCGGCGGGCTGGAGGCGATTTTCACGCTCCTGGCCATTCGGGATCAGGTGGTGCCGCCAACGCTTAACTTCGAAAACCCGGACCCGGCCAGCGTAGGTGTTGACATTGTCCATGGCGAAGCGCGATCAATGGCAATCGAATATGCATTGTCCAACGGCTTCGGTTTTGGCGGGGTCAATGCGAGCGTGTTGTTCAAGCGCTGGGAGGGTTAATCGCTCGATTGCTTTAGACGTTCGCGGGTGACGTCGAGGATGCGCTGGGCGAAGTCAGCATCCGCGACGCTGCGTGACAGCAGCAGTGCACCGGCCAGGGTCGCCATGATGACAATGCTGCGATCGGCGACGTGCTCGCCTTCGAGCGCGCCCTGAATTTGTCCGAGGCGAGCATTGAGGACTTCGTCACTGGTGGGGCTTGGTTGGCCGCGCAGGCCCAGTTCCGAGGAAATGGTCAGCAGCGGGCAGCCTTCGTGGGGCGAGGTCTGATGCCACTCTGACAGGTAGGTGTCGATAAAGACTTGCAGCGGGTTTTCCTGCGCTAAGATTTCTTCGCACAGGCCCGCGACTTGCTCGCCGGCCTCTTGCAGGGCTTTTTCGACCAGTTCTTCCTTTGATTTGAAGTGCGAGTAGAAACCGCCATGGGTCAAGCCCAGGGCTTTCATCAAAGGCTGCAGGCCGGTGCCGCCGATACCGTCCTTGCGAAATCGCGCGGAAGCTTCCTTGATGATGCGTTGATGGGTCTGGGCTTTGTGATCTGGCGAGTAACGCATGTGGAGCTCTCCGCGACGATGCTGCCATCTTAACCACGGAAGATTAAATGGTGACTGTACTTCTAAAATCTAAACAGCCTGTGGGTAAGTCCGAGCGTGCTGAAAAAACAAACCCCGCCATTGCGGCGGGGTTGGTATCAGCGGTCTTGTGCATCCTTGGCATCCGCTTCGGCATTGCGCTGTGCGACGCGCTTGCGTTCTTCATCGGTCAGTTCGACCTTGTTGGCGGTGTCGCGCAACATCATCAATCCGCCAACAATCGAGCCGATCGCAACGACCAGAATCAACCAGGCATACCAGGGCATAACGGCTCTCCTTAATGGCAGCTCGAAGGGCGAGGACTTCGCCGTGCGATGCTGCATACCACCTTTGAGCGAAACGACTTCGCGGTGGTTCCATTCTAGGCCGCTTATGCCCGGCACACCCGAACCGTGTTACAGACCGGTCAACATCGCATCCGCCGGCGCATCGGCGCGCAGTTGCCCGGTCAGCATGAAGTAGCAGAACCCCACCGCCATGAAGCCGAGGAAAATCAGCCCGATCAACGTGTTGAACCACGCCATCGCCACCAGGCAAACCACCGCCAGCACCAGCGCGATCAGCGGAACCAGCGGATAGCACGGCGCGCGGAAAGTACGTTCCAGATTCGGTTCCGATTTACGCAGTTTGAACAGGCTGAGCATGCTCATGATGTACATCACGATCGCGCCGAACACCGCCATGGTGATCATCGCCGCCGTCAGCGTCATGCCGCCGAGGTTGATCAGGCCGTCGCTGTAGATCGCCGCGATGCCGATCAGGCCGCCAGCGATGATTGCGCGGTGCGGGGTCTGGAAGCGTGACAGTTTTGCCAATGAGGCGGGCAGGTAACCGGCGCGGGCGAGGGCGAAGAATTGGCGTGAGTAGCCGAGGATGATGCCGTGGAAACTGGCGACCAGGCCGAACAGGCCGATCCACACCAGCATGTGCAGCCAGCCGGAGTTGTCACCGACCACGGTTTTCATCGCTTGCGGCAGTGGGTCGTTGATGTTGGACAAGGTGCGCCAGTCGCCGACGCCCCCCGCGAAGAACATCACGCCCATGGCCAACAGCACCAGGGTCAGGATGCCGCTGATGTAGGCTTTTGGGATCGTGCGTTTCGGGTCCTTGGCTTCTTCGGCAGCCATGGCGGCGCCTTCGATGGCGAGAAAGAACCAGATCGCAAATGGAATCGCTGCGAACATCCCGGCAATCGCCGGCGCGCCGAAGACGTCGGAACCGGCCCAGCCATTCAGTGCGAAGTTGCTGAAGCTGAACGCCGGCGCGACCACGCCCATGAACACCAGCAACTCAGCCACCGCCAGCACGCAGACGATCAGCTCGAACGTCGCGGCCAGTTTCACCCCGAGAATGTTCAGGCCCATGAACACGATGTACGCGCCGACCGCCGCGTGTTTCGGGTCCAGTGCCGGAAATTGCACATTCAAGTAAGCGCCTATCGCCAAAGCAATCGCTGGCGGGGCGAAGACGAATTCGATCAGTGTGGCCAGTCCGGCGATCAATCCGCCTTTTTCGCCAAACGCGCGGCGGCTGTAGGCGAACGGCCCGCCGGCATGGGGAATCGCGGTGGTCAGTTCGGTGAAGCTGAAGATGAAGCAGGTGTACATGGTCGCGACCATGAATGAAGTCACCAGAAAACCCAGCGTACCGGCCACGCCCCAGCCGTAACTCCAGCCGAAATATTCCCCGGAAATCACCAGTCCCACGGCAATGCCCCACAGGTGCACCGTGCCCAGCGTGGGTTTGAGTTGTGTGTTCATGCGCTTGCTCCCGCAATGGTTGGAAAGCTCGAGGGAGGGCGTGTGCAGTGGGCGTGCCATTACGCTGAAACAAGTCGTAATGAGTCCAAAGCTGTCGCAGCGGGGATGTTCGCAGCTGGATGAGCGTTTTTTTTGCGCCAGTTAGGAGCAGCGGAGTCTGTTATGCCGCCTTCGCGAGCAGGCTCGCTCCCACAGGTTTCTGCGTCGTCCACTCAATTTGATTCCACCGCATAACCTGTGGGAGTCGGGCTTGCCCGCGATGAGGCCCGACCTGACGCTGCAAAAACCTGCTGTAACGCCGGCATAAACCCACTCTTTACGCTTTCTTTATGACCCACGCCGCGCCTCGCTCTCGTTCCTTTACAGCCTCCTTCCCGACAATCGCTGCACACACGGCAATACGCCGTTACACGGAGATCTTCCATGAGCGTTCTGGACGGGGTGTCACTGCTGTTGGCGGTGGGGCTGTTCATTTATCTGTTGGTTGCGCTGTTGCGCGCGGACCGGAACTAGGAGCGGCTATGCACAGTTATGACTATTGGCTGATCCTCGGGTTTTTTGCGCTGGTTCTGCTGCCGGCGCCGTTCCTTGGGCGCTTCTATTACAAGGTGATGGAGGGCCAGCGCACCTGGCTGACGCCGATTCTCGGCCCGGTCGAGCGTGGTTGCTATCGCCTTGCCGGGGTCGATGCGCAGGCGGAGCAGAGCTGGCAGAAGTACACGCTGGCGCTGCTGGCGTTCAACCTTGCCGGTTTTCTGCTGCTGTTTGCGATTCTGCTGTTTCAGGATCACCTGCCGCTGAATCCGCAAAACCTGCCCGGCCAGGAATGGACCCAGGCGTTCAACACCGCGGTCAGTTTCATGACCAACACCAACTGGCAGTCTTACAGTGGCGAAGCGACCCTCAGCTACCTGAGCCAGATGGTCGGTCTCACCGTGCAGAACTTCGTCAGCGCCGCCACCGGCCTCGCCGTGCTGGTCGCGCTGTGCCGTGGCATCGGCCGTAAGTCGGCGCAGACCCTCGGCAACTTCTGGGTCGACATGACCCGCGCCACCCTCTATGGCCTGCTGCCGCTGTGCCTGCTGCTGGCGCTGTACCTGGTCTGGCAGGGCGTGCCGCAAACCTTCGCCCAGTATGTAAATGCCGTGACCCTGCAAGGCGTCGATCAGGTGATCCCGCTCGGCCCGGCCGCCAGCCAGATTGCGATCAAGCAACTGGGCACCAACGGCGGTGGCTTCTTCGGCGTCAACTCGGCGCATCCGTTCGAGAACCCGACGGCCTGGAGCAACCTGTTCGAAGTCGCTTCGATCATCCTGATCCCGGTGGCGCTGGTGTTCACCTTCGGCCATTACGTCAAGGACCTGCGCCAGAGCCGCGCGATCATCGCCTGCATGCTGGCGCTGTTCCTGATCGGCGGCGCGACCTCGTTGTGGGCCGAGTATCAGCCGAATCCGACCCTGAACAACGCCGCTGTCGAGCAAACTGCGCCGCTGGAAGGCAAGGAAGCGCGCTTCGGCACTACCGCGACGGTGCTGTGGTCGGTGACTACCACGGCGGCCTCGAACGGTTCGGTCAACGGCATGCACGACAGCCTCAACCCGCTGAGCGGCATGGTCGCGCTGGTCAACATGATGGTCGGCGAAGTGATCTTCGGCGGTGTCGGCGCCGGGCTCTACGGCATGTTGCTCAACGTGCTGATCGCGGTGTTCCTCGCCGGTCTGATGATCGGTCGGACGCCGGAATATCTCGGCAAGAAGCTTCAAGCGCGTGAGGTGCAATTGCTGGTGGTGACGCTGCTGGTGATGCCCGTCGGCGTGCTGGTGCTCGGCGCCATTGCCGCCACGGTTCCCAGCGCTGCGGCAACCATCAGCAACCCCGGCGCGCACGGTTTCAGTCAGTTGCTCTACGCCTACACCTCGGCCAGCGCCAACAACGGTTCGGCATTCGGTGGCCTGGGCGCGAACACGCCGTTTCACAACCTGATGCTCGGCCTGGGCATGTTGATCGGCCGTTTCGGCTACATCCTGCCTGTGCTGGCACTGGCCGGTAGCCTGGCGATGAAGAAAAGCGCACCGGTTGGCCAGAACAGCTTTCCGACTCACGGCCCGCTGTTCGTGACCCTGTTGACCGTGACCATTTTGCTGGTGGGCGGCCTGACGTTCCTGCCGACGCTGGCGCTCGGTCCTGTCGCCGAACATTTAAGTATGGGCTTCTAAGGAATCCATCATGAATATGCCTGCAATCAAACCCGCCGCCGTCAAAGCGCCGGAACAAGCCAAAACCGCGATCTCGGCCCTGTGGCGTCCGGCGCTGGTGCAAGCCTTCGTCAAGCTCGACCCTCGGCAATTGGCGCGTTCGCCAGTGATGCTGGTGGTCGAACTGACGGCGATTTTCACCACCGTGCTGTGCTTCCTTCCGGACGCTGATGTGCCGACCTTCGTCGCCGCACAAATCGCTCTGTGGCTGTGGTTCACCGTGCTGTTCGCCAACTTCGCCGAGGCCTTGGCCGAAGGTCGTGGCAAGGCCCGCGCCGACAGCCTCAAGGCCGGCAGCGAAGGCCTCAGCGCCCGTTGCCGCCAAGCCGATGGCAGCTTCAAGATCGTGCCGGCTGCCAATCTGCGCAAGGGCGACGTGGTGCGAGTCGAAGCCGGGGAAATGATCCCCGGTGACGGCGAAGTCATCGAAGGCATCGCGGCGGTCAACGAAGCGGCGATCACTGGCGAATCGGCGCCGGTGATCCGCGAGTCCGGCGGCGACCGCTCGGCCGTCACCGGCAACACGCGGCTGGTGTCCGACTGGCTGCTGGTGAAGATCACCACCAACCCTGGTGAATCGACCCTCGACCGCATGATCGCCTTGGTCGAAGGCGCCAAGCGTCAGAAGACCCCGAACGAAGTCGCGCTGGATATTCTGCTGATCGGCCTGACCCTGATCTTTCTGCTGGTGGTCGTCACCCTGCAACCGTTCGCGCATTTCGCCAACGGCAGCCTGCCGCTGGTGTTCCTCGTGGCGTTATTGGTCACGCTGATTCCGACCACCATCGGCGGTCTGCTGTCGGCCATCGGTATCGCCGGGATGGATCGTCTGGTGCGCCTGAATGTGATCGCCAAGTCCGGCCGCGCGGTGGAAGCGGCGGGTGACGTGCACGTGCTGTTGCTCGACAAGACCGGCACCATCACCTTCGGCAACCGTCGTTGCAGCGCGGTGTATGCCGCGCCGGGTGTGACCGGCCGTGAGCTGGCCGAAGGCGCGTTGTTCGCCTCGCTGGCCGACGAAACCGCTGAAGGCAAGTCGATCGTCGAGTTCCTTCGTGGCCTGCATCCACAACCGGAGCCGGCCCCGGAAACCCTGACCGCCGTGCCGTTCAGCGCGGAAACCCGTTTGTCCGGCGTCGATTATCAGGGCCGCGTGTATCGCAAAGGCGCGGTGGATTCGCTGCTGGCGTTTCTCGGTCAGCAGCGCACCGATCTGGCCCCGGCGCTGGCGCGGGAAATCGACAAGATTGCCCAAAGTGGCGGCACGCCGTTGCTGGTCTGCGCTGACGGCAAGCTGCTTGGCGCGATCCATCTCAAGGACGTGGTCAAACCAGGCATTCGCGAGCGCTTCGCCGAGTTGCGCAAACTGGGAATTCGCACGGTGATGGTCACCGGCGACAATCCGCTGACCGCTGCGGCCATTGCGGCTGAAGCCGGCGTCGATGATGTGCTTGCCGAAGCCACGCCGGAGAAAAAACTCGCGCGGATTCGTCACGAGCAGAACGACGGTCGCCTGGTCGCCATGTGCGGCGACGGCGCCAACGACGCCCCGGCGCTGGCTCAGGCCGACGTCGGCATGGCGATGAATGATGGCACGCAAGCGGCACGCGAAGCGGCGAACATGGTCGACCTCGACAGCGACCCGACCAAGCTGCTCGACGTGGTGCAGATCGGCAAGGAATTGCTGGTGACCCGTGGCGCACTGACGACCTTTTCCATCGCCAACGACATCGCCAAATACTTCGCGATTCTGCCGGCGCTGTTCGCCTCGATTTACCCGCAGCTGGGCGTGCTGAACATCATGCATCTGAGCAGTCCGCAGAGCGCGATACTCTCGGCCATCGTCTTCAACGCGCTGATCATCGTTGTGCTGATTCCACTGGCATTGCGCGGCGTGCGGGTGCAGGCGGCGAGTGCGGCGGCGTTGCTGCGGCGCAATCTGCTGATCTATGGCGTCGGCGGGATTGTCGTGCCGTTCGTGGGGATCAAGGTGATCGACATGCTGCTTACGGCGTTGCATCTGGTGTGAGGCTGAAAAGAGCCCCTCACCCTAGCCCTCTCCCGGGGGGAGAGGGGACTGACCGAGGTGTTTGTGCGAGGTTCGCCGACCTGAAATTCCGAGCCGAACTCAGGTCTTGAACAGCATGAAGATCGGCTCCCTTTCCCCCTCGCCCCCTTGGGGGAGAGGGCTGGGGT
>NZ_RCOC01000089.1:0-906 GCF_004307515.1 Pseudomonas sp. Sample_14 | reverse complement strand
TCGCAGCCCAGCGGGGATGAATCCCCTCGCCACAGGGAGTCCCCGCTCGGCTGCGAAGCAGTCGCAACTTGCTGACACGCGGTGGGCATGTAGAAACAGTGCCGGCAGGTTTTGGGGCTGTTTCGCAGCCCAGCGGGGATAAATCCCCTCACCACAGGGAATCCCTGCACGACTGATAAATCTGCTAGCCACAGGGAGTCCATTGCTCGCACAGACACATCATGGGGATGTGAACAGCATCCTTGTGGCGAGGGGATTTATCCCCGCTCGGCTGCGCAGCAGGCGCAACTTTCTTACACGCGGTGTGCCTGTAGAAACTGTGGTGGCAGGTTTTGGGGCTGCTTTGCAGCCCAGCGGGGATGAATCCCCTCGCCACAGGGAATCCCTGCAAGACTGATAAATCTGCTAGCCACAGGAATCCTTTCCTCAACACAGACAACATCCCGGGATGTGAACAGTATCTTTGTGGTGAGGGGATTTATCCCCGCTCGGCTGCGCAGCAGTCGCCATTTGCTCACACGCGGTGTGCCTGTAGAAACCGTGTTGGCAGGTTTTGGGGCTGCTTCACGGCCCAACGGGGATGAATCCCCTCGCCACAGGGAGTCCCCGCTCGGCTGCGCAGCAGTCGCGACTTGCTGACATGCGGTGTGCCTGTAGAAACTGTGGAGGCAGGTTTTGGGGCTGCTTTGCAGCCCAGCGGGGATGAATCCCCTCGCCACAGGGAATCCCTGCAAGACTGATAAATCTGCTAGCCACAGGAATCCTTTCCTCAACACAGACAACATCCCGGGATGTGAACAGTATCTTTGTGGTGAGGGGATTTATCCCCGCTCGGCTGCGCAGCAGGCGCAATTTGCTCACATGCGGTGTGCCTGTAGAAACTGTGGTGGCAGGTTTTGGGGCTGC
>NZ_RCOC01000069.1:0-2589 GCF_004307515.1 Pseudomonas sp. Sample_14 | reverse complement strand
TACGGAGCATTTTCTTTGAGCGCTGCGCAGATTGCTAGGTTTTCACACAGTCTGTTCGGCCGGGTTTTTTTATGCCCGGCGCATGGCGTTTCTCGCACGGTAAAAGCAGCTTCACGCCGTTTGCCGCCAGCCCCCAGCCGTCTACCATCACAGAAAGGAAAAAATCTTTGGCCCAGTGCTCAAGTTGAAGGCAATTGCAACCGACACAGTTGATTCAGAGCTATTACTCAAATGACGACATTGCGGCCAGGATCACGGCGACTTTTCCCGTGCCTGATTGTCCCTTTGACTGCCAACCCGGGATTGCCAATACTCATGGCAACTTGACGCTACCCGCACGGAACAAGGAATAACCCTTTGAAGCTGGAACTCAAGAACAGCTTGTCGGTGAAGTTGCTCCGGGTCGTGCTCCTGTCGGCATTGATCGTAGGCGTAGTCTTGAGCTGCGCGCAGATTGTCTTCGATGCCTACAAGACCCGTCAGGCGGTTGCCGGCGACGCCGAGCGCATCCTCGACATGTTCCGCGATCCATCGACCCAGGCCGTGTACAGCCTGGATCGGGAAATGGGCATGCAGGTGATCGAAGGGCTGTTTCAGGACGACGCCGTGCGTCAGGCCTCGATCGGCCATCCCAACGAAGCCATGCTGGCGCAGAAATCCCGCGAGCTGCAGCATTCCAACAGCCGTTGGCTGACCGACCTGATTCTCGGCCAGGAACGCACCTTCACCACGCAGCTGGTCGGCCGTGGCCCTTACAGCGAATACTACGGCGACCTGAGCATCACACTCGACACCGCCACTTATGGCGAAGGTTTCATCGTCAGCTCGGTGATCATTTTCATTTCCGGCGTGCTGCGCGCACTGGCGTTGGGCCTGGTGCTGTACCTGGTCTATCACTGGCTGCTGACCAAACCGCTGTCGCGAATCATTGAGCACCTCACCGAGATCAACCCCGATCGTCCCAGCGAGCACAAGATTCCGCAGATCAAGGGCCACGAAAAAAACGAGCTGGGCCTGTGGATCAACACCGCCAACCAGTTGCTCGAGTCCATCGAACGCAACACCCACCTGCGCCACGAAGCGGAAAACAGCCTGCTGCGCATGGCCCAGTACGACTTCCTCACCGGTCTGCCGAACCGCCAGCAATTGCAGCAGCAACTGGACAAGATTCTCGTCGATGCCGGCAAATTGCAGCGCCGCGTCGCCGTGTTGTGCGTCGGTCTGGATGACTTCAAGGGCATCAACGAGCAATTCAGCTACCAGACCGGCGACCAATTGCTGCTGGCCCTGGCCGATCGTTTACGTGCCCACAGTGGTCGTCTTGGCGCCCTCGCTCGTCTGGGCGGCGATCAGTTCGCGCTGGTGCAGGCCGACATTGAACAGCCTTATGAAGCTGCAGAACTGGCGCAGAGCATTCTCGATGACCTTGAGGCGCCCTTCGCCCTCGACGATCAGGAGATCCGCCTGCGCGCGACTATCGGCATCACCCTGTTTCCGGAGGACGGCGACAGCACCGAGAAGCTGTTGCAGAAAGCCGAACAGACCATGACCCTGGCCAAGACCCGCTCGCGCAATCGCTATCAGTTCTACATCGCCAGCGTCGACAGCGAGATGCGCCGTCGTCGCGAGCTGGAAAAAGATTTGCGCGATGCGCTGATCCGCGACCAGTTCTACCTCGTCTACCAACCGCAGATCAGTTATCGCGATCACCGCGTGGTCGGCGTCGAAGCGCTGATTCGCTGGCAACATCCGGAACACGGTCTGGTGCCGCCGGACCTGTTCATCCCGCTGGCCGAACAGAACGGCACGATCATCGCCATCGGCGAGTGGGTGCTCGATCAGGCCTGCAAGCAGTTGCGCGAGTGGCACGATCAGGGTTTTGTCGATCTGCGCATGGCGGTCAATCTGTCCACCGTGCAACTGCACCACGCCGAGCTGCCACGGGTGGTCAACAACCTGCTGCAAATGTACCGCTTGCCGCCGCGTAGTCTGGAACTGGAAGTCACCGAAACCGGCCTGATGGAAGACATCACCACCGCCGCCCAGCATCTGCTCAGCCTGCGCCGCTCCGGTGCGCTGATTGCGATCGACGACTTCGGCACCGGCTATTCGTCCCTCAGTTATCTGAAAAGCCTGCCGCTGGACAAGATCAAGATCGACAAGAGTTTCGTTCAGGATCTGCTCGATGACGACGATGACGCGACCATCGTTCGCGCGATCATTCAACTGGGCAAGAGCCTGGGCATGCAGGTGATTGCCGAAGGCGTGGAAACCGCCGAGCAGGAAACCTACATCATTTCCGAGGGTTGCCACGAAGGTCAGGGCTACCACTACAGCAAACCGCTGCCGGCGCGGGAGCTGGGTATTTACCTCAAGCAGGCGCAACGCAGCAACGCGGCCATTCTCTAAAAGCGCAAGATCGCGCCATCACACCTGCCTAAATAAGAAATATTTCCAAGCACGCCTTTACACATAATGCGAAAGATTTGCATTATGTCGCAGTTTTGCGCGCCACCGGCGCCAGTCCACTCAACTACCGAAGCAGGATGTTCGCCATGATTCGTATGCCTCTGGCTACCGCCAGTCTGC
>NZ_RCOC01000030.1:0-2649 GCF_004307515.1 Pseudomonas sp. Sample_14 | reverse complement strand
TCCATCACCACTTTCATGCCGCTGCTCAGGTGGATTTCTTGCCCTGCGTCGATGAACTGGCCGGTGCCGATCTTGATGTGCTGATTCACACCGACGGTGAGGTGGTCGTTGGCGCGGGTTTCGACTTTGCGGTCGGCGTAGACGGTGTGGTGTTCTTCGGCTTTGAAATCCGTGTAGCTGTTTTGCTCGACGGTGTCGTGGCGTTCGTTGCCGACGCGGATTTTCTGATCGTGCTCGATGTTTTCGTCCCAGTCGCGCTGGGCGTGCAGGTAGATCTGTTCCTGGCCTTTTTTGTCTTCGATGCGCAGTTCGTTGTAGCCGCCACCGCCCATGGAGCTCAGGGTCTTGAAGGTGCTGCGGGTCTTGTTCGCCGGCAGTGGATAGGGGACGGTGTTTTCCTTGTGGTACAGGCAGCCGCTGATCAGCGGTTGATCGGGGTCGCCTTCAAGGAAGGTGACCAGCACTTCCATGCCGATGCGCGGGATGGCGATGCCGCCGTACTGGGCGCCGGCCCAGGCGCTGGAGACGCGCAGCCAGCAACTGGTCTTGTCGTCGGCCTGTCCTTCGCGGTCCCAATGGAACTGGACTTTGACCCGGCCGTATTCGTCGCAGTGGATTTCTTCGCCTTTCGGGCCGGTGACCACCGCGCTCTGGCTGCCGAGGATTCGCGGTTTCGGGTGGCGCAGCGGCGGGCGGTTGGGTACGTCCCATGGCGTGGCCTGGAAGCGGTTGCGGTAGCCCTGGTGGAAATCGTCTTTCAGCGCGGTGGTGTCGCTGGTCACCGACTCCTCGAGCACTTGCGGCTGCTTGCCTTCATGCAGGACTTCGGTGAGCAGCCAGAGGTCGTTCCACTTGGCTTTCGGGTGTTCGGTCAGGGCGAGGAAATGGCCGCTGACCAGCAGTGGCTGATCACTCTTGCCTTCGGCCAATTGGAAGTCGCTGCGATGGCGTTCGAGGGCGCGTTTGGCCAGGTGCTTGCCGCGCTCGCGGTCGATGAAGCGGCCCGGGTAATCGTAGTCTTCGAGGTCGGGCAGGGCGTCGCCACGGTTTTCGCTTTCCAGGGTCAGGCGCGGTTTTTCGAAGTCGTAGTCGCGACGGGTGGTGCGGCTGGTGCGGGTTTCCAGGCGCAGGTCGAAGCGCTTGATCACCGGGTTGCTGGCGACCATGCCGGAGTCTTGCTGATAGGGCACCGGGGCCAGTTTCGGGAACACCGTCTGGTCGTCGCCGAACACCAACTTGTGCGCGTTGGCGCTGTGCTGGAAGTGGAAGTGAATGCCTTCTTCCTCGCACAGGCGCTGGATGAAGTGCAGATCCGACTCGTCGTATTGCACGCAGTAGATGCGCTCGGGATAGATCGAGCCGGTCTTGAATTCGTAGGCGTTGCTTTGAATGCCGTGCTCTTCGAGCACCATGCCGATGATTTTCGGCACGCTGAGGTTCTGGAAGATGCGCTGGTTGATGCGGTGCGCCAGGTACGCCAGTTGCGGGCGCAGGGTCACCGAATAACGGGTCAAGCGCTTGCCGGAATCGCCTTGCGCGGCGCGGTAGATCTGGCCATGGATGCCGCTGCCGTCAGGCGACAGCTGCAGAAAGGCCGGTTTGTGCAGCAGGGTTTCGAGGTCCAGCGACGGCTGCTCACTGACCAGCTCCACCTCAAAGACAAAAGGCTGGCTGATGGCTTCCCGGCCGGTGAGGGTAAACACCTGAAAGTCGGCGGAAAGCCCTTCGATGGTCAGGGCAAAGTGGGTTTCATTGGCCGGCGCGAACATCCCTTGTTCCTCGTGCTGTACAGCGGCGCTCGTCGACGACCGCAAAAAAAGCGGCTCAACGTACGCGAAATTCTGGAGGGGCGTAAACAACATCGACCAGCAGAGCTGGCCGATGCGTGTAACGGTCAGCCGTAATTAAACGACTGGAGCACGCCAGTCATCGGAACCCGAAGTACCGGATACTTCGTGGGTCCAGGTGATTTTGCGGTAGGTGAACTGCACTTCTTCCAGGTGGGTGAAGTGCGCGTTGCCTGGATCCTGGCAGTTGTGCATTTTGTTGTTGATGGCGACGATGATCGCGTCTTCCAGTTTGGTGGTGTAGTAGTGCTCTTGGGTGCCTTGGGCCGAAGTGCGGTACCACTGGATAACGATTTCGCTCATGCGCTCGCCGGAAGTCAGTGCTGCTTGCAGCAGTGGCGAAGCCTTGTCGTAGACCTTGGTGATCACAACTGGCTTGTGAACGCGCTGACCGGTTGGCTGACCGGATTGCGGGTCACGCGGGATGATCACGTCGTGGGTGAAAGCCTGAACCATGACCTGGTCTTCGTGGCCTTCCTGGTAGGTGTTGCCAACGGAGTCGGCGGTGAAAGCGCCGGCAGTGATCAGGCCTTGTTTTTCGCCGGTAACCGACATGTACGCTGGTGTTGCCATGGGGTGCTCTCCTTGCGGATAAAGTTAGGGTGCCCGGAGGCGAAATCGCCCGGTGGGTGACTGAGGGTTATCAAGGAGCGTGCCAGGTTTTGCGCGGTGCCCGGATGGCGGGGGCGCCACGCTGGTTGGTGATCATTCGCGGCGTTTTTCAGCGGGCAAGTCGGGAGAAAGTGCGCAAGAAGTTGCGCAGTACTGCGCAACTTCTTGCGCACTTGGCTGCAGGGCTTGC
>NZ_RCOC01000053.1:0-2746 GCF_004307515.1 Pseudomonas sp. Sample_14 | reverse complement strand
CGCCGGGGCTGGGGGCGTTACTTTAATCCATCGCGGGGGGCGGCGACTAACGGCATTTTGTGCAAAAGAGCAAAAGATTGGGCGCTGGTTCCGGCCTCTTCGCGAGCAGGCTCGCTCCCACAGGGTCTGATGTACGCATTCCAATGTGGGAGCGAGCCTGCTCGCGAAAGGGCCAGCCCGGTCAACATCAAACCTCGCTGATAAAGGTCCCGGTCCCATCGAGAATATTCTTCAAAGTCTCAACAACCTCATCCATATCCACCATATCCGGGTTGAAGCTGATCTCCAGCACATCATCGCCATTCAACGCATCGGCATCCGCCGCAGCAATCTCGATCTTCAGCAGTTTCGAAGTCAGCGTGACCTTCACCCCGTCAAGCGTCGAAGGCTCGCCATCCAGGGTGATCTCCAGCTCATCCTCATCCGGGTAACGGCTCATCAGGAACATCTCGCCCTTGTCGCTGTGGCAGCAGAGCATGGCCATGTTGTCTTCTTCGTCGTCGCACGGGTTGACGATCAGTAGGGCGGTGGTCATTTGCATGGGGGAATCCTGGGCAGTGGCGGCGATGAATCTGTTCGAAGGCGCGATTTTGCCAGTCTCTGCTCGTTCGCGCTGCCTGCATCGGTAAAAAGTGGCAAAGCAGGACATTTCCGTCGCCCAGTTCCGAGTAGCAAGAAGGGAAAATCCGACGCCAGCGTAAGGCGATTACCGGATGCGCAAAATCCACCCGAAATTGCGTTTTTTCGCTTGTGATCGCGGCCTTTTTACCGTTAGTTTCGGCGCTCTTGCGCAATGGAGTGCGTTACGACAACCCCAAAAAGGGAACTTTGCCATGACCCAATATTTCGACCGCGCCGAAGAAATCCGCCACCTGTCCGATGAACAGATCGAGGAAATCTACAAGCGCTATCTCGAAGGCGAAAAAACTGCCGCGCTGATGGCGGAATTTCAGATCCCTGCAACGGTGCGCAGTCTGCTCAAGGTTCTGCCCCCGGTTATCAGTGCCGACCTCAGCTGTCCTTACTGCAAACTGCCGATGTGGGTGCGCCGACACGCCAGAGGTACTCCGCTTTCGCTGCGCAGTACCTTCAAATGCGTACGCTGTGAGCACCAGCAAAGCCTTCCCGGCACCAATACCCGCCACACGACTTGCAGCTGCACAGAATGTTTCAAAGTGCGCCAGCAGCAGCTTGCCGCCCGGGCCGCGCGTGATCGCCTGGAATTGGAAGCTCGATATGGTGCGCGATGCCCCGCAGTGCCTTACGCCAATCTGGGGTTTGTGCAGAAGCTGACGTTGCTCGCTTTGCTGGATGATGGTTACGGCGCGACCGTTGAATGGATTGCGCCGTTGAATGCGCCATCCAGAGAAGAGCTGCTCGCCCTGACGTTCGAGGCCCGTGAAGAGTTGCTCAAAAGCCTGCACGAAGCCGGGGTGCTGGCAGTCTCCACCGATTCCGACATCAACGCCTTCGATCGCAGCGAGGGCTGCAATATCCGCGAGTACGGCGCGGTGCGCTGGCTGCCCAGCGTCACGCTCGACGGCGTAACGCGCTGTGCCCGCGAGAATTTGTATCAGGTGCTGTATCAGGAGTTGTCGGGCAGCGTCAAAGCCGCCTGGAAGAGCGAAATCTATTCGCTGGTCTTCAGTCTCGCCCGCGAAGCGTCCATTCAATACATCCGTGTGCTGGCCGCTGAAGTGGATTTTGCCTTCACGGCCGAGGCCCGTGCCGAGGAGGTGGTCGGGCAGTTGCTGCAGGACTTCTCGGTGAGTCAGTTGTATTACTTCGCCCGCTTGGCGGTACGAAACGCCGCGCACTTTTATGCCACCGGCAATTCCAAAGGGCGCAGTCACGCCTCCAACACCATACCGCGCAACATGCTGGGCACGGCGCAGGACGCGCTCGCGCGCAATTGGCGCAAGAACGCCCATCGCGATGCGCGAGTGCCGCAAACGGCCTTGCAGCGCTTGCTCTACGACGTGGTGCTCAAGGACAGCGGCGCCGGATTTTCCAAATCGCCGGGCATGTACTGGCGTGACGAACTGGTCCCGCAGTTCTTTTCCGCCGTGGCGTTCGACAGCGACTTGCTCAGCCATCTGCGGCTGTTCTGCCGCGAATGCGATTCGAGCAACATTGACGCCAGCATGGACAAGCAGATCCTGCAGACGATGTGCTACGACTGCGCCACGGTGAGCAAATTCAGAGCCTTTGAGGAACTGCCGGACTGATCCGCGTCAACCGCTGGCGCTGAACCGGATGCCACGCTCAGGGTCGATAACAGGGCCTTGGGCGTTTTCGTTTCCGGATATGTAACGTCCTCGGCGACCGACCTGGCACGAAAGTCCCGTGAAACCGGGGTTTCGAACCTGCATTTCGGCGCACGCCTGCTAGTGTTGATGCAGGCCAAACCCTGCATTTACGTGCCAATGACCGAATATGTCGCAGCACCGCAAGCAGACACATTGTCGCACCCATTAAGCTGCGCAACGGATGAGCACCCGTAAAGGCATTGCTGGCAGCGCTGGCAGTCGCTTTTGCAGATGCTCATTCATGGAAGGTGAATGTGACCTGAGTGTCCCGTCCAGCTTCACCCACCTGTCTCCCTGTTTCCTCTGCCCGAGAATCAGGAACAGGGCGACACCAGCCCCGAAAGGGGTGTTGCACGCGACGCTTTCCATCAATAACAAGCTTAAGCGGAGTACCACAGATGGCGTTCTTCACCGCAGCCAGCAAAGCCGACTTCCAG
>NZ_RCOC01000107.1:0-2801 GCF_004307515.1 Pseudomonas sp. Sample_14 | reverse complement strand
AAACCCGATCACTGAACATTCAGCGACCGCACCACAATAGAACCCGCCCCCAAGGCGCACAAGCCGGCGGATTCTGGCTTGGCTGTAGGCAATGGCGCAAGGATTTGTGGCCTTGAGACCGTATCCGCAGGTGTCTTTTAAACAGCTCCGTTTAAATCAAAGAATTGCGCCGAACCTGATGGCCTCTTCGCGAGCAGGCTCGCTCCCACATTTGGAATGCGGTCAAGTTGTGGGAGCGAGCTTGCTCGCGAAAGAGCCATCCGGGCCAGCAGAAAAACCTTGATCACACACGCTATTTAAATCACTGGAATTTAAATCCGTCCCTTTTATTTAGTTCGCTTTGGTGCGCTATTCGTCAGGCAATAAAGGCAGCTTCGGTCGTCGGCCTACGAAAGGATAAGTACCGCTGGCGCTAGTTAGGCCGATTGTCAGCCCGCTATGTCGGTGGTCTACGGGGGCGGGAGGAACGGCGTTACCGTTCGAACGTAGAAAGCTGATTTGGGCCTGGTCGTTGACGGCAATCGTGCCGTAAAAGTTAGGAGACACCTGACCTAGAAAACTCGATTGAAATTGAAAACTGATAGGGGGATTGAAGATTTGCGTATCAGTCCTTGTAAACGGAACAGGCTCCAAATTCAGATCTCGCAGGGCGGCGTGCGCCGCGCTCCAAGTCAAAGCTCGGGAATCAGCGAATAATTCGTACACATTGGAACATTTCACCGGGTATTGAGCAGTTCTCCCCGCTGCATCTCGCACTTCGATCACAGTTGACCCGTTTGAGACAGAGTAGACCTCGCCCGTCGTGAAGTTGACGGTTGCGATGTGCACGTTGTGAGAGGTGAAGGTAAAAGGCGGGGTTCCATCAACTGGAAGCCGAGTTGCATGGGACTGTGGAGACTTATAGCTGGTTCGGGTCCAGTCTGGCTGATAAGTGGATTGCGGGGACATATAGTAGTTGAGGCCGTCGAGCAGCATTTCCGACGGATCTATCTTCAATGGCTTGGCCACACTCACCGTATAAGTACGCACCCGAAGTGGCACCGCTTTTGTCTTGTCCATAACCCCGTCAAGATTGACGGCACAAACCACTCTCAACGGGCTTCCATCTTTCAGTTTTTTCAACCACTCGACTTGCGCCAGCAACGAAATCCTGTCGGCCAGTTCACTGCGCCCGCCTGACGAGATTTCGTTGGTTACCGGGTTCCCATCCGCGTCAACGCCTTCAAAATCAACCCAAACCGGATGGGTCTGTTGCATCAGTGGAATTTTTTCCGAGAGCACCCGCGCATCATTCGGTAGTTCCGGAACATTGAGCTGCTGCCCCATTTCCCCCGCAATATTCGGAGTCGGCAAGCGCGGGTCGTCCGCCGCGATTTTATCGATGACCACCTCCAGAGGAGGGGATTCGCCGATGGGCGCGCCATCACGAATCAATACCCACGACACCTGGATTGTTTTGCCTTGATGAGCGAGGAGGAACGCCACGCTGAATGTGAAATTGGCGCGTTGGTTGGTGTTGAATGCCACTTGCGGAAATGATGAACCCGGTAGGCCATCGACAATCTTCAGCGTCGCCTTGTCGTTTGCCAAAGCGGCTTTGAACTCGGCCCGGACCTTCACTCCGCCTTCACTTGCCAGCACATCGATTGGGGAGACGGCGTTAACGAGCGTAGGCGGCTCTTGGGAGATCTTGTCCAGATCCACTTCCACGAACACGGCATCGGACCAGGTTGGAGGGCCGGATGGGTTGGTCAGGTAGTCGACAACGCGATATTTGATTTCGAAGGTTTTATCGTTGCCACCCTCGATCAGCTTGTCTTTCGGGATGTCGATCACGACACTTTCTGGCACGGGAGGCGGGGGAGACACACTGCTGGGTATGAGCTGATATATGTGATGGACGCCATTGCAAGACACAAAAATCAGGTCATACCACTGCACGTTGGCGTAGGTGGCAGTCACCTTGAACTTGTCAGCTTCCGCCTGGTTGATGACCTTGTGGCTGACGGTGAGATTCAATACCGGTGGTAAATCACCGGGCGGAGAGGTTCGATGGTAGAGCACCAGCTCAGGTGTGAGTTCATCATTCCCGGACGTGCGCTCAATGTGAATTTTGATGCGGTTAAGGCCTTTTTGCAGTGAGCCGGCAGGCAGGCGCAGAGGCGTATCGTCGCTTTCCTTGCCCTCAGCGATGGTGGTGCTAGGCCCTTTGTTGTCGTTGATCAGCGGGATGAGCTTATCGTTCTTGGTCTGATTTAAGTAAGCCAGCATGAGGATCAACAAGCCCTCGGTTTCATTGGCTTTCACAATGGTGACGCCGCCATGGACGTCTGCCATTGCAGGTTCCAGCTCAACCATTTCGGGGGCTTGCGGGCGGGTCAGTGCAAACGGTTCAACGAAGTTACGGACGCGGCTCATTGCATTCTCCTTGCATGACGTAGGAACGCTCTTGCTGCATCTAATGCGAGACCGGCCGGGCCGTCACCTGTCAACTCTGACAGGTAGGAGGGGGTTTGCGATGAACGGTCATGAAGAGTGTTCCCATGCACAAAGGCATGCAGACGGGACGCTCCGGGTCCCATCGGGAGCCGAACGCGGAGCGTCCGTTGAGGCATTCCCACGCAGGAGCGTGGGAACGATCATCGGGCTCCGCTACTGCGGCAACTCCAGATTATCCAGCACCCGATTTACCGCCAGTTCCCCGAGCATGATCAGTTGCGCAATCCCCATCAGCATCCGGCGCTGGGATGGCTTGACCAGTCCGGCGAATTCCTGGGCGATGGTTTTGGCCGAGGCGAGGG
>NZ_RCOC01000006.1:0-2865 GCF_004307515.1 Pseudomonas sp. Sample_14 | reverse complement strand
GAGTCTTTCTGGTAGCTCTTGAACACGAACGGCCCGGTGCCGATCGGCTTCTGGTTGATGTCGCTCGGCTTGCCGTCGGCCAGCAGCTTGTCGGCGTATTCGGCAGACAGAATCGAAGCGAAGCTCATGGCGATGTTCTGGATGAACGCGGCATCGACGCTGTTGAGCGTGAACTCCACGGTCAGCGGCCCGGTCTTCTCGACCTTGGCGATGTTCTTGTTCAGGCTCATCCCGTTGAAGTACGGAAACTCGGTGGGATACGCCTTGCGGAACGGCTGTTGCGCATCGAGCATGCGAGTGAACGTGAACACGACATCGTCAGCGTTGAAATCGCGGCTCGGCTTGAAGTAAGGGGTTGTATGAAATTTCACGCCTTCACGCAGGTGAAAGGTGTATTTCAGGCCATCTTCGGAAATGTCCCACTTGGTCGCCAGGCCCGGCACGACATTGGTCGCGCCTTTTTCAAACTCGACGAGGCGGTTGTACAGCGGCTCGGCGGCGTCGTTGTCGGTGGCCGTCGTGTACTGCGCGGTATCGAAACCCGCCGGGCTGCCTTCCGAGCAAAACACCAGGCTGTCGCTGGCGGCGTAGCTTGCAGACGTGGCGGCCAACAGGCCGGCGCCCAACAGTGCGGAAAAAATCAAGGTATGGCGCATGACGCTCCCTCTTTTTAGTGTTGTGCAATGCGTCAGGGTCCCTATCCCGGGACTTTCTGGTCGCATTGAGCTCAATCCAATACGTACGGCAAAACCGGTGGCCCACGCAGACACTGGTCAGTACGCGACGGTAGGCACCGTGCCTCTGGCAGTAAATACGTAATTGCCTTAATGCTCGTAGGAAAAGTCGACGCGCCTATACCGAAGCAATCATCTGCGGCGGATTTGGGTGTAGGCCTTTTCCTTTTTTCCCGGTAGATAAAGTAACGGCGACGTCAGAAACGCCGCCGTTGCAATGTCTTACTTGCTGACGCTGACGCCGTAGAAGGAATTCAGGCCAAATGGGCTGATCTTGAAGTCCTGCACGTTGGCGCGCATGGGTTGATACACCGTCGAGTGAGCGATAGGTGTCATTGGAACTGCATCTTTGAGGACGTGTTGCGCCTGTTTGTACAGCTCGGTGCGCTTGCCCTGGTCAGTAGTGCGTTTGGCTTCTTTCACCAGGCCGTCGAACTTCTTGTCGCACCACTTGGAGAAGTTGTTGCCGCTCAGCGAGTCGCAGCCGAACAGAACGTTGAGCCAGTTGTCCGGATCACCATTGTCACCGCTCCAGCCAATGATCATGGCCTGGTTCTCGCCACCTTTGGAACGCTTGATGTACTCGCCCCACTCGTAGCTGGTGATCTTCACTTTCAAGCCGATCTTGGCCCAGTCGGACTGGAGCATTTCAGCCATCAGTTTGGCGTTCGGGTTGTACGGACGCTGCACCGGCATCGCCCACAGGACGATCTCGGTACCTTCCTTGACGCCGGCTTCCTTGAGCAGCTGTTTGGCTTTCTCAGGATCGTACTTGGCATCCTTGATGGTGGTGTCGTAGGACCACTGGGTCGGCGGCATGGCGTTGACGGCCAGTTGGCCAGCGCCCTGGTAAACCGAATCGATGATCTGCGGCTTGTTCACGGCCATGTCCAGCGCCTGACGCACGCGCAGGTCAGCCAGCGGGTTGGCCTCGTTGCTGCCCTTGACCTTGTCCATCACGTTGTAAGCGATGTAGCCGAGGTTGAAGCCAGCCTGATCCGGCATCTTCAGCGACTTGTCTTCTTTCAGCGCTTTCAGATCGGCCGGACGTGGGAACAGGGTGACCTGGCACTCGTTCTTTTTCAGCTTCTGGATACGCACCGACGGGTCGGTGGTGATAGCGAAGATCAGGTTGTCGATCTTCACGTCTTCAGGTTTCCAGTAATCCTTGTTGCCGGTGTAACGGATGTTCGAGTCTTTCTGGTAGCTCTTGAACACGAACGGGCCGGTGCCGATCGGCTTCTGGTTGATGTCGGCGGCTTTGCCATCCTTGAGCAGTTGGGCCGCGTATTCGGCGGACTGCACGGAAGCGAAGCTCATGGCCATGTTCTGGATGAACGCGGCGTCGACTTCTTTCAGAGTGAACTTGACGGTGTGGTCGTCGACTTTATCGATCTTGGTGATGTTGGTGTCCATCCCCATGTCGGTGAAGTACGGGAATTCGGTCGGGTAGGCCTTACGGAACGGGTCGTCCTTGTTGATCATGCGGTTGAACGTAAACAGCACGTCGTCGGCGTTGAATTCACGAGTCGGCTTGAAATACGGGGTGGTGTGGAACTTGACGCCTTCACGCAGGTGGAAGGTGTAAGTCAGGCCATCGTCGGAAATGTCCCACTTGGTCGCCAGACCAGGAATCACGGCGGTGCCGCCGCGCTCGAACTGGGTCAGGCGGTTGAACATGGTTTCGGCTGAGGCGTCGAAGTCGGTTCCGGTGGTGTACTGGCCTGGATCAAAACCGGCCGGGCTCCCTTCGGAGCAGAACACCAGGTTAGTCGCAGCGGTGGCGAAAGGTGCGGAGGCTAACAAGCCTGCGCCGACTAGAAACGGAATGACCGCGTGTTTAAGCATGTTGGCCTCATGATTTGTTGTCATTTTTTAGTTGTGAGGTACGACCTCGTGAGTCGTGCCTGCGGATACTTATGCAGGCCCCATACCCAATGCAAGATCCAGAGCGGTCGGCGGCGTTAAACGGTGGCACGAACGTACCTTAATGTCGCATCCGTATAACTTTTGACGCATTTGACCGTTTGCGGGTGGTTTTTGCGGTGCATTCGCGGCACTGAAATGGTGCGCCGGTCTTGTTCTGTGCGCTTGGGTGGGGCTTGGTGTTACTTATTTATACCCTTGGGGA
>NZ_RCOC01000032.1:0-3643 GCF_004307515.1 Pseudomonas sp. Sample_14 | reverse complement strand
GATCCGCAACTGGCGTGGTTGAAGGATGCGGAGGCTCGGGGAGATGTTGATTGGCAGCGCGTGAAGGAGATTCACGAGTCGTTTAAATACGAGAACTCGGGCGTCGGGCCAGCGGCGCAAATTGCCATCGCCATCATGATGTCTTTTGTGATGGGGCCGGCAGGACTGGGCTTGGTCGGCGGTGGCTTCGGCGGCGCATTCGCCACAACCCTCGCTACGACGGGCGTGACAAGCACGATCAGCAACAAAGGGAACCTCGGCGCTGCTTTCAAGGAAACATTCAGCGCCGACAGTCTCAAGAACGCAGCTATCGCTGGCTTCACCGCAGGCATGCTTGATTATGCCGATGCCAATTGGTTTGCAGCGGGGGGCAGCAAAGCCGCAAGTATTCTGACCAGCAGTAATTTTACCGACGTAGCGATCCGAACTGCGGGTCGCGCGGTCATTTCCAGTGGCATCTCTACCACCATTGGTGGCGGAAGTTTTGCTGACAACTTTGGTTCCGCGTTGCTGGGAGAAGCGGGCAGTGTCGCGATGGCGACCGGGTTCAATTTTGTTGGCGATCAAACGATCAAGTTCCCGGAAGGTGGCGTAGTAAAAGTTGTCGCGCATGCGCTGATGGGCGGTTTGATTTCCGAAGTAACTGGCGGGGATTTTGCTACCGGTGCGGCGGCTGCTGGGCTGAATGAAGCTGCGATGAATACGCTGGTGAAGTTCGCCGCTGGCAATGATCAGCTGCAGGTGATGTTGTCCCAACTCACGGGTGTTCTTGCAGCGGCCCTCGTTGATGGCAATTCACAGTTGGGAGCCAGCATCGCCGGGAGTGCCACGACTTATAACTATCTCTACCACCGTGAGGTGAAAGAGATGCTCGCTGAGATGGACAGCAAGACCACGGATAAGGAAAAGCTTGCTGTCAGGGATAAATATGAAGCGCTTGACAAGCAAAGAGAGTTAGAGCTGGACGAGTTTTGTAAAGGGGCACCTGATACCTGCCGTCAAATCTCCCACGATTTGGCCGACGATGACGAAAAGTTCTCGAAGCTGATAGCGACGCTACGAAGTGAAGGCAAAAGTGGAGAAGCCTATTGGGTAGGAGTTGTTCAGGGAGGGAATCTAAACTCCACTGGGTCAATAGCCTCCATCGTGAATTTACAGGAAGGTGGTTTCTTTGCAAAATTGGGTGCTGTCGCGATCCAGATGGGGGGTGGAATTTTTCCGGGTAGGGCAACCGGGAAAGGTACGACTGCCACAAAGGAAGCCGACGTAAAGGGTACGGGTGGTGTAAAAGGAAACGAAGCGTCCAAAGCACCGGTTCAAGAACTTGAGGTTGACTCCTATAAGAATCTCAAGTCAAGAGAAGTAGTTGCTGACGGGTTAGAGCACGACCACATCCCTTCCTTTGCTGCATTGCGTACGGCAAAAGAAGCTGAATTAGGTCGTCCCCTTACAGAGGTGGAGGCCAAATCGCTTTACCAAAACGCAACAGCCGTGGAGGTTCCTCGCGATGTCCACATTGCGGGTCCCACGTATGGGGGTAAAAATACCCGTGCACAGGTTCAACAGGACGCCATTGATCTGTGCGGCGCGGTGTGCCGTGATACAGACGCATTGCGAGAAAATTTACGCAATCGAGGTTATGATTCAAAAATTGTCGATGAGACAATTAAAAAAATAGTGGAAAGAAATCGAGAGATTGGGGTTATCAAATAATGAATACTTGGTCTGACTTTATTCACGCTCTCGGTCAAGATGAGAATGGATCAGTCATCACGGGTCTATGGCAACGTTTTGAAGAAAAGCCCGTCATTTCAGAGACTCCTGATGCCTATAATGATCCAGGCGGGAAAACAAAATATTACAAGTTTATAAAGTCTGGGATAGAGCTTGGGTTTCGTGCGGGACAATTAAATCACATTCATTTTTTTGTGCAGGAGGATGAAGGCTATTCACCGTATAACGAATATGTGCTTGATCGGGCTGCTCATGCTTGGACTGCCAAAAATGTCACTCAGGTATTGGGTACGGCAGACGCAGGAGCATCTGCTAAAGTTGATATGTTGATTGGTAAAGTCCGGCAGTGGTGCAAATATCAGTTTTCAACATACGATCTACGTATGGAGTTTTCAGAGGATGGTAAGTTGTGGAAGGTAACCCTGATTGCTAAGGGTTAAGTGAAGGAAAATTACGTTGAAACGGTATTGGAAGAGTGTGGATGAATGGGGGCAGGCCACGTTGAAAAAGTACTCCAAAACGTGGTCTGTCCGCATTTTCCCCCGACCATTCAGCAGCCTAGCCGAGTAATTCAAAGTGTCGACAAACGGGGCAACCCTCAGCCCGGAGCCATTTATGAGTTTGAGGTTCCCGCTTCAGGTGGCGGTACGCGGACAGTGAGAATTCGTGACGACACAGCGGGACATGATTGCGGGGAAGGTGATCCGCAAAATCGCGGGGCGCATTTTAACGACGAAGCGGGAAATTATTATCATTACTAAAATCAAAATTTTGGGAGAAAATGACGTATCTGATTCGAATCGGACAATCAATCTGAATGAGGGTAACGGAAAATGCAGATTAAAGTTGTCTGCAGCTAGTTTTATTGCGTCGAAGCCTCATGAGTCATTGGAAACAATATTCGACTTCATACATGAACGCGTTGTCGAAAATATGCCGGGATATGCAGCCTGGTTGCTTTTGGGTAACTCGGCTTGGCAGCCAGGCACGAGAATCGTCAAATATTTAGGGCTATGGGGTGGGTTCAAATCACGGGGGATTGAAGTTCCCCAAGGAAGTCATTCGATAGTGCATACCATGGAGCGCGATGGGAAGCTAAAGTTTTTTGGAGGTATTCGCCTATCGGATCTTTTAGATGGGACAATTCTGGAGGCGTTCTTGGCTGAGAGATGTTCTTATGTAGCCATTGTGCCTATAGATTTGGATATGGAAGAAGCCTTACTCATTGGCTGGTCTGGAAAGATTTCGGAAGATCTGATGCTCTTCGAATATGTGGCGGAGGGGAACGGACTGTTAATGGCAAAGATTGGTGAATTTGATGATCTTGATAGAGGAGTTGTCGCTGTCGGAAAACGACAAGTGCTGGATGATCTTTTATCAAACTTTGATAATTCGTAAAACCGAATTTCGCTATTTTTTCTCCTTCTGAGCTCCGCGCAGGTCGCCACGCTGATTGTCGATATCGTCTGAGAGATAAATGGGTGCAGACCACGTTGAATGCAAAAGCTGGGTACTCTTGGGGGGGAAGGGAACAGACCACGTATAGAAGGCACTCGAAAACATGGTCTGTCCCCGTTTCCTCAATACTCAACAGAGCAATAAATTCGGAAGCGAAATTTCGAACAAGGGTAAATAGGGACAGGCCACGTTTACAACGCACTCCAAAACGTGGTCTGTCCCCGTTTCCCCACGTATGGAAAACTACCAAGTGCAGCCGATCTTGAGTCGGTTGGCGTCAGGGTTATCCAGGATGGAGGTCTAGATGCTCGATTCTCGGGGCACACGTTCCTACGCACAGACGGTAGTAAGATTACTGATCTCCATAGTATGAAAACCATCGTTCTAGAGAAAATAAAATGATAGTTTCAGCGATGTTTGATTCCCTCGTCACATTTGACTGCGTATATGG
>NZ_RCOC01000020.1:0-3900 GCF_004307515.1 Pseudomonas sp. Sample_14 | reverse complement strand
CCCATCCACGCATACACGCGGATCAGGATCGCCGTCCAGGTCGGCATCATGATCAACAGCAGCAGGACGTTTTGCGTTTCCTTGCCGGTCTTGGTGATCGCGTAGGCCATCGGGAAACCGATCACCAGGCACATCAGCGTGCTCAGTGCCGCGACTTTCAGCGAGCCGAGGTACGCCGACAGGTACAGCTCGTCTTCGCCGAGCAGGGTGTAGTTGCCGATGTTCAGCAGCAGCTGGAATTTCTGTTCGGCGAAGGTGTAGATCTCCGAGTACGGCGGGATCGACAGCGCGGCTTCCGAGAAGCTGATCTTCATCACCAGAAAGAACGGCAGCATGAAGAACAGGAACAGCCAGATGAACGGAATGCCGATCACCAGTTTTCGTCCGCTGGGCACCAGGCGCAAGAATTGCTGATTGAAAGTTCTCATGAGCGCAGCACCACGCCGCTGTCATCTTCCCACCAGACGTAGACCTTGTCGTCCCAGGTCGGCCGCGCGCCACGGCGTTCGGCATTGGCCATGAACGACTGGACGATCTTGCCGCCGGGCAGCTCGACGTAAAACACAGAGTGGCCGCCGAGGTAAGCGATGTCGTGGACCTTGCCTTCGGACCAGTTGTAGCGGAACTCCGGTTGGGTGGTGCTGACGAGCATTTTTTCCGGGCGGATGGCGTAGGTGATCGACTTATCCTGCACCGACGTGCTGACGCCGTGACCGACGTAGATCTTCTGTTGCAAGTCGGGGCTGTGAATGATCGCGTGGCCTTCCAGATCTTCCACCACGGTGCCGTCAAAGGCGTTCACGTTACCGATGAATTCGCAGACCATGCGGCTGACCGGCGCTTCATAAATGTCCACCGGGCTGCCGATCTGCGCGATCCAGCCCAGGTGCATGATCGCGATGCGCTGGGCCATGGTCATGGCTTCTTCCTGGTCGTGGGTCACCATCACGCAGGTCACGCCGACGCGCTCGATGATTTCCACCAGCTCAAGCTGCATCTGCGAACGCAGCTTTTTATCCAGCGCACCCATCGGCTCGTCGAGCAGCAACAGCTTCGGCCGTTTGGCCAACGAGCGGGCGAGCGCCACGCGCTGCCGCTGGCCGCCGGACAACTGGTGCGGGCGGCGCTTGGCGTATTGGGTCATGTGCACCAGGCGCAGCATTTCTTCGACGCGGGCATCGATTTCGCTGGCCGGCAAACGGTCCTGTTTGAGGCCGAAGGCGATGTTCTGTGCCACGGTCATGTGCGGGAACAGCGCGTAGGACTGGAACATCATGTTGATCGGCCGCTCGTATGGGGGCATGTCGGTGATGTCCACGCCATCGAGCAGAATCCGCCCCTCGGTCGGCCGCTCGAAACCGGCGAGCATGCGCAGCAGAGTCGATTTGCCCGAACCGGAACCGCCCAGCAGCGCGAAAATCTCGCCCTGATGGATCTCCAGGGACACATCGTCCACGGCCACGGTTTCGTCGAACTTCTTGGTGACACGATCGACTTTCACCAGCACCTTTTTCGGTTGCTGCTGACCTTCGAGTGCCTTGCGGTAAGTGCTGGAGGCGTTTGCCATGTGAAACTCCCAACAGGTGTCGTGTGCCTGGCCAATGTGGCCGGGCTTAAGTGGATTGCGGAGCGATCCGGAATGCCTGTCAGCTGGCGCAGAACCTGTGGGAGCGAGCCTGCTCGCGAATACGGAGTGTCAGTCGACATCATCGTTTGCTGATACACCGCTTTCGCGAGCAGGCTCGCTCCCACAGGGGATATGCGTTGACCTGAGTGGCCTTTGTCCGTACCGATCCGGCTTGTTCGGCGCCGCCGTCCTGGCTGCCTGGGTCGTACTTGTTGTTATCACGGGTGTTGCAGTTCACGACGGGCGGATGTGCAAACGCACACCCGCCAGCCGTGGGGGCAGTAAATCGTTATCTGGTCTGGGATTGCGTCAGCGCTGACTGCGCTTCGCCGCCCGTTGCCGGCACGCTGCGCCGAACGCCTGGAAAATTCTCAGGTAGTTCGGGTTGTCCAGCACCTGCCATTCCGGATGCCATTGCACGCCGAGGGCGAAGGTCGGGCTGTGCTCGACCGAGATCGCTTCGATCAAACCGTCCGGCGCCACGGCTTCAGCACGCAGGCCGGGGGCGAGGCGGTCGATGCCCTGACTGTGAATCGAATTGACCTGAAATTCGTCGGGCCGCTCCAGCGCTTCGAACACACCGCCAGCGATCACGCTGACCGCATGGGCCGGAGCGTATTGCACCGCCACGTCCGGGCTGTCGGCTTCACGGTGGTCGAGCATGCCGGGCAGCTCGTGCACCTTCTGATGCAGGCTGCCGCCGAACGCCACGTTCATCTCCTGGAAACCACGGCAGATACCGAGCACCGGAACGCCCGCCGCGATGGCTGCACGCAATAAAGGAAGGGTGGTCGCGTCGCGAGCCGGATCGTGATCCGTGCCGGGGGCGCTGGCCGCGCCTTGATAGTGGAAGGGTTCCACGTTCGAGGGTGAGCCGGTGAGCAACAGACCGTCGAGCTGACCGAGCAGGTCATCGATTTCAGTCAGATTGCCGAGGGAAGGAATGACCACTGGCAACCCTTGGGCGCCAACGCTGACAGCACGTACGTACTTGTCGCCGCTGATGTGATAGGGGTGCAGGCCAATCTGTTTGACGCACGCAGTAACGCCGATCAATGGCTTGAATGCCATTTTTATTCACCTCGAAGTCTGTCACTTGAACGAGCTTTTCCGGAGCTTAGCCTTGTTGATTTTAATTAACAACTGCCATGTAAAAAATTCTAAACGCCGTTCATCAAATCACTCAGGTTTACCGGGGTTTGCCGGCGGATATGGCACGAGAGTGTTAAGAAAAGCGCGAAAAATAAAGGCTGCAGGGTAGGGTGTTCGCTATTGACTTCACTTTGCCTTTCGGATTGACTGGCTTCGCAATACGGTGGTGAACATAATAATTAACAGCTAAATAGGTGCATCATGTCGGTCCCTCTGCGTACCGTTCAACTCAACGAAGCCAACGCATTCCTTAAGAAATATCCTGAGGTTTTGTACGTCGACCTTCTGATTGCGGATATGAACGGTGTGGTGCGCGGCAAGCGCATCGAACGCACCAGTCTTCATAAGGTGTACGAAAAAGGCATCAACCTGCCGGCGTCGTTGTTCGCGCTGGACATCAACGGCTCGACGGTGGAAAGCACCGGCCTGGGCCTGGATATTGGCGATGCTGATCGCATCTGCTACCCGATCCCCGGCACCCTGAGCATCGAGCCGTGGCAAAAACGCCCGACCGCTCAACTGCTGATGACCATGCACGAGATCGAAGGCCAGCCGTTCTTCGCCGACCCGCGTGAAGTGCTGGCCAACGTTGTGCGCAAATTCGACGACCTCGGCCTGACTATTTGCGCGGCGTTCGAACTCGAGTTCTACCTGATCGACCAGGACAACGTGAATGGCCGTCCGCAATCGCCACGTTCACCGGTATCCGGCAAGCGTCCGGTGTCGACTCAGGTCTACCTGATCGACGATCTCGACGAATACGTCGATTGCCTGCAAGACATCCTCGAAGGCGCGAAAGAGCAGGGCATTCCCGCTGATGCGATCGTCAAGGAAAGCGCCCCGGCGCAGTTCGAAGTCAACCTGCATCACGTCTCCGACCCGATCAAGGCGTGCGATTACGCGGTCCTGCTCAAGCGTCTGGTGAAGAACATCGCCTACGACCACGAGATGGACACGACCTTCATGGCCAAGCCTTATCCGGGTCAGGCCGGCAATGGTTTGCACGTGCACATTTCGATTCTGGACAAAGAAGGCAACAACATCTTCGCCAGCGAGGATCCCGAGCAGAACGCCGCACTGCGTCACGCGATCGGCGGTGTGCTCGAGACCCTGCCGGCGCA
>NZ_RCOC01000067.1:124753-165393 GCF_004307515.1 Pseudomonas sp. Sample_14 | reverse complement strand
GGCGCACAAGCCGGCGGATTCTGGCTTGGCTGTAGGCAATGGCGCAAGGATTTGTAGCCTTGAGACCGTGTCCGCAGGTGTCTTTTAAACAGCTTCGTTTAAATCAAAGAATTGCGCCGCAGTCCACCGCACCAGCCCACATCACCCAACCTTATGGTTGATACGGAATCAACTTGTCCCGGTCCATTTCCACCAACAACTGGTCGAGCATCTGCCGTTTGTTCTCGACCCCGGGAATCGGCACATACCACGTCATCACGCTCCAGCCTTCGCGGGAGTAGTTGTAGGTTTTGAGCAGTTGGCCATCCTTGAAGACCGAGCCGCGCAGGTTGTCCTGGTAGTGGTAGGGCATAGGGAAGGTGAACAGGGTGAAGACGTTGACCAGCGCCAGCCAGTTGACCTTGCCGTCGCTGGGTTCGGTGATCAACAGGCTGTAGCCGTTGCGGGTGTAACCGCCGTCGAGCATCGAGAACGCGCCGGTCTTTTTCAGGACGCTGACGGTTTCGCGCTGATGCTGCTCGTCGATGCGCGTATAGGCCGGCCCCATGCCGAGCGTGACCGGCACGTAGGCCTGATCGGCATGGTAATCGAGCGGTTGCAAGGTGTTGGCGCAGCCGCCCAGCATCAGTGAGGCACAGAGCAGGCCGGCGACTTTTATCATCGCGCGGTTCATTGCGCGACTGCCGGGATCAGCCGGTCCTGCTGCACATCCTGCGCGAAGGCGCGGGCGATGCGGCCGAGGTTCTGTTCGCGCATCTCGCCGCCCTGATCCAGTAGCCAGACGTATTTTTGAGTGATGTTGCGATAGGTGTATTGCTTCAGTCGCTTGTCACCCTGGAACACCGTGAATTCGGTTTGCGTGTCGAATTCGTTCGACAGCGGCAGCAAGAACAACGTCGCGGTGCTCAGCAGAATCACCGGAAACGGCGGCAGGTGACGTTCCACATTGAGTTTGACCTGCACGTTGTACTCGTCAGCTTTACCGCTGCCGGTTTCGATAGTGCGGAACACACCGGTCTGACGCAGGTGGTTGCGCAGGCTGGAGCCGTTTTCCGGATCATCGACCATAACGTGAATCGGCTGCAGATAATCCTGAGCGTCCGTAAGCGTGCGCTCGGGCAAGGTGTTGGTCGCCGCGCAACCGGTCAACAGAGCGGCGGCGGTGAGGGCGATGATTTTTTTCATGGTTTGGCATCCACGGCAATACCCGGAATGGGGCCGGTGAAGATGTAGGGCTGAGCACGGTTGAGGTCGAGTTTCAGCGGTTGCAGCGTTGGCAATCCTGGCGCCAGACGTTGCGCAATCAGCGCATCGCGGGCGTTCTGATCACTCCAGCGGAACGCGCAGAAACCGGCTGTCAGGCAGAACGAGCGGAACTCGCCGATGTAATAGGCCTTGCCGGGTTCCAGGCGCATCGGCAGGTTGAATTTTTCCCGCGCCTCTCTCGAGGTGAAAACAGTGCCTAGCCCAGGTTGATAACGTGCGGAAAAGAACTGGAAATCATAGAACTCGTAATCGCCCGGCTTCAGGGGAAGCACGAATACGCTCGCTGCGCCGACACCGTCCTGAACATCCTGCGGCGTGGAGTAAGCACCGGCCATTTTCCAGACGCCGGCCGCACCGTATTCGGAACCGCGTTTGCGGAAAAAGATTCGCTGGTTGTCAGCGGCTGATTGCTTGAGTGATTGCGGCCCGATTGAGCCAACGAGATAACTGACTGGCTCGCTTGCCTTGGGTTGCAAGGGTTCGCTGACCCAGGAAGCGCTTTCGGTAATGCAGCCGCTGAGCGTCGCGGCGAGCACGACGGCCGCTCCGAGTTTGAATAGCTGAAACATGTACATCCCTGAATCTGCTTGCGTTGATTGACTACAAACAGGAAGGTCAATCAATGCCTTCCTGGCTTGGCTTTTTATGCGGGGGCGCAGAATAAACGAGGTGATGGCACTTGGCTAGCCGCTGTAGGCGCTGCGGTACGCTGAAATCAATTGATTTGGATCTCAGGGAGCAACCTCAGGGTTTGTGGCCGACGCAGGAACCTGTGGGCGGGTTGATCGTGTTACCTCAGAAACCCAGCGGGTACTGGATGACCACGTAAATCCGGTCAATATCATCCCCGGCCTGCGCTTCGTTGGCGCGGTGGGTGACGTGCGACAGCTGCACCGACAGATCCTTCGCGGCGCCGGACTGCACGACATACTTCAGGTCGATATCGCGTTCCCAGTGCTTGCCGCCGCTGCCTTGTTGCGGTTGATAGTCGCCGCTGACGGCGTCGAACGGGTTGTAGGCGCCGCCCTTCGGCGCGTGCGTGCCGTCGATGTGGCTGCCGCTGACGTAGCGGGTCATGAAGTTCAGGCCGGGGATGCCGAAGGCGCCGAGGTCGAGGTCGTAGCGGGCTTGCCAGGAGCGTTCGTTGGCGCCGTTGAAGTCGGCGTATTTGATCGAGTTGGCGAGGTAGATCGAGTCGCCGCCGACGAAATCGAACGGCGTGTCGCCATTGATCCGTTGCCAGCCGAGCATCACCGCGTGCGCGCCAAAGTTGTATTTGCCGGAGAGGCTGAAGGCGCTGTTGTCGATCTCGCCGGCCAATGCGCGGCCGGTGTCGCGGGTGTGGTAGAGGTTGGCGTCGAGCAGCACGCCGGACTGTTTGAAGTGCAGGTTGCCGTAGTACTGGTGCCAGGTGTCGCTCAGTTCCGAGGCATACAACGCGCCGCCGATCGGGCTTGAGCTGAACAGATCGGCACCGACGAAGCTGATGCCGCCCGCTTCGGTGTTGGCGCCGTATCCAAAGAAATCGCCTTGGCCGGAAGAGCTGTCCTGGTTCTTGAACGCGGTGAAATGCCCGGCGACCAGATTGACGTTGTCGAACTCGGCGCTGTTGAGCAAAAAGCCTGTGGCGTATTCCGGTTGCAGGCGTTTGTCGGAGGTGTCGAAGACCGGGGTTTCTACGGTCATTTCGCCGAAGGCCAGAGTGGTGCGCGAAGCTTTCAATTTGAGCGCACCGCCCGCGCTGGAATAGTCGTGTTCGCTGCGGCCATCGCTGTCGACCGGTAGCAGGCCGGTGCCGGAATGGCCCTTGCCGCCGTCGAGTTTCAGGCCGGCGAAAGCGTGGGCGTCGATGCCGAAACCGACTGTGCCCTCGGTGAAACCGGATGAGAAGTTGCCGATAAAGCCTTGTGCCCATTCCTGTTTGTAGTTTTTCCCGGAGGGCGTGGGCGAGCGGTAGTCGTTGCTGAGGTAGAAGTTGCGCAGCAGGACATCGCTTTCGGCGTCGTCGAAAAAGCCGCTGGCGTGGGCGGTGCCGGTCAGACCGCAGAGCATGGCAAGCAGGGTGAGGCGGGAGGGGGCGCGGTTGATCATGGTCAGGGCCGGTGGTAATCAGGATGGCGCTGATGATCGGCGGATTGGCCTGGAAAGGATTGGGCCGGTGTGCTGAGTTGGCAGCCCTCACACCAAACCCTGTGGGAGCGGAACAGTCAGGTAGAACTGTGGCGGCTGTCAGGCCGCCATCGCTGCCAAGCCAGCTCCCACAGGGTTTGCGGGAGCTGACACAGTGCATCAAGCCAGCGGCGGTGTACGCGGTGGGATCTGGCGTTTGCTGCCGGTGGATTCAAAGGCGGCGGCGAAGCGCAGCAGGTTCGAGTCGTCGTACGCGCGGCCGGCGAAGGTCAGGCCGACGGGCATGCCGATGTCGGCCATCACACCCATGGGCACGGTGACGGTCGGGACGCCGAGGTGGCGGATCGCGAGGTTGCCGTTGGCCACCCAGACGCCGTTGCTCCAGGCGATATCCGCCGAGGCCGGGTTCACATCCGCATCCGCCGGGCCGACGTCGGCGACGGTGGGGAACAGCACGGCGTCGAGGCCGAGGCTGTCCATCCAGTCTTCGAGGTCGATGCGTCGGGTCTGCTCCAGACCGCGCAAGCCATCAGGCACGGTTGGGATTTCATTCCACGGCGTGATGCCGCGTTCGGCCATGCGCACGTATTCGTCCATGCCGGCGGCCAGATCGCCTTCGCGGTTGGGCAGGGTGCCCGGGTCGTGCGGGAAGATCTTCGGCCCGTCGACGTCAACCAGACGATTAAGCTTCGGGTCACCGTTGGCTTGCAGGAAGTCGTCGAACGCCCAGGCAGTCAGATCCCACAGTTCATGGTGCAGAAACTCTTTCGACACCAGCCCACGGGTGAATACGGTTGGCGCGCCAGGGCGGTCGCCCTCGCAGTTGGAGACTAGCGGAAAGTCGGTTTCGATGACTTCGGCGCCAGCGGCCTCAAGGGCCTGACGCGCCTGTTTCCACAAATCGATCACGGACGCGCGGGTGTTGATGCGCTGACCGGTCGGGCCGCCAATGCCGGGGGCTTCGCTGGTGCCAGCGTCCGGGTCGGCATTGATGTACATGCGCGGGATGGCGAAGCGTTTGCCGGCCAGGGCTTTGGCGTCGGCGGCCAGTTCGCTGTACGCAGCCGGGCGCACTTCGCTGACACGCGGGATCGGCACCCACGGCTGCAAGCGCCAGAGGTCGCCACGGGTGTCGGTATCTTCGGCGACGACCACGTCGAGCACTTCGAGCAGGTCGGCCATGGTCCGCGCGAACGGCACGACGACGTCCATGGTCGGGGTCAACGGCCAGTTGCCGCGCACCGAGATTACGCCGCGCGACGGGGTGTAGGCGCACAGGCCGTTGTTCGACGCAGGGCCGCGACCGCTCGACCAGGTTTCCTCGGCCAGGCCGAACGCAGCGAAACTCGCAGCGGTCGCGGTGCCGGCGCCGTTGGACGAGCCGGAGGCGAACGGTGCGGTCAGGTAGTCAGCGTTGTACGGGCTTTCAGCGCGGCCATAGACGCCGCGTTGCATGCCGCCATTGGCCATCGGCGGCATGTTGGTCTTGCCCAGGCAGATCGCCCCGGCAGCGCGCAGGCGCTCGATGGTGAAGGCGTCGCGATGAGCGATCAGATCGGCGAACGCCGGACTGCCGGAAGCAGCGGTCAGGCCCTTGACCAGATAGCTGTCCTTGGCGGTGTAGGGGATGCCATCGAGCGGGCCGAGGGTTTCACCGTTGGCGCGGCGGGCATCGGAGGCGCGGGCTTCGTTCAGCGCTTCGGGGTTGCGCACGACGACGGCGTTGAGTGCCGTCGGGGTGTCGGCGCCATCGTAGGCATCAATGCGCGCCAGATAGGCCTGCACCAGTTCCACGGCAGTGGTCTGGCCGGATTCGAGGGCGGCGCGCAGTTGGGCGATGGAGACTTCGGTGACTTCGATCATCGGGTCACCTGTTGAGCGTGGATGTTCTGGGCAGGGGTTTTCATAGCGGTTCTCGTGGCACGGCTTGAAGCGACAAGGTCGGGACTGGCGCCTATTTAACACCATGCGGCGGGCGGAGTAATCGGTGGGGTGATGGTTTTGTTGGTAGATGGCCTGAGCATCCGTGCTGCCTGACCTTGCGCTTTCGCGAGCAGGCTCGCTCCCACACTGGATTTGTGGGCGGGTTGAGATTGAGGATTAACGCAAAGCCCGGTGGGAGCGAGCCTGCTCGCGAAGGCGCCGGCAGATTCAAAAGGGTCTTGGCCCTGAAATACTGCTTTCGCCAGCAGGCTCGCTCCCACAGTGTGTTGTGTAAACCGATAATCCCGCGCCCCACAGGAAGACCGGCGCAACATGTTCTAGGCTCAGCGCATCCCGAATGCTGCACCGCTCAGGAATGTTGCCATGGAAGATAAGCCGCTGATTGCCTTCAACAGTTCCAAAGCCTTGCTAGACGTACTGATCCGCGCCGGGTTGATCGCGACCCTGGTGCTGTTCTGCTACGACATTTTCCATCCGTTTCTCAATGTGATGCTGTGGGCGCTGATCCTCGCGGTCACGCTGTATCCGCTGAACCAGAAACTCGGCGCCAGACTCGGCAACCGCTACGGTTGGGCGGCGATTGTGCTGGTATTGCTGGGGCTGGTGATCCTGATGGTGCCGCTGAGTCTGCTCGGCGCATCCGTGGCCGATTCGGTGAAGGTGGGCATGCAAACCGTGGAAGCGGGGCAGTTCGAGATTCCGCCGCCACCCGCCAATGTCGCCGACTGGCCGCTGATCGGCGCGCCGTTGTATGGCATCTGGATGCACGCTTCGCAGGACCTGAGCTGGGTATTCAAGGAACTGGCGCCGCACCTGACCAGTTGGGGTCGGGTGCTGTTGCATCAGGCCGCCGGCGTCGGTGCAGGCATCGTGGTGTTTGTCGTCGCGCTGATTGTCGCCGGACTGATCATGACCCACGGCGAACGCGGCCATCGCACGGCGGTGGCGATCACCACGCGGATTTCCGGCCCGGTGCGTGGCCCGCAGATCGCGCAACTGTGCACCTCGACCATTCGCGCGGTGGCGCAGGGCGTGGTCGGTATCGCTTTTATCCAGATGATCTTGATCGGCGTGGCACTGGTGATCATGGGCGTGCCCGCTGCCGGCGTGCTGGCGTTGATGGTGTTGCTGCTGGGCATCATGCAACTGCCGGTGCTGCTGGTTACCGTGCCGGTGGTGGTGTTTGTCTTTGCCCATGATGGCGTCGGCCCCGGCACGATCATCTTCGCCGTGTGGATGGTGATCGCCGGGCTCTCCGACAACGTGCTCAAGCCGATGCTACTCGGCCGTGGCGTGGCCGTGCCGATGCCGGTGGTGCTGATCGGCGCGCTGGGCGGCATGGTCACCAGCGGCATCATCGGCCTGTTCACCGGGCCGGTGATCCTGGCGGTCGGTTATGAATTGTTCATCGGCTGGGTCTATCAACCGGCCGACGTCAGCGAAGTGCTGGACGAAACCCCTCACGACAATCAGCCATAAGGAACGGCGCATGCGTAACAGGCTGATGGTGCTGGCGATGCTGCTGGCTGCAACACTGTGGTCCGGGCTCGGCCAGGCACAGGAAGACACCACGACAGCAACGGACGAAGCGGTAGAACTGAAAGTGGCCAACCGCAGCATCATGCTGTTTCGCGCAACCATTCTTGGCGAGGCGCCGGCCTCACGGGTCAAGCGGGCGAAGCGGGTGATCAGTGAAGCGTTGGAGGAAGACCCTGAGCTGAAAATCAGCACTGATTCGATCCAGAACAGTTACATGGTGCTGATCGGCAATACCCGTGCGTTCATCGTTGCACCGAAAGACGTCGACAGCCTGGCCTATTCCTCGGTGCAGGAAGCCGCCGAAGGCGCAGCGGAAAAACTGCGCCAAGTGGTCAACGAGACCCGTGAGGCGCGCAACGTGCAGATGATTGTGCGTTCGCTGGCGCTGGCGGCGGTGGCCACGCTGATCTATCTGGCGCTGCTGTGGTGCCTGTCATGGCTGCGCCACAAGCTGTTGGCGAAACTGCCGGCGCTGATGGATCGCCACACCAAGGCGCTGAAGGTCGGGCGGGTGCAACTGATCGATTCGAATTTTCTCTACCCGTTGGTCAGCCGCTGTCTGTTGTTCCTGCGCTGGTTGCTGATCCTGCTGCTGTCCTACGAATGGCTCGGTTTTGTCCTGTCACGCTTCCCGTATACGCGGCCGTGGGGCGAAAGCCTCAACAACTATCTCGTTGAACTGGCCAGTTATCTGTTGCAGGGCATCGTCGATGCGATACCGGGGCTGGGCGTGGCGCTGGCGATTTTCTTTATCGCCCGGGGCGTGACCGCATTTACCCGACGCATCCTGCGCCGGATGGCCGCGCCGGGGACGTTCAGCTGGCTCAACCATGAAACCCTGCAACCGACGCAACGCCTGACCGCACTGGCAGTCTGGCTGTTTGCGCTGGCGATGGCTTATCCCTATCTGCCCGGCGCCGGGACCGATGCGTTCAAAGGCTTGTCGGTGCTGATCGGCCTGATGATTTCCCTTGGCGCCACCAGTGTTGTCGGGCAAGCGGCGGCCGGGTTGATCCTGACCTACACGCGGACTTTGCGCCCCGGCGAGTTTGTCAGGATCGGCGAGTACGAAGGCACCGTCACCGAATTGGGCATGTTCACCACGCGGATTCGCACCGGCCTCGGTGAAGTGCTGACGCTGCCCAACTCGATGATCACCGGCACCGTGACCAAGAACTACTCGCGCACCGTGCAAGGCCCGGGCTACGTGGTCGACACGGTAGTGACCATCGGCTATGACACGCCGTGGCGCCAGGTCGAAGCGATGCTGCTGGAGGCGGCCAAACGCACGCCGGGCGTGCTCGAAGACCCGCCGGCGCAGGTGTTCCAGACCGCGCTGTCGGACTTCTATCCCGAGTATCGACTGGTGGCCCAGGCCATCCCCAGCCAGCCACGTCCGCGCGCGGTGTTGCTGAGCATGCTCCACGCCAATATTCAGGACGTGTTCAATGAATACGGCGTGCAGATCATGTCGCCGCATTACCTGGGCGATCCACAGCAGGAAAAACGCGTGCCGCCGGAGCAGTGGTTCACCGCACCGGCGCAGGCGCCGAAGGATCAGTGATCCCTAGAAACGCCAGACCACGCCGCCGCCCAGCACATGCAGGGCGGCGTTTTTGTATTCGCCGGAGACCGAGCCGCCGGAGCGTGCTTTGGTCTGTTGCACGTCCATGTCACCGAGGTAGATCAGCGTGTAGCTCATGTGCACGTCGACATCTTCCTGCAACGCATAACTGACCCCGGTCGCCAGGCGCCACGCTTCGTTCATCGGGTTGTCGACGGTGCGATCCTTGTCATCCACTGCCGAGGAGTCGTAACCGAGGCCGACGTTCCAGCGCAGTTTCGGGTTGATCTGGTGCTGCGCGCCGATCGAGGCATGCCAGGTGTCCTTGTATTGCCGCTGCGCCGTTCTGGCAGTCGAGCCCAGGTCGGTATCGACTTCCACGCCGACCTTGCCGAAATCGCTCCAGTCCTGCCAGCCGAGGCTGCCGAGCAGCGTCCACTGCGGATCGAGCTGGTAGGACACGCTGGTGGTGACGGTCTGCGGCACGTTCATGTCGACGTTCAGCTGATCGGCGTCAAGACGGTTGAGCGCCAGACGCAGCAGCGGATTGGTGATTTTCTTCAGCTCGGTTTTGTCTTCGAATTTGAGCTTGATCTTGCTGGTCCACGCCAGCCCGAGTCTGGTCCGCTCGTTGAGGTTGTAGAGCACGCCGACGTTGGCGCCCGTGCCCCAGTCGGTGTCCTTGTAACGCAACTGACCATCCTCGGCGTTGCCCAGACCGAGCACGTTATTGTTGACCGCCACTTCGGTGCGGAAGTAGCCAAGCATGAAGCGCGGGCCGAGGCCGACGGACAGGTCGTCGGTGATCTTGTAGGCATAGGTGGGCTGGAACGACACACCGATAATGGCCGACTCCTGAGCGAAATAGCGCCCGGCCCAGTCATCGTCGTAGTCCAGCGCCAGACCGAAATTGCCGTACATGCCGAAGCCGATCGAGGAGCGCTCATCGAGTTGATGGCTGATGAAGAAGCTGGAGCCGGGCAGGTACTTCAAGGCGTTGCCACCTTCGTTGCCGCCGAAGGTATTGGCGTTGTCGCGGGAGAAGCTGACGTCGCCGAGGATCAACTGCGCGTTGAAGTTGATCTGCGTGCCCGCCAGTTGGCTGATGCCCGCCGGGTTGGTCATCAGAATGCTCGGGTCGCTGGCCATGACCGCAGAGCCGGCGTTGGCCAGCCCGGTGCCTTCGTGGCCGGCCTCGTAAATCATGATGCCGCCGGCTTCGGCCTGGAGGCTGGCGAAGAGCAATCCGCCAGCGACCGAACTTTTCATCAGCTTGAACATGTGAACTCCTTGAATGGCATGCGATCCGGTTTCAAGGCTAGCTCAAGCTCGGCGCGGCGTCGGACCGATTGCCGACGCCGCACTGATCAATCGATGCGCGGATGCTGGAGCGCCAGTTCCTTGCGCTTGGCTTCCAGCGCGGCGATTTCGGCATCGATGTCTTCGATTTTCTGCTCGATGTTGTCGTGGTGTTCTTGCAACAGCTCCTTGGCTTCTTCCAGGTCGGAAGCCGCCGGGGCCGCGCCGCGCAGGGGCTTGTTGGCGGTTTCCTTCATGGTCACGCCAGTGACCAGACCGACCACGGCGATGACCATCAGGTAATACGCAGGCATGTACAGATCGTTGGTGCTTTCCACCAGCCAGGCCACGGCAGTCGGGGTCAGACCGGCGATCAGCACCGAGACGTTGAAGGCACTGGCCAGCGCGCTGTAGCGGATGTGCGTGGGGAACATCGCCGGCAGGGTCGAGGCCATCACGCCGATGAAGAAGTTGAGCAGCACCGCGAGGATCAGCAGGCCGGAGAAGATCAGGCCGATGCTGCCGCTGTTGATCAGCATGAACGCCGGAATGGCGAAGATGAACAGGCCAATGCTGCCGACGACGATGAAGGGCTTGCGGCCGATCTTGTCGCTGATGAAACCGATCAGCGGCTGCACGAAGAGCATGCCGACCATGATTGCGATGATGATCAGCACGCCGTGGTTTTCGCTGTAGTGCAGGTTGTGCGTCAGGTAACTCGGCATGTAGGTGAGCAGCATGTAATAGGTGACGTTGGTCGCCGCCACCACGCCGATGCAGGTCATCAGGCTGCGCCAGTGTTTGGTTGCGACTTCCTTGAACGACACCTTCGGGCCACCGGCGAGGCCTTCGCGGTCGCCTTGTTCGAGTTTTTCCACGTGCTGCTGGAACGCCGGGGTTTCTTCCAGGGCGTGGCGCAGATACAGGCCGATCATGCCCAGCGGCAGGGCGAGGAAAAACGGAATCCGCCAGCCCCATTCTTCGAAGCGCTGTTCACCAAGAATCGTCGAGATCAGCACCACCACGCCCGCGCCGAAGACGAAACCGGCGATCGAGCCGAAATCCAGCCAACTGCCGAGGAAGCCGCGCTTACGGTCGGGCGCGTATTCAGCGACGAAGATCGAGGCGCCGGTGTATTCGCCACCGACCGAGAAACCTTGGGCCATTTTCGCCAGCAACAGCAGGATCGGCGCCCAGATGCCGATCGAGGCATAGGACGGAATCAGGCCGATGGCGAAGGTGCTCAGGGACATGATGACGATGGTCGCGGCGAGGACTTTCTGCCGTCCGTATTTGTCGCCGAGCGCACCGAAGAACAAACCGCCAAGCGGACGGATGAGGAAGGGCACGGAGAAGGTCGCCAGCGCGGCGATCATTTGCACGCCGGGATCGGCGCCGGGGAAGAAGACCTTGCCGAGCACATAGGCGACAAAGCCGTAGACGCCAAAGTCGAACCATTCCATGGCGTTGCCCAGTGCGGCGGCGGTGATCGCCTTGCGCATCTTGGCGTCGTCGACGATGGTGATGTCTTTCAAACCGATCGGTTTGACGGTGTTCTTGCGTGATTTCATTGCGCTGTTCCCGCTCGCTGATCCAGATTACCGCTGCGATGCCATCTCCATGATGGCGCCGGCTCTTCTGGCTCAGATACATGCAGACACGAAATAATTCACCGATAGGCTGGAATTAATTTCGACAGGTGGGGCGGGTGGTCGGTGCGCTGAAGAGCTTGGTTGGAGCATTCAAGATAGTTGTTGCCTGAGCCCATGCCATCGCGAGCAGGCTCACTCCTACAATTTTGCGCGGCGAATCACAATTCCCTGATCCAACACAAATCCCGTGTGGGAGCGAGCCTGCTCGCGAAGGCGGCGCTACATTCAATATCGCAGTCGCCTGACCCGACGCTTTCGCGAGCAGGCTCGCTCCCACAATTGCAGCGGCGAATCCAACTTTCCCACCTGACCCAAACCCCCTGTGGGAGCGAGCCTGCTCGCGAAGGCGGCGCTACATTCAACATCGCAGTCGCCTGACCCGACGCTTTCGCGAGCAGGCTCGCTCCCACAGTGGTTTTGTGTTTTTCAGGGATTTTGCGCACGCCGCCAATCCTGCAGGAGTGAGCCTGCTCGCGATGACGGCAGCCTTTCACCAAAGGCTTAAAGTGCAGCCTTTACTTGCAAACCCACCACCAGCGCATTATCGATGTCCTGCCCGGAAAACGCCCCCGGTTCGATGATGTATTGCAGGTTCGGGCGCAGGGTCAGCCATGGGGTGGCCTGGTAGCCGTAACCCAACTCGATCAACTGCTCGGCGCTATCGAGGTTCGGGAACGCAGCACCATTGGCCAGCGCGGCATCCTGCTGCACATCGCGGCTGCGCGGGTTTGGCACGGCGCGGCCGTAGCCCAGCGCCAGGGTGTCACGCGGGCGGCCTTCGAACGGTTTGTACAAAACCACACCGGTGCCGTACCACTTGCTGAACGGCGAGGCCGCTTCGCTGGCCGCCGAATACTGACCGAAGGCATGCAGGCTGCGGCCTTCGGAGGTCGGCGAACGCCATACGGCCTGATCGATCAACAAATAATGTCCGCCACGACCGGACACTTCATCGTCGCTGCCAATGCGTTTGACGTCGGAGCTGTCGTAGTAATAGCCGAGCTTGTACTCACCCGGCAGCTCGCCGGCGTGCTTGTACACCAACTCGATCGGCACGACGGTGCCAGTGGTGTGCTTCGGCCCCAGATGCCAGGCGCGGCTGGAATTGCCGTTGCTCTCGGGGTCGACGTTGAACGCTGCCACACGCAGCTGCCAGGACGGCGACAAATCGTATTTGACCCGCACGCCCAGACGCGCGTTGGGGTAGTTGGTCCAGCCGCTGCCGCCGGACATGTTCAGCGGGTGACCGCAGAAGCCGGCGTTCATGAAGTTGCACAGAATGCCGCTGTCGAGACCGCCGAGGTCGTTGCCCATGGCCATGTAACCGAGCTTCACATTCAGCGCTGGGGTGAACAGGCTGCGCTCGTAACTCAGTTCAGTCAGGCGCGTGTACAGGCCGCCGTAGTTTTCCTGAATCGGCAGGCGGTTGCCGACCAGATCTTCCGAAGCGCTGTTGCCGCGCCGGTCGTTGATGGTCAGTTGCACTTTGCCGGCGTTGTCGACGCCGTAAAGTTTGCTCAGATCAAACTGCACGCCGAGTTTGATGTTCTGCGAGTAGCGCGCCGAACGGTGCAGGCCGCCGTCGGCGTTGTAAGCGGTTTCGCCGCTGTAATCGCCAGTGAACTTGACGCCGTCTTCATCGAGTTGATGACGCAAGCCGCCCCAGTCACCGGTCAAGGTGCTGCGGGTCAGTAGATCGGAATCGCTGGCGGCCAGCGCGGGGAGGGCAGTGGTGCAGCTCAGGCCCAGCAACAGGCCAGTGGAAAGCGTGGTACGAGAAAAGCGAACAGCCGATGACATGTGAATCCTTCCTGCTGAAATCTTTAACGCAATAAAACGGCGACGCGGTGCTTTGGGGCACCGCGCGCTTGGAGGAGGTTGGTGGTGCGGCAGCGAATTACGGCAGGGCGTAGGCCATCACGTAATCGCCCCGATCGGTCGACTGGCGTGCGCCGCCAGCAGTGACGACGATGTACTGCTTGCCAGTCTTCGGCGAAACGTAGGTCATCGGGCCGCCCTGGCTGCCGACCGGCAGACGGGCTTTCCAGACTTCTTCACCGTTGCCGCTGTTGAAGGCGCGCAGGTAGAAGTCCTGGGTGCCGGCAATGAAGATCAGGCCGCCCTGGGTCGACAGGGTGCCGCCGAGGGTTGGCAGACCGATCTTGATCGGCAAGTGCATGCGGATGCCCAGGGGACCGGTGTCTTCAACGGTGCCGACCGGAACCTGCCATGCGACTTTCTGGGTCTTCATGTCGATCGCGGTCAAGGTGCCGAACGGCGGCGCCTGGCACGGAATGCCGGCCACCGACAGGAAGCGGTTCTTGTTCACCGCGTACGGCGTGCCTTTGAGCGGCACAGCGCCCATGCCGGTGTTCAGCGCTTCGCCACCGCCAGCGGCCTGGCCTTTGTTCTGCGACGGGATCATCTGGATCCACAGACCCAGGCGCATGTCGTTGACGAAGATGAAACCGTGCACCGGGTCAGTGGAGATGCTGCCCCAGTTCATGCCGCCCAGCGAACCCGGGAAACTCAGCGATTTGTCGGTACCCGGTGCGGTGTACAGACCGTCGTAGCGCATGCTCTTGAAGTCGATGCGGCAGAGCAACTGGTCGTACGGCGTGGCGCCCCACATGTCCGATTCGGTCAGGTGCTGCGCGCCGATCTGCGGCATGCCCACGGATTTCGGCTGAGTCGGCGAGTACGGCTCGTTGGGGATGTTCGCGGCTTTCACCGGTACTTCCTTGACCTCGGTCAGCGGCTTGCCGGTGGCGCGGTCGAGCACATAGATCTGCCCGGCCTTGGTGCCGATGACCAGCGCCGGAACGCTTTGGCCGTCCTTGTCGAAGTCGATCAGGCTCGGCTGCATCGGCAGGTCGAAGTCCCACAGATCGTTGTGCACGGTCTGGAACACCCAGCGTTCTTCACCGGTGCTGGCGTCCAGCGCGAGGATCGAGGCGCCGTACTTGTGGTCCAGTTCGCTGCGCTCTACACCATAGATGTCGGTGGACGAGCTGCCCATCGGCAGGAATACGGTGTTGGTCGCCGCGTCGTAGGACATCGGCGCCCAGCTGTTCGGCGTGCTGCGTACGTAGGTTTTGCCGTCGGCCGGCGCGTTGCGATCCTGCGGGTTGCCCGGGTCGAACGCCCAGCGCATGGTGCCGGTGATCACGTCAAAACCACGGATCACACCGCCTGGCATGTCGCTTTGCACGTTGTCGGCAACACGACCGCCAACCACCACGGTGGTGCCAGCCATCAATGGCGCGGACGACAACTGATAGTAGCTGTCCGGAACATCACCCAGACCGGCCTTCAGATCGACCTGGCCGTTGTTGCCGAAACCCTGGCAGAACTCGCCGGTGTCGGCATCGACCGCGATCAGGCGGGCATCGATGGTGTTGGTCAGCAGACGACGCTGGCAGTTGGCGGCCGGCTCGGGTTTGGCTTCGATGATCGAAGAGTTGCTCGGCTGAGCGATGGTGACGGTGGCATCGAAATAGGCCATGCCACGGCAGCGCTGCCAGACTTTCGACTGGGCGTTGATCTGGTTTTTCCAGATTTCCTTGCCGGTGTCGGCGTCCAGCGCGATCAGGTTGTTGTGCGGGGTGCAGATGAACACCTTGTTGCCGACCTGCAGCGGGGTGAGCTGGTCTTCGGCGCCGTTGCCATCGCTCTCGGCGACGTCACCGGTGTGGTAGGTCCACGCGACTTTCAATTTGTCGACGTTGTTGCGGTTGATCTGATCGAGCGCGGCGAAGCGGCTGCCACCTTCGGTGTTGCCGTAGTGCGCCCAGTCTTTCTGCGCCTTGGCCGGCTCGACCGGTGTCAGGCCCGGGCCAGCGCCAGTCGCCGCAACCGTCGGGTGAGCGACAAACATGTTGCCCGCCGCAACCGCGACACCGACCGCGAGCACAGCGGCCACGGCATACGCGCCACGACCCGCCTCGCGGCCACTGGCACGCGCCAGCAGCGGGTAGACCAGAGCGACGACCATACCGATCGCGCTGAACATGAACAGCCGCGAGAACACCGGCCAGAACACCAGCCCCGCGTCAGCCACGGCCCAGATCGCGGTGGCCACGAGAAATGCGCCGAACAGCCAGGCGCCTGCAGTTTTCTTCAGTGCGATCAGCACCCCGGAAACGGTCATCGCCAGACCGCCGACCAGGAAGTACCAGGAACCGCCCAGGCTGACCAGCTTCACACCGCCGGCCGCGAGCGCCAGACCGAGCAGGGCGATGATCACGCCAAGGCCGACCAGAATGAACGTTGAAACGCCTGAGACGCGTTGACTGTGGTTCACATTGAAAGTCCCGTTTGAATGAAGCGCGGGATTATAACGGTAACTAACCATTCAGTTAACCGCAGTTTTGCCAGGAAAACGTGCACTTCTGTGAATCACAGCGTGGTGCAGGATGGGCAAAATGCAAGTTGAGAGGGGTTTCTCGACGTTTCAGCGGGGATGGCGAGTCGGGCGTGCAGTTGCAATGCACATATACAAACACCGCGTTGAATTCACCCCTCATCGGAACGCCGCCCGCCCAGCCCTCTCCCCGGGGAGAGGGAGCCGATTGGTGGCTTTTCAGAACTTGTGTTCACCTCGGTATTGCAGGTTGGAATCACTCGATCAAACAACTCGGTCAGTTCCCTCTCCCTCCGGGAGAGGGCTAGGGTGAGGGGCTTTTGAGGTTGGCCGCGATGGCAACCTTGCCCTTAGCCCGACCTTGTTCAACGTAGTGCAACGCGTCAGCTATCTGATCGGACGGAAAAGTACGATCAACCACCGGTTTGATCACTCCTGCCTCAATCAACGCAGTGATTTTTTGCAACTGAACGCCATCGGCACGCATGAACAGAAACGAATAATCCACCCCATGCTTGCGCGCCTTGCGCCGAATGCCACTGCTGAGCAGACGCATGACCAGCCCCAGCAGCCAGGACAAACCCTGCTCCTGAGCGAACTGCGCAGTCGGCGGCCCTGACAGGGAAATCAGCTGCCCGCCCGGTTTCAACACCTTTAACGATTTCTCCAGCACATCGCCGCCGAGGCTGTTGAGCACCACGTCGTAGTCGCGCAGCTCAATGGCGAAATCCTGCTGCTTGTAATCGATCACCACATCAGCGCCCAGCGCCTTGACCCAATCGACATTCGCCGTGCTGGTCGTAGTCGCAACAAAAGCACCGAGGTGTTTGGCCAGTTGAATGGCGACCGTGCCAACGCCACCGGAGCCGGCGTGAATCAGCACTTTCTGGCCTTTTTGCACGTTGGCGACTTCGACCAGTGCCTGCCACGCCGTCAACGCCACCAGCGGCATGCAAGCCGCCTCGGTCATGGCGAGATTGGCGGGTTTCAACGCGATCGCTGTTTCATCGACAGCGATGCGTTCGGCAAACGTGCCAATCCTGTTTTCAGGCGCACGCGCATAAACCCCATCGCCCGGCTTGAAACGCTTGACCGCCGCACCGGTGCTGAGCACCACACCGGCGACATCGTTGCCCAATATCAAAGGCATTTGATAGGGCAGGATCATCTTGAATTCGCCGCTGCGAATCTTCAGATCCAGCGGGTTGACGCTGCTGGCGCGCACTTCGATCAGCACGTCGTGCGCGCCAACCATCGGTTCGGGCAGGTCGCCAATCCGGCCGTTCTGCTTGCCGTAGCGCTCGATGAAAAATGCCTTCATTGCGGATGCTCTTGTCGGTAGAAACCCACCGGCATAGCGGCGGGTCTGGATGAGGTCAGGCCTGAGTCAGATAACGCTGCGCCACCGCCGACTGGCGAATCTGCCCCAACAGCCCCTGACGCGCCGCTTGCAAGGCATCCCAGCGCTCGCCTTCGTGCAGCGGCGGGATGGTCACGACTTCGCGACGGTCGAAGCCGACCAGCGCGGCATCGACCATATCGCCGACTTCCATGATGTCGGTGAGGGTGTTGATGTCGATACCGGCGCGGTCCCAGATTTCCGTGCGGGTGGCCGCAGGCAGCACGGCTTGCACGTACACGCCTTGTGGCGACAGTTCCAGGCTCAGGCCCTGGGAGAGGAACAGTACGAACGCCTTGGTCGCGCCATACACCGACATGCCGAACTCCGGCGCCAGGCCCACCACCGAGCCGATGTTGATGATCGCGCCGTCGCCGGCCTTGGCCAGACGTGGGGCGATGGCACTGGCCAAACGCACCAGCGCCGTGGTGTTGAGCGCGACCAGTTGCGCCACGCTGTCGGTGCTCTGCTCGATGAAGGTACCGGACTGCGCGGCGCCGGCATTGTTGACGAGGATGCCGACGCGCGCGTCGTCACGCAGACGCGCCTCGACGGTTTGCAGGTCGCTGAGTCGGGTCAGATCGGCTTGCAGCACTTCGACATTGACGTTGTGTTCAGCGCGCAAACCGGCGGCGAGGGTGTCCAGACGAGACTGGTCACGGGCGACCAGCACCAGATCGTGCCCGCGCTGGGCGAAACGTGCGGCGTAGACCGCGCCGATGCCGGTGGAGGCGCCAGTAATCAGAACAGTAGGGCGAGTAGTCATGGTGTGGGCTCTTTGTCAGTTGAAGACTGATTGCGGGCCTTTAGGATGATGATCCAAATCTAAGCTGTCAACGGTTTTGATTACGGCCAACATCTATGTATCATCGGCCCATGAATTTTCAGCGCTGGAGGTATTCAACATGCGCGTATCCAAAGCTCAGGCACAGGCCAATCGCGAGCACATTGTCGAAACGGCATCAGTGATGTTCCGCGAGCGCGGTTATGACGGGGTCGGCGTGGCTGACCTGATGGCGGCCGCCGGTTTTACTCACGGCGGTTTCTACAAGCACTTCGGCTCCAAAGCCGACTTGATGGCCGAAGCCTCGGCCAACAGCCTGGCGCAGTCCACGGCCGCCGCCGAAAGCATGAGCGTGGAGGATTTCATCGACGTGTACGTGTCGCGCGAGCATCGCGACGGCCGCTCCACCGGTTGCACCATGGCAGCGCTGTGCGGCGATGCGGCGCGGCAGTCGGGGGATGTGAAAGCGGCGTTCGCTGAAGGCATTGAGCGCACGTTGCAGACGCTCGGCGAGAAATACCCGACGGCAGCGGATGCACCGCAAGGTGAGGGCCGAACCCGGATGATCGACCTGCTGGCCCGCGCCGTCGGGGCGATCATGCTGTCGCGCGCCTGCCCGGATGACTCGGCGCTGGCCGATGAGATTCTGGCGGTGTGTCACGCTTCGATGACTGAGTCGCTACCCGCGATCGAAACTGCGGAACAAGACGCGCAGGACAGCTGAAGCGATCAGTGCTGGCGGTGCAGGGCCTTGTCGAGTGCCGCCAGCAAAACCTCTTCTTCGAAGGGTTTGCACAGGCATTCAAACGCCTGGTAATGCCCGGACTCAGCCAGCGCCGCCTCGTCCCAATGGGCGGACATGCAGATCACCGGAAACTGTCGCGGCAGTTCGCGCATCACGTCGATGCCGGACAGGCCGGGCATGCGCAGATCCAGCAGCAGGCAGGCGATTTCGGCGAAGTCGGCTTCGGCGAGAAACGCTTCGCCACTGGCATAAACCTGCGCGCGATAACCGACCGAACGCAGCAGATTCGACAGGCTTTTGCGCACCGACGCGTCGTCATCGACGATGCAGACAATCGTCGGTCGGGGGTTCTCGATCGCCGTCGGACGACCCGCCGGGGCGCTCACGACAGGCTCGATGGGCCAGGCGAAGGCGCAGCGCTGATCAGTCCGTAGAGTTCGACGAGGTTGACCAGCGAGCGGGTCTGCATCTTCGCCATGATGTGTTTGCGATGAACCTTGGCGGTCACTTCACTGGTGCCCAATTGGTTGGCGATCTGCTTGTTCGACAGACCGCCGACAATCAGCGGCAGCACCTCGCGCTCACGCGGTGTCAGCTGCGCCGCCAATTGCCGCACGTGCTGAACCCGTTGCCATTGATTGAACGCAGTCGCGGCGTGTTGACGGGTGCTGCGCAGAATGCCGAGCAGTTCATCGTCATTGAATGGCTTGGTCAGAAACTCCACCGCGCCGGCCTTCATCGCCTGCACCGACATCGGAATCGTGCCGTGGCCGGTCATGAAGATCACCGGCCACGGCAAGCCGCGCTCGTTCAGCGCCGCCTGCAATTGCAGGCCTGTGGTTTCGGGCAGGCTGACGTCGAGCAACAGGCACGCCGGGCCGCTGGCGATGTCGGCCTCGAGCAGTTCTTCGGCGGACTGGAAAATCCGGTGTTCGATGTCTTCGGCGCGCAACAAGCGGCTCAATGCGCTGCGCACGCAGGCCTCATCGTCAACGATGAACACCGGCACCGATTGCGTATCGACCAACGGCGGCTGCGCCACCATCGGCGCCGAGGCCAAGGCGTTGAACACGGGCAGTTTGGATTCGCGGTCTTTCAATAATCGGTAACCTCGACGGGCAACCGTCTGGATGATTTCTTTTTCCCCGAGCAGTTTGCGGAGAGAGGAAATCTGCACTTGCAGATTGTTCTCTTCGACGACGATGTCCGGCCACACCTGATTGATCAGCTCGTCCTTGCTGACGATGCGCCCATCGGCCTGCATCAGTACCGAAAGTATTTCGAACGCCCGCCCGCCCATGCGCAAGGGCCGGCCATCGAGAAAGGCTTCGCGCCGTTCCAAAGAAATCGTGGCTTGGCCGAGTCGGATCATGCGGGCCTCTGCGTTGCGGTGAGAAGGACAGGGCGCGGGCGCCGGGTTATCAGGTTCGTACGCTAGGGGACGGCCTGGCATAAAGCAATTATCCCGAGGGATAAGACGTGCGCTTGTATAGCGCAAGAAACAGCCGCGCAAGGCTCTGGACGGCCATCTTGAGGCTGCGGACGGACATCAGCACAGCGGCTGGCCCTCTGGCAAAAAAACGCTGGGTATACTTCGCCACCAGCCTGAATCCCATTTCCAGCGGTGAATGCGTATGCCCGGCCAGCCTTCTTCATCTGCAATTTCCCGCGCGGCCGATGCGCCGATGCTCGATGAAGCATGGCTGGAGAACTGTCGGTTCAGTCTGCTGCGCCGTGACCATGAACTGACCTGGTTCAGCCTTCAAGACGGCCGTTCGGGCCAGAACTGGTTCGCCGTGCGTGCGCCGATCCAGCGTCCGGCGCTGTGCCAGCGGCTGGAGCGCGATTTCCATTTGCAGTTGCCTTCGCAGTGGGCGCTCAACCCGCTCGCGCTGATTCGCTCGGCGGACGGGCCGGTGTTGGTCTACCCGCAATGGGGCGCGCCGCTGGCTGGACTGATCGACGCCGCCGGCTTACCACTCGGACGGGTGCTGAATATCGCCGTCGCCGCCGCGAATGCGCTGGTCCACTCTCGCCATCCGGAATCACCGCAAAACCCTGTGGGAGCGAGCCTCCTCGCGAAAGCGTCATTCCAGCCGACATCACCCCTGACTGACCCACCGCTTTCGCGAGCAGGCTCGCTCCCACAGTGTTGTTTATTGCCTTGGCATCTGCTGGTCGATGCTGACGACAGCGTCAGGCTGATGGGCTTTCACACCCACGCGCAGGAAACGCCGGCGACTGAACTGCCGAGCCTGGAACACTGGCCTTATCTGGCGCCGGAACAGCTGCAGCGCGACGGCGTCGATTCCGATGAGCGCAGCGACGTCTATGCGCTGTCGGCAATCATCTACGAGGCGTTGACCGGGCGCCCGCCGCTGATCGCTCGCGACGCCTCGCAATGGCTGCATGTGCACGCCGCCGTCCAGCCTGTGTCGCCAGCGCAATACCAACCCGACCTGCCGCAAGGCATTTGTCATGTGCTGCTCAAGGGCCTGGCCAAGGAGCCGGACGCGCGCTATCAAAGCATCGAATCGCTGGCCGCCGATCTGACCTGGTGCCTGCGCCAATGGCAAAAAAAAGGCCAGATCGAAGCGTTCCGCCTCGGTGCTTTCGATGCTCGCGCAACGGCCACGCGCGGCGATGTGCTGTTTGGTCGTGAAGACGAACGTCAGCAACTGCTTGAACAGATCCGGCGCGTGCGCAGCGACGGCATCGCTCGGGTGCTGCTGGTTGCCGGCGCACCGGGAGCGGGGAAGTCGACGCTGATCCAGCAACTCCTGCGTAGCCAGGCACTCGGTTATTGGGCCAGCGGCAAGATCGAACTGCTGAACAATGACCGGCCTTTCGCGCCGCTGGCGCAGATTTTTCAGTCTCTGATCAGCCAAGTGTTGACCAAGCCCACGCTGGCCTTGCAGGCCTTGGCCGAGCAACTGCGCGAAACCCTCAAGGGCCGTGGCCGCTTGCTGCTGGACCTGGCGCCGGAAGCCGAACTGCTGATTGGCGCCACCGCCGAACTGCCGAACATGCCGGCGCGCCACGCCCTCGACCGGGTCAATCGGGCGCTGCTCGATGTGCTCGAAGTCTTCGCGCAACCGGGGCATCCGCTGCTGCTGTTTATCGACGACTTGCAGTGGGCTGACGACTCGACGCAGGCGTTTCTCAAAGCCTTTATCGCCCGACCGACGCGGCATCTGCTGCTGGTTCTGGCGTATCGCGAGGGCGAGTTGACGGAGCATCCGGGCGGCTGGCTCGATGAGATGCGCAGAGCACCCGCGCTGCCAGTCAGTGACCTTCGACTAGGGCCGCTGTCGGTGCAGGCCGTTGCGCAGCTGATGGCGGTCGAACTCGATGCTGACGTCGACAACCTCGAGGCGCTGGCCCGCGTCGTGCATTTCAAAACAGCCGGCAATCCGTTGTTCGTCAGCCAGGTGGCGCGCGCGCTGGTGGACGAGCGTCTGCTGCGTTTCGACGCGACGACGCGGCGCTGGGTGTGGGATCAGGCCGAAGTGAACGGCTATCGCTACGCCGACAACGTGGCCGAATTGATGGTGCAACGCTTGCAGCGTCTGCCGGCCAGTGCCCGTGAAGTGTTGCGCACCGCGGGTTACGTCGGTGGCCGCTGTGACGAAACGCTGTTGGGCGATTTGCTGGGGGACGATCCGGCGCAATTGCTGCGTGACGTGGATTATCTGGTCAGCGCCGGATTTCTCCTGCGCGAGCCGGGCCAACTGGTGTTTCCCCACGATCGAGTGTTGGAAGCCGCCGCTGCGCTGACCGCACCGGCCGGGCGTTCGGCTGAGCATGCGCGCATCGCGGCCGCCATGCTCGATCAATGCGGCGAGCAGCGGCAGGCGCGGGTCTTCGACATCGCCAGTCAGATTCAGCGCAGCGCCGGCAATGCGCTGCAAGCGCCTCGACGCGCTGAGTTCATCCAGTTATTGCTCGGAGCTGCCGAGCGCGCCCGCGATAGCGCCGCTGTCGAGCAGGCCGTGGATTATTTGCGCAGCGCCGAGGTATTACTCGGCGACAACGGCTGGACGCAGCTCTACCCGCAAGCCTTCGCGGCGCGCTGGCTGGCAGCCGACTGCGCGATGTTGCTGGCGGATCTGCCCGGCGCGCAACAGCGTCTCGACGATTGCCTGGAACACGCTGCCACCGTGCTGGACCGTGCGAAAACCTACCGCCTGCGCGCCAGCCTGCGCACCTTGCATTCCGATTACCACGGCGCGATCCGCGAAGCGCTGGCCGGTCTCGCGTTGCTCGACATCGACCTGCAGCGACACCCCTCGAAGGCGCAACTGGGCGAAGCGTTCGAACGGGTTCGGCAATTGGTCGGTGCGCGACGGATCGCTGAGTTGACGGCGTTGCCCAAAGCCAACGAGCCGCGAATCGAAGTGGCGATGGAGCTGCTGAGCACGCTGATCGCCTCGTTCTTTGTGCATGACGACATTGCTTTTCTGCACTTGGCGAAGATGGTCGAACTGACTTTGCTCCATGGCACCACGCCGAGCAGCGGCTACGGTTTCGCCTGGTACGGCGTGATGATCGCCGACCGTTATGGCGAATATCTGGATGGTGTTGCTTTCGCCGAACTGGCGCTGGAACTGACTGATCTGCACGGCTATGAGGCGGGGCGCACCGGCACGCTGGTGGCGCTGGATCAGGTCAGCGCGTGGACCCGGCCGATGGCCTACGCGCGGCAGAAGGCTTTCGCCGCGTTTGAGTGCGGTCAGGCCGGCGGCGATCTGGGCATGTCGTGTTACGCCTGCAACCACATCGGATCCGATCTGCTGTTCATGGGCGAGCCGCTGCCAAACGTGTTGAACGAGCTGGACGTCGGCCTGAGTTGGGTGCGGCAGTTTCACTACATCGACATCGAGCGCATTCTGCTGGCGCAACAGGCGTTTGCCAGCGACTTGCGCAACGGGCCTGAGCCTCGTTCGATCGCAATGCTGGATGCTTTGGAACATGACCGTTTTGGCCCGCTGCATCGCGACCGTGTTTCACAGCCGACGCTGTTGTGGATGTGGTTGTATTCGGGCATGTCGGCGTTGCATTTCGGCGAAGTGCGTTACGCGTTGCGCCGTTTCGAAGACGCCGAGGCGTTGACCTGGTCGCTGCCGGCGCACATTGATCTGGCGCATTACTACCTGTTCTACAGCTTGGCACTGGCCAGTCCCGAGGCGCCGGGCTCTGTTGCCGAAAAACTGCAGAAACTGGAGCAGCAACGGCAGCGTTTTCTCCCATGGGTCGAGCTCAATCCTTCGACCTTCAGCAACAAACTGCTGCTGATCGAAGGCGCGATGGCCCGCGTGCGCGGCGAAGGGCTGGCCGCCATTCGCTGCTTCGACCAAGCGCAAATCGCGGCGGCCGCTGCCGGATTTATCCATGAGCAAGCACTGGCACATGAGCAACTGGCCGAGGTCTGCCTGACCAACGGCCTGGTCTCCGGCACGCATCATCACCTGCGTGTTGCGCGCGACTGCTATGTGCTGTGGGGCGCTGAAGCCAAGGCGCGCCAGCTCGAAGCGCAGTATCCGTTTCTCGCCCACGAGCATTCCCTGGAAGCGGGAACGCCGGTGACGCGGGTGCGCCTTGACCTGGAAGTCGGCATTGAAGCGGCACGCGCGGTCTCGCAAGAGGTGTTGCTCGATCGGCTGGTGGAGACCTTGATGAATCACTTGATGATTCAGGCCGGTGCCGATCGCGGCGCGCTGCTGTTGGTCGCCGAGGGTGAGTTGCAATTGGCCGCTGCCGCGCATGTCGAGGCGGGCAACGTGCGGGTCAGTCAGGACAACGATCGCTCGCTGGAGCAGATCGCGCCGGTTTCAGTACTCAATTCGACCATGCGCACGCGCACGCCGCTGGTGCTTGACGATGCCCGCGCCGACTGCCCGCAAGCCTACAGCGCTGATCTGCAGCAACGGCAGACGCGCTCGCTGATGTGCCTGCCGTTGCTCAAGCAGGGGGCGCTGATCGGTCTGGTGTATCTGGAAAACAGCCTGGTACCGAAGCTGTTCAGCGCCGAACGCCTGACCATGCTGGAAATCCTCGCCTCGCAGGCAGCGGTGTCGCTGCAGACCGCGCGGCTCTACGCGCAACTGGTCGAAGACAACCGCTTGCGCGCGCAGATGGAAGCCGACTTGCGCAGCTCGCGGGCGGAACTGGCGCGCAACTCGCACCTGAAAATGATGGGCGAACTATCGGCCTCGATCGCCCACGAAATCAGCCAGCCGCTGCTGGGCATTTCATCGAACGCCTCGGCCAGTCTGCGCTGGCTCAAGCGCGACACGCCTGATCTCGACGAGGCTATCCAGGGACTGGAAGACATCCGCTCCGACAGCGCCCGTGCCACCGAGATCGTCCAGGCCTTGCGCGCCCTGGCCAGGCAGGCGCCGTTGCAACGATTGCCGGTGTCGATTGACGCGTTGATCGGTGAGGTCGTGCAACTGACGGCGAGCGATTTGCACAATCGCGGGGTGAGCTTGCACACGCAACTCAACGCTGCTGACCCGGTGCTGGGGGATCGGGTGCAGATCCAGCAGGTGATCTACAACCTGATCGTCAACGCGCTGGAAGCGATGGCTGGGCAGGGCGTGACTGACGGGCGCCTGGTGATTGCGTCGACGCTGTCCGATGGGCAGGTCTGCGTGGCTTTTCAAGACAACGGGCCGGGGATCGCCGAGCATCAGCGTGAAGAAATTTTCGATGCGTTCTTCACCACCAAGGGCAGCGGCATGGGCATGGGCCTGGCGATTTGCCGAACGGTGATTGGCGCCCATGGCGGGACGTTGCGCGTGGAAGACAGCGAAGAGGGCGCGCGGATCTGCTTCAGACTGCCGCTGGCGCCGGACGCCAGGATCAAAAGCCCCTCACCCTAACCCTCTCCCGGAGGGAGAGGGGACTGACCGAGGTGTTTGGGGGAGATACGCCGACGTGCAATACCGAGTTGAATTCAGGTTTGGCAAAAACAAAAGCCCCTCACCCTAACCCTCTCCCGGAGGGAGAGGGGACTGACCGGGGTGTTTGGGGGAGATACGCCGACGTGAAAGTCCGAGTTGAACTCAGGATTGGAAAAGCACACAAATCGGCTCCCTCTCCTCGGGGAGAGGGCTGGGGTGAGGGGTGAATTCACCGCCACTCCAATGCCGAACGGCGGTGCGCCGTTCAAAAAAAAGCCGCGAAAAATCGCGGCCAAAAGGGAGGAGTGAACAAAACCCTTTGAAATCCGACTCAGGGCCGCAGTTCCGTCAAGCGCTGGCCCATCGTCGAATTCAGCAACCCATCGCTGAGCCGCCAGACATCCGCATCCACCAGCGCCACCCGCGCTCCGCACATCAGTTGGCGCCAGACCTTCGGCGGCATCCCCACCATGCGCCCGAACGTACGGGTGAAGTGCGAGTGATCGGAAAATCCGCATTCATAAACAATCTCGGTAATCGCCATCGAGGTCAGCAACAGCCCTTTGGCTTTGTCGATCTTCATCTTCAGCATCCATTCCTGAGGCGAGCAGCCGGTGACGATCTTGAACGCCCGGGAAAAGTGGCTGCGTGAAAGATTGCAATGTTCGGCAATCTCGCTGACGCGCAGGCTGCGGCTCAGATCGTGCAGCATGTAGGCCTTGGCGCGGCGTTCCTGCCAGCCGGACAGTGCGCCCAGTGGGCGAGCCGAGTGGCAGGAAGGGTCTGACTTCACCGATTGCGGGTTCATGGCGGCTCTCCTGATCGATGGGCAAAGTCTGGCCGCAGGCTTTATTTAAAGTCCTTAAACAAACCTTAAAAGTTATGAAGCCCAAGCCTCAGGCGTGAAACGGATAATCGACATAACCATGCTGATCGCCGCCGAAGAAACTGCTCGGATCAGGCGTGTTCAGCTCAAGGCCATCGTGCAGCCGACGCGGCAGATCCGGGTTGGCCAGGAATGGCCGGCCAAAGGCGATGATGTCGGCGCGATCGGCGTTGAGCGCCTGTTCAGCGGACTCGGCGTCGTAACCGCCCGCGAGGATCAGCACGCCGTTCCAGGTCTGGCGCAACTGGGCGATGATCGCGTCCCAGCGCGGGTCGAAGTTTTCGTCCTTGACCGTGCCAACCATGGCCGGCTCGACCAGGTGCAGGTAGGCCAGATTCCACTGGTTGAGCGCCTCGACCAGATAACCGAAGGTCGCTTCAGGCGTGTCATCGCCCATGCCCATGAAGCGGCCCATTGGCGTCAGACGCACGCCGACGCGCTCGGCGCCGACTTCATCAGCGACGGCGGCGACCACTTCGAGCAGAAACCGCGCACGGTTTTCCACACTGCCGCCATAGGCGTCATCACGCTGGTTGCTGTTGCTGTTGAGAAACTGGTCGAGCAGATAGCCGTTGCCAGCATGGATCTCCACGCCGTCCATGCCTGCGTTCAGCGCGTTGCGCGCAGCGCGGCGGTAGTCTTCGACGATGTCGGCGATTTCCGCTGTTTCGAGGGCGCGCGGCACCGGCACATCGCCCCACACGCCGTTGCCTTGTTCATCGACGATAAAAGTCTTGCCCGGCACAGGCAGGGCGCTCGGCGCCACCGGCAAACCGGCGTCCGGCTGGAAGCTGGGATGCGAGACCCGGCCGACGTGCCACAGCTGCATGAAGATCAGACCGTTGGCCGCGTGCACCGCCGTGCTGACTTCGCGCCAGGCCTGAACTTGCGCATCGGTGTAGATCCCCGGCGTCCACGCATAACCCTGGCCCTGTTGGGAAATCTGCGTGGCCTCGGTAATGATCAGCGCAGCACTGGCGCGTTGGCGGTAGTACTCGGCGTTCATTGCGGTCGGCACGTCGCCCGGCTGGCCAGCGCGCGAGCGGGTCAGGGGCGCCATCGCCACGCGATGGGCAAGGGTGTAAGGGCCGAGTACGATGGGTTGAAACAGGCGACGGGTCATGGGTAGCTCCGGATGTCGATGAGTAGGGTTCAAGTGCGGCAGCCAGGTGCCGCGCGCTGTGCAGGTAACTTAACCGGGGGTGGCGGGGCTGATAATCCGTGGCCGGCGCTACGCAGTTTTGCGCGCAACGCAACGGCACCCGCGCTCATCGCTGATGAACGCGGGCGTGGTTCAGGCGGGTTGGGTCGAGCGAGTCAGCGGCAGATTCAGCCAGCGCCGGCCGGTGGCATTGCTGACCGCGTTGCCGAGAGCCGCAGCCATTGGCCCTTGGACGATTTCGGCAGCACCGAGGAAGGGTTCGCCCGGTTGATCAAGCAAATGCACGTCGACTTTTTTTGGCAATTGCGTAAAGCGCAGAATCGGATAACCGCTCCAGTCGTAGCTGCGAATGCCGCCGGCGTCGTAGGCGACTTTTTCGTAGAGCGTCCAGCTGGCCGACTGGACGATGCCGCCCTCGACCTGATTGCGCAGGCCATCGGGGCTGACGATCTGGCCAACATCTACCGCTGTCACCACATGATCGACACGGATCTCGCCGGTCTGCGGATGCACCCGCAATTTCACCGCGAGGGCGCAGTAACCCATGATGTTCTTGTAGCGGGCGAAGGCAAAACCGATCCCCGCGCCGGGCTCGTTGCTCTTGTGGGGCCAGCCGATTTCGTCACGCACGCGCTCAATCACAGCCCGGGCACGTGGGTCGCGCAGATGCGCCAGGCGTAACGCCAGCGGATCGAGCCCGGCCTTGATCGCCAACTCATCAATACCTGCCTCGATGGCGAAGATGTTGATGTGCGCACCCAGCGAGCGCATGGCCGAAGTGCGGAGCGGCATGGTGGTGACGAAGTTCATGTTGATCCGCGTCGCGCCCAGCTCGTACAGCGGCACCGCGTTGCGATCGCCATCACCTTCGGGCTGGGCGATCGGCACCGAAGGCGCCGAAGCGAAGGGTTTCGCCAACAGGCGTGCCGGCAGCAGGCGACCAGCGTTGACGATGCGTTCGTTGTGCGGGGTGGTCCACAGCTCGTAGTTCCAGTCCTGCAAACGGCCCTGACTGAGGCCGGCATCGATTTCGGTGACCATCGCCGAACTGTACGGCTCCCAGAGATTTTCCTGCTCGCGCATCCATTGCACACGCACCGGCGTGCCCGGCAGGCGCATGGCGATCAGCGCGGCATCGGCGGCGGCATCATCGGCGCCGTTGTGGCCGTAGCAACCCGAGCCTTCGGTATGAATGCAGCGCACGCGGTCCGGCGGCAGACGCAGCATTTCGGCGATGCCTGCGCGCAGCGGATAGACGCCCTGAGTGTGGGTCCACACCGTGAGCACGCCGTCGTTGAACCAGGCCACCGCACAGGACGGGCCGATCGAACCGTGCATCAAGTACTGCTTGGTCACCCGCGCCTTGAAGCGCGTTTCGGTCGCGCCGCCGGGATTGCCGTTGTTGCTGATCGGATAGCGCTTGGAGGGCAGTTGCTTGAGCAAATCGTGAATCCCGGCGGCTTCGGGAATCGCCTCGCCGCCACTCCACTTGGCACTCTCCATGCCGGCGCGCATGGCCTTGATCGCTTGCCACTCATCACGGGCGACCACGGCCAGATAGTTGCCGTCGCGAATCACTTTGACCACGCCGTTCAACGCCTCGATGGACGCGGCATCGAACGCCTGAAGCGTGCAGCCGGGACGCGGCGGGCGGATGACACGCGCGTGCAGCATGCCCGGCAGGCGCATGTCCTGGACGAATGCCGCGCCGCCGCTGACCTTGGCCGGAATGTCCAGGCGCGGCAGGTTGTGGCCGATCAGTTTGAAATCGGCCGCCGCCATCGCCGGTGATTGCGCCTTTGCGTATTGGTGCACATCGACATGCCTGACCGCGTCGGCATATGCCATGCGCTGACCGGCTGGCCCTTCGATGATGCCGTCGCGAGTGCTCAGTTGTGCCGCATCGACTTGCCAACTGCGCGCGGCGGCGTCGACGAGCATTTCCCGCACTTGCGCGGCGGCGTTGTACAGCGCGGTGCCGCTGTCGAAAATGCTGTGGCTGCCGGCGGTGTAGCCTTCATTCGGCGTCAGCGCGGTGTCGGCGGTGAGCAAGTTGATTGCGCTGGCCGGCACCTGCAAACGCTCGGCGGCAATTTGCAGCAACGCGGTTTTCACCCCGGTGCCCAGTTCGACCTTGCCGGTGTACACGGTGATGCCGTCGGCGCCGATGCGAATCCACGCGTCGAGGTATGGGTTGGTGCGCAGGCTGCCGGGCAGATCGGGGGCCAGCACTACGGTGCCGAGGGTGTCGACTTCGGTGTCGGCCAAGACACGCCGCGCTACCGGCATCAGCGTAAAAGCCATGAGCAACGCGCCGCCACGCAGGAAGGCCCGGCGGCTGGGGTTCAAGCCGTTTGCTTCGCTCATGTCAGGCTCCCGTTGTGCCCAGCCACCTGTTTGATCGCCTCGATAATGCGCAAGTGCGTGCCGCAACGGCACAGATTGCCGGCCATGTGTTCGCGGATGGTTTGTTCGTCCGGGTGCGGATCGCGTTCGAGCAACGCCTGCGCGCGCATCAGCATGCCGGCGATGCAGTAACCGCATTGCGCGGCCTGCTTGTCGATGAATGCCGCTTGCAACGGGCCGGGTTTGTCTGCGCTGCCGAGGCTTTCCACGGTGCGGATTTTTTTCCCTTCAAGGCCTGCGCACGGCGTGAGGCAGGCGAACACCGGTTGGTCGTCGACGATCACCGTGCACGCGCCGCACTGGCCCAGGCCGCAGCCGTACTTGGCGCCGTTGAGGTTCAAGTGGTTGCGCAGCGCATACAGCAGCGGCATGTCCGGTTCCAGCTCCAGCGCTTGGGCGGCTCCATTGACGGTGAGAGTGATCTGGCTCATTTCGTCTCCTGACGTAACGCTTCAATAGTGGAAGAAAGGTCGGTCCATGGCTGCTCGGGTCTGGCTTGCTCGCGCAAATACGCCGCCAGTGCGCCGAGCTGGGCGTTATCGAGGCTGGCGGCGAACGGCGGCATCACCGGGCCGGGCGCGCCGGGAATGGCGGGCACGCCTTCAAGCACGGTCTTGAGAAAGTTGCGCGGGCTGGCCGCTTGTAGTGCCGAGGTGCTTTGCAGGCCTGGGCGGCCGTCGATTTCGCGCATCGGCGCGGCGGGTGCGTGACATCCGGCGCAGGCGCTGCTGAAGAGCAGGGCGCCGGTGCTGTGATCCGCTGGACTGCTCGGCTGCTTTTTCGCGGTGGTTTCGCTCACCGCGTGCGGGTTTTGCAGGCTCAGCAGGTAGTCGGCAATCGCCTCGGCTTCGCTGGCCGGCAAGCGCGCCAGACTCAGGCTGACCGGGCGCATCGGGCCGGCGGGTGTGCCGTGGCCATCGACGACATCGGCGCGCAGATAGCCGACCAATTGCTCGCGATTCCACGGATTGGCGCGCTGCCCGAGGCCGACCAGGGCCGGCGCTTCCCAGCCATCAACGCTGCCGCCCTGCAGATATTGCGAGGATTTCTCCGCGCCAATCAGGTTCAGCGGCGAATGGCAGCCGGCGCAGTGGCCCGGGCCGTCGACCAGATAGCGTCCGCGATTCCATGCCGCGCTGTGTTCGGCCAGCGGCGTGAGCGGCTCGCCATGCAGAAACAGCAGATTCCAGAACGACACCAGCGGGCGGATGTTCATCGGGAAGTTCATCTGGTTCTGCCGCGCAGGGGCGTGTACGGCGGGGCCGCTGATCAAGTAGGCATAGGCGTCGGCGATGTCTTCGGAGCTCATGCGCCGGTAGTGCACGTAGGGAAAGGCCGGGTAGAGAAAGTGGCCGTCGCGGGCAATGCCTTTACGCATCGCCCGCTCGAAGGCCGGCAGTGACCATTCGCCGATGCCGGTCTGCGCATCCGGGGTGATGTTGGTGCTGTACAGCGTGCCGAACGGCGTCACCAGCGGCAGCCCGCCGGCCAGGTATTCGCCGCCGGGGCGGGTATGGCACACCGCGCAGTCGCCGGCCTCGACCACCCGTGCGCCGCGTTGCAACTGCGCAGTATCGAATGACGTCGGCCGTTTGATTGGTGCGATCGCCGGGCGCCACATCAGCGCGACGGCGACGATCAGGCCGATCACCGCGAGCACGGCGACGCTGATCCACAGGGTTCTGGATTTGAGCAAATGGCTGTTCATGGTCGGCAGAAAAACGCGGCGGACAGTGGCAGGACGAGTGCAGTGCGGGTCATGGAAACGCTCCTTGTAGCAGCCGGGGAAGGGCGCCGATGCGGACGTCAGCGCCAGGGCCAAAGCGTAGAGAAGACCCTTGCAGCGGAGAATCACCGGCCCGCGCAACAGCGCGTTGCGCCACAAGCAACGTTGCGCGCCACGCATCAGTGCGTTGCCAGTGGCACGGATTCTCGCCCCCGCCGGCTGACCGTAGCCTTGGCACAACTTTCCCGAACTCAACGAGGTGTCACCATGCTTACGGGCAACCCTGCCGTTGCGGCCCCGGCCGAACAGCCTGCTTCACTCTCCGGCCTGATGGTCGCGTTTCTGGCCTTCTGCTGCGGCGCGGTCGTCGCCAACCTGTATTACGCGCAGCCCATCGTCGAACTGATCGCGCCGCAGATCGGCCTGTCCAGCGCCAATGCCAGCCTGATCGTGTCGCTGACGCAGTTCGGTTACGCGCTGGGCTTGTTGCTGCTGGTGCCGCTGGCCGACCTGATGGAGAACCGTCGTCTGGTGGTGGGCTTCACCCTCGCTGCCAGTGTCACGCTGCTGTGTGCTGGCCTGACTCATTCGCCGTCGCTGTTTCTGCTGCTCTCTTTGCTGATCGGCCTGACCTCGGTGGCGGTGCAGATTCTCGTGCCGTTGGCCGCGCATTTGGCGCCGGAAGCCAGCCGGGGACGCGTGGTCGGCAATATCATGAGCGGCCTGCTCCTGGGGATTCTGCTGTCGCGGCCGCTGTCGAGTCTGTTGGTTGAAGTGTTCGGATGGCGCGGGGTGTTTTACAGCGCGGCGGCACTGATGGCGGTGATCGCGTTGATCACCGCTGTGGCATTGCCGCGCCGGGTGCCGACGCACAAAGCCACCTATGTCGCGTTGATCGGTTCGGTGTTTGCCTTGGCCCGACGCTTTCCTGTGTTGCGCCAGCGTTCGCTGTATCAGGGTTTGCTGTTCGCCAGTTTCAGCCTGTTCTGGACTCTCGCGCCAATTGAGCTGATGCGTCACCACGGTTTCAGCCAGGCGCAGGTGGCGATCTTTGCTCTGGTCGGCGCGGTGGGTGCGATTGCCGCGCCGATTGCCGGGCGTCTGGCCGATGCCGGGCACGGTCGTCGCGGTACCTTGGTGGCGTTGCTGCTGGCGCCGCTGTCACTGTTGATCGCCGCGCTGCCGGGCAGTGGTTACGTGTGGCTGGTGGTCTGTGCGGTGCTGCTGGATTTTGCCGTGCAGCTGAACATGGTCCTCGGCCAGCGCGAGGTCTACGCCCTCGACCCGCACAGCCGCGCACGCCTGAATGCGGTGTACATGACCAGCATTTTTGTTGGCGGCGCCCTCGGCTCACTGGTCGCCAGCCCGCTGTACGAACACTTCGGCTGGAACCTCTCGGCCGTCGCCGTGGCGGTGTTGCCGGCGTTGGCGCTGGCGTTGTTCCTGAGTCGCAAGGCTGATGTCTGAGGTCGCGATGAGGTCCGGCAAGCACGACGATACAAGACGTGTGGCGGGCGCTGATGCACAATCAGCGGCGTTCCCTCACCACCGGATCCCGCTTATGGACAAGTTGCTGGCCTTGAAGATGTTTGTTGAAACCGTGCGCTGCGGGGGCTATTCCTCGGCGGCGCGCAAGCTTGGGATTTCGACGTCTTCGGTGACACGGCAAGTGGCGGGGCTGGAAAACGAGTTGGGCGCCAGCCTGCTCAATCGCACCACGCGCAATACCAGCGTGACCGTCGCCGGCCAGACCTATTTCGAGAAGGCCGTGGCCATTCTCGATGCCATCGACGAAGCCGATGCGGTGGTCGCCGATCGTGGCAGTGATGCCCAGGGCCGCTTGCGCATCAGCGTGCCGGTGGAGTTTGGCCGGCGACTGATTGCGCCGCACCTGAGCCGCTTGCTTGAACGCCATCCCGGGCTGGAGATCAGTCTGTCGCTGAGCGATCAGGTCAGCGATTTGCTCAGCGAGCAGATCGACGTTTCAGTGCGGCTCGGCTCGACGGTGGTCAGCGAGGACATCGTCAGCAAACGCGTCGGCCACTTTCAGCGTTGGATTGTCGCCAGCCCGGATTATCTGGCGCGCAGCGCAGTGCTCGAACATCCGCGGGATCTGCTTGAGCATCAATGCCTGCGCTTCGACTACGGCGGCAGCCATCATCACTGGACCTTTCAGGGCGACGAAGAGCCGATTCAGCTCAACGTCCAGGGCCGCCTGCAAAGCAACAACGCCGACATTCTTCGCGAAGCGGCGATTGGCGGTGGCGGTGTGGCGCTGCTGGCCGACTGGCTGGTGCGCGACGACGTCACCGCCGGGCGCCTGACGCGCTTGCTTGAGCACTATGAAGTCAACCCCGGCAGCGCCAGCAGTTGCATCAACGCGCTGTACCTGCCCAACCACCGTGGATCGAGCCGGATCAACGTGTTCATCGATTTTCTCGTGGAAATCCTCAAACCCGCCGCATAGCGCTGCACACTCTGTTGCTGCAGCCGCTGCACACTGCTTGTATGCTTGCGCCCAGGAACACGTGGCCGCCGTGAGTGCCGACGTTCGAATGATGGCTGGAATGGATACCGGACTTCCTTAAGGTACTGACGTGAAGCGTGATACTCGCCTTGTAATGCTCCTGCTGCTGGTGATCGGCTGTTCCCTGACTTCGCTGACGATCTGGAAAGTCTGGTCTTCCCGCGAGCGTGCGCTGGCCGAGGTGGATGTGCATGGCCTGAACCTGACCCAGGCGCTCAACACCTACACCGAAGGCATCGTCCGGCAAAGCTCGCTGCTCTTGCTCGGGCTGGTGGAACGTCTGGAAACCGAGGGCAACGGCCCGGCGCAGATTCAGCGCATCCAGAGCCTGATCGACCGCCAGCAGCCGCTGATGCCCCAGCTCAGCGGCATCATCATCTATGACCGGAACGGGCATTGGCTGATGTCCTCCAACCGGCCGATTCCGGAGGGCGCCAACAGCAGCGACCGCGCCTATTTCATTCACCACCGTGACAGCCCGAGCCGCGAGCCCCTCATTGGCCCGCCGATCCAGAGCCGTGCCAATCACGAATGGGTGGTGACCATCAGTCGGCGCTTCAACGACGATGGCGGGCAGTTCGCTGGCGTGGTAGCGGTGACGCTGGGGGTGGAGAACTTCCTGCGCGTGTTCGGCAAACTCGACGTTGGCCAGGATGGCGCGATCGGTCTGTCTTACACCGATGGCACGCTGCTGGTGCGCTACCCGTTCCGCGAGCAGGACATGGGCCGCAACTTCTCCAAATCGCCGATCTACGCCAAATACCTCGTCGACCGTTCTGTCGGCACTGCCTCCTACACCTCCAGCCTCGACGGCGTCGAGCGGCTGTACGCGTTCCGCAAAAGCGAAACGCTGCCGCTGATCACCACCGTGGCCCTGGGCAAGGATGAAGCGCTGGCGGCGTGGCGCATCGAAGCGGCGCTGTCGGCGGTGGTAGTGATCGGGCTGCTGGGGCTGACCGGATTGATCGGCTGGTTCCTGATTCTCGATATCCGCCGCCGCACCGAGGCTGAAGAGGCGTTGCGCGATGCCCAACAGCAGTTGCTTGCGTCCAATCGGCAGCTGGAATTACTGGCGCTGAAGGATGCTCTGACCGGCCTGGCCAACCGCCGCTGTTTCGATGAAACGCTGACGGTGGAAGCGCGGCGCGCGCAGCGTGACGGGACCTCGCTGGCCTTGCTGATGATCGATATCGACCACTTCAAATTGTTCAACGATGCCTTGGGCCACGTCGCTGGCGATGCCTGCCTGCAAGCGGTCAGCAAGATTCTTGAAGGCTGCGTGCGACGCCCCTCGGATCTGGTCGCGCGCTACGGTGGCGAGGAAATGGCGGTGATCATGCCGGCCACCGACAGCGCCGGGGCGACGGTGGTGGCGCAACTGATGCTCGAGCGTTTGCAGCAAGCGAACATCGCCCACCCGGGCAGTCCGTTTGCTCGGATTACGGTGAGTATCGGCATGGCGGTGGGGACGGGCGCGCAGCTGGATTCGCTGCCGGCGTTGATCCAGACCGCCGATCAGGCGCTGTACCGCGCGAAAGCGGCGGGGCGCAACGGGATGGCCGGGCAGGCCTGAGGCGCACTAGAAAGCCTCGCCGTTATCCAGTTTCGCCAACAGCATTTGTCCGCGTTGCCACAGTTCATCCTGCTTGGCCAGCGGCATGCGGTCGAGGTTCTTGTACATCATGCCCATGCGCTGATTGCCGCGCAGGATATCGCCGTGGCGCATGAGGAAGTGCCAGTACAGCGCGTTGAACGGGCAGGCATCGTCCGCGCTGCTTTCCTTGACCTTGTAGGCGCAGTCGCCGCAGTAATCCGACATTCGATTGATGTACTGGCCGCTGGCGCAGTAAGGCTTGGAGCCGAGGTAACCGCCGTCGGCGTGCATGACCATGCCAAGGGTGTTGGGCAGTTCGACCCAGTCGAAGGCGTCCATGTAGATCGCCAGATACCACTCACAGATTTCCTTCGGCGCAATCCCGGCGAGCAAGGCAAAGTTGCCGGTGACCATCAGCCGCTGGATGTGGTGCGCGTAGGCATGTTGCAGGCTTTGGCCGATGGTCTGGCGCATGCAGTTCATCTGCGTTTCACCCGTCCAGTAGAACTCCGGCAGCGGGCGCGTGTTGCCAAACACATTGCCCTCGGCGTAATCCGGCATCTTCAGCCAGTACACACCGCGCACGTATTCACGCCAGCCGATCAACTGTCGAATGAAGCCTTCGGCCGCGTTGAGGCCGATGCTCCCCGACCAGTAAGCCGCCTCGACATCGCTGCACAGCTGGCGCAAATCGAGCAGGCCGATGTTCAGCGCGGCACTGATCCGCGCGTGAAACAGAAACGGCTCATCACTGGCCATGGCGTCCTGGTAATCACCGAAACCGGCCAGCGCATAGTCGAGAAAGTATTGCCACAGGGCTTGGGCGTCGGCGTGGGTCACCGGGTAATTGAAGTCGTCCAGCGTGCCGTAATGGCTGGCGAAGCGCTCGCCGACCAATACCAGCACCTCTTGGGTGATTGCATCATTGGCGAAACGTGCCGGGTAGGGCGGTTTGGCGTGTTTAGGCAGCGCCTTGCGATTCTCCGCATCGAAATTCCACGCACCGCCGACCGGCGTGCCGTCGCCATTGAGTAGCAGCCGACTCTTGCGCCGCATCTCGCGGTAGAAAAACTCCATGCGCAGCTGCTTCTTGCCGCTGGCCCAATTGGAGAACTCTTCGCGGGAGCAGAGGAAACGGCGGTCTGAATGCCAATGCACGGGCAAGCCCGAATCTTTGATTGACTGCTCAAGGCGCCAGTCGCCGCATTCGGTGATATGAATCTGTTCGGCGCCGGTGAGGGTTTGCAAGCGCTGTAGTTCGCCGAGAATTGAGCCGCTGTTGTCCGGGGCGTCGAGGCGGACGTATTGGACACGGTAGCCTTTATCGCGCAACGCCTCGGCAAAGTGGCGCATGGCGCTGAAGATCAGGGCGATTTTTTGCGGATGATGAGCGACGTGGGTCGCTTCCTCCATGACCTCGACCATCAGCAGCAGGTCGTGCTGGGGGTCGAGTGGCTGCAGGGAGGCCAGGTCGAAAGACAGCTGGTCGCCGAGGATCAGGAGCAAGCGGTGGGCAGGGGGCATGGAGCGAAGTCCGGTGAGCGATTCGAACTCCAATAGTTATACAGATTGTTTGCTATGTATAGGTTTTAGCGGCCACTGACATCCTGTAGTGGGCGCGAGCCTGCTCGCGAAAGCGTCCTGTCAGTCAATACAAATGCTGACTGACCCACCGCCTTCGCGAGCAGGCTCGCTCCCACAGGGATTTGTGTGGGGTTCTTAAGCGGGGTAGGTCGGATAATCGATATAACCCTCGGCACCGCCGCCATACACCGTCGCCGGATTCAACTGATTCAACGGCCAGTCATTGGCAATCCGCGCCGGCAGGTCCGGGTTGGCCATGAATGGTCGGCCAAACGCGACGAGATCGGCCAGCCCCGACTCAAGCAATTGCGCCCCGGTTTTGGCGGTGTAGCGGCCGGCATAAATGATCGCGCCGCTGAACGTGTCGCGCACGGCCTGGCGAAAGGTCTGCGGCATCGCTGGCGCGTTGTCCCAGTCGGCTTCGGCGATCGACAGGTAGGCGATGCCGACGTCTTCAAGAATCTTGATCGCCGCAATGTAAGTTGTGTGCGGATCTTCCTCGACCAGGCCCAGATACGTCCGCGCTTCATCGGTGGTAGTAAACAACGGCGCGAAACGCACACCGACCTTGTCCTTGCCAATGCATTCGGCGACGCCGGCCACCACTTCGCGCAAGAAGCGCAAGCGATTGTCCAGTGAGCCGCCGTACTGGTCGGTGCGCAGGTTGCTGTGGGCGGAGATGAATTGGTTGACCAGATAACCGTTGGCGCAATGCAGTTCGATGCCGTCGAAACCCGCATCCATCGCGTTGCGCGCGGCCTGGATGTACAGCTGAATCAGTTCCTGCACTTCATCGGTGCTCAACGCGCGCGGCGCGGACGGCGGCACCAGTTCACCGACACCGGGCGCGGTTTCGATGAACACGCTGACGCGGTCCGTCGCCACCGCAGAGGCCGACACCGGCGCGTCTCCGTTGGGCTGCAACGCCGTGTGCGAGACCCGACCGACATGCCAGAGCTGGGCGAAGATCACGCCATCCACGGCGTGCACCGCCTCGGTGACTTTGCGCCAACCGGCGATCTGCTCCGGCGTATGAATGCCCGGCGTCCACGCATAACCCTGGCCGCGCGGTTCGATCTGCGTGCCTTCGGTGACCAGCAAACCGGCACCGGCGCGCTGCTGGTAATACTCGGCCATCAACTCGTTGGCGACATTGCCCGGTTGCGTGCTGCGCTGGCGGGTGAGGGGCGGCAGAACGATGCGGTTTTTCAGGGTGTGTGCGCCCAATTTGGCAGGCGTGAAGAAAGCGTTATTCATGGAGTAAGCCTTGAATCTGATTAGACCAGTCGACTAGTGACTGGGCAAAAAAACAACGCCGGGCGGTACGCACGCGGCGTTGATCGGGTTGGAGCGAGGGATTCAGCCGAGCATCTTCAACAGCTTTTCGGCAACGGCGGCAGAGCTGGCCGGGTTCTGGCCGGTGACCAGTTGACCGTCAGCCACCACATGCACCTGCCAGTCGGCAACTTTCGAATAGCGCCCGCCAAGACGCTGGAACTCGTCTTCGATGAGGAACGGCACCACGTCAGTCAGGCCGACCGCCGCTTCTTCGGCATTGGTGAAGCCGGTGACATCACGGCCCTTGACGATTGGCTGGCCGTCAGCGCGGACCACATGACGCAACACACCCGGTGCGTGGCAGACAAAACCGTGAGGTTTGTTGGCGCGGTCGAAGGCTTCGATCAGTGCAATAGAGGCTTTGTCTTCGGCCAGATCCCACAACGGGCCGTGGCCACCTGGGTAGAACACTGCGTCGAAATCCTCAGCCTTCACGTCAGCCAAACGGCCAGTGGTGGCGAGTGCCTGTTGTGCGGCCGGATCGGCGCGGAAGCGATCGGTCTCGGCAGTCTGCGCGCTTGGCTCATCGCTTTTCGGATCGAGTGGCGGCTGGCCGCCGGCAGGCGATACCAGGGTGACGTCGGCGCCGGCGTCCTTGAAGGCAAAGTAGGGCGCGGCAAACTCTTCCAGCCAGAAACCGGTTTTCTTGCCAGTGTTGCCGAGTTGATCGTGGGAAGTCAGAACCATCAAGATTTTCATAGAGCACCCTTGGGTTGGTCTGGCATCGGCAGAAGGCGAGGGATTCGCTTGTTGTCGGTGCCGCATGAATTTGTGTGTCGGGGCGCAGCATAGTTTCCAATTAGACCAGTCGTCTAGTAATTTTTTCAGAAAATGTTTTTGCCCGTCGGTTATGGCAAACTCCCGGTCCTGAAAACTATACGACTGGTCTATTGTCTGGAATTTTGCGCACCATGAAGCCGACCTTTGACGACACCCGCCAACACTTGCTCGACACCGGCCACCGGATGATGGCCGAGAAGGGCTTCACCAGCGTCGGCCTCAACGAGATCCTGCAGACCGCCGGCGTGCCCAAGGGCTCGTTTTATCACTACTTCAAATCCAAGGAGTTGTACGGCCAGGCGCTGCTCGAGGATTACTTCGTCGACTACCTCGCCGACATGGAGCGCCGCCTGACATTGCCTGGGCTGACTGCCTTCGAGCGTTTGATGGATTACTGGCAGGGCTGGCGGAACCGCTGCACCCTCGAAGGCCACGGCGATGAATGCCTGGTGGTGAAACTCAGCGCCGAAGTCGCCGACCTCTCCGAATCAATGCGCCTGACCCTGCGCGACGGCGCCGAACGCATCGTCGCGCGCATCACCGAATGCATCGAACAAGGCCAGACCGACAAAAGCCTGCCGGAGGGAGATGCGCGGAAGTTGGCGGAGACGCTGTATCAGCTCTGGCTCGGCGCCAGTTTGCTGAACAAATTGCAGCGCACCGGACAGTCGCTGGAAACCTCGATGGCGATGACCCGGCAGTTGTTGCAAGTCTGAGCCTCGCTGCAGGCTCACTCCTACACTGTTTTGTGCTGAACCATCGGTCTTCATTCAATCCCCAATCCCTGTGGGAGCGGCATGTGCCAAATACCGGCAACACGCAAAATCCAGTGTGGGAGCGAGCCTGCTCGCGAAGACGGCGGCACATCCAACATCGTCATAGCTGACCGAATGCATTCGCGAGCAAGCTCGCTCCCACAGGTTTTCGCGGCGTGTGCCAATCCCGGCGACACGCAAAATCCAGTGTAGGAGCGAGCCTGCTCGCGAAGACGTCGGCACATTCAACATCTTCATTGCCTGACCCAATGCATTCGCGAGCAAGCTCGCT
>NZ_RCOC01000067.1:7578-124743 GCF_004307515.1 Pseudomonas sp. Sample_14 | reverse complement strand
CGGCACATTCAACATCTTCATTGCCTGACCCAATGCATTCGCGAGCAAGCTCGCTCCCACAGGTTTTCGCGGCGCCTGCAAAATCCCGGCGACATGCAAAATCCAGTGTGGGAGCGAGCTTGCTCGCGAAGAGGGCGGCACATTCAACATCTTCATTGCCTGACCCAATGCATTCGCGAGCAAGCTCGCTCCCACAGGGGACCTGCGTTGCTTGTTTGATTGGGGTTCTACAGGCCATCAGTACTCAGGCAGGTCCGCCGTTCTTGTCTGGCAGTTGGGCAAACCACTGCGCATACGGTGTATTGCTCACTTTGAATCGGTTGTAATCCGGGCTGCCGTCATCCCACCACACCGGCCCGCGCTCACCCAGCGCGACTTTGGCGACGTTGACGCGAGCTCTCGCTGACTTCAACGCCTGTGCATCGTCGCCACGCTTTGCCTCTTTGACCGCACGCCGCGCTGACATGAGTTCGGCTACAAATGCCTCACGCTCGGCGGCTGGCAGCGCTGGATTGCTGCAACGCCAGAGTTGCTGCTTGACCACAAAATAGCGGCCATCGGGGGTGGTGGGGTACATGGGCGATATCCTGCGTGATCCAGTCTCAGACCGGGTAGGACAACTCGCCGATGAGTTTATCCAGCGTAATCGGATAATCGCGCACCCGTACGCCACAGGCGTCATAGATCGCGTTGGCGATGGCCGCCGCCGCGCCGCTGATACCCAGCTCGCCAACGCCTTTGGCTTTCAACGGGGTGGCATATGGGTCGACTTCATCGAGAAAGATTACTTCCTGATGGGGAATGTCGGCGTGCACCGGCACCTCGTATCCGGCGAGATCGTGATTGACGAAAAAGCCGATTCGATGATCCACCGCCAGCTCTTCCATCAATGCCGCACCAGCGCCCATGGTCATGCCGCCGATGATCTGGCTGCGCGCGGTTTTCGGGTTGAGGATGCGCCCGGCGGCGCACACGGCCAGTTGCCGACGCAGGCGAATTTCGCCGGTCGCCGCATTGACCGCGACCTCGGCGAAATGCGCGCCGAAAGTCTGCTGGGCGAAGCGCTGGGCAAGGTCACCGTATTCCATGCGGTCCTCGCCCGTCAGCTCGCCATTGGCTGCGGCCTGAGCCAAGGCAACCTGCTGCGAGCCTGCGCGAATTTGCCCGTCGACAAACTCGGCTTGCTGCGGGTCAAACCCGACGGCGTGAGCGGCGGCTTCACGCAGTTTCACGCACGCGGCATATACGCCGGCAGTGGAGGAGGCGGCGCCCCACTGGCCGCCGGAGCCCGACGATTCCGGAAACCGCGAATCGCCCAAGTGCACCACGACACGGTCCAGCGGCACGCCCATCATTTCGGCAGCGGTCTGGGCGATGATGGTGTAACTGCCGGTGCCGATGTCGGTCATGTCGGTTTCCACGGTGATGACGCCTTGACGATCGAGTCGCACCCGCGCCGCCGAAGCGGTGGTCGGTGCGCCGCGAATCGCCGAGGCCAGCCCGATGCCGATCAGCCAACCGCCCTCACGGCGCTGAGCGGGTTGAGGGTTGCGCTGACGCCAGCCAAAGCGTTCAGCCCCAGTGTTCAGGCATTCCACCAACTGTCGTTTGGAGAACCTCCGCGCCGGTTGCTCAGGATCGACCTGCGAGTCGTTGAGGATGCGCAGTTGCAGCGGATCCATCTGCAGCTTTTCGGCCAGTTCATCCATGGCGATTTCCAGCGCCATCATCCCCGGTGCCTCGCCCGGCGCGCGCATCGCCGAACCCTCGGCGAGATCGAGCACGGCGAGATTCAAACGGGTCATGCGATTGGCCCCGGCGTAAAGCAAGCGGGTTGACGCGGTAGCCGCTTCGGCGCGACCACCGCGCAGATTGCCCGACCAGCTCTCGTGGCCGATCGCCGTGATCACGCCGTCACGGTTGGCACCGATGCGCAGGCGCTGAAGCGTCGCCGGACGATGGGTCAGGTTGTTGAACATCAGCGGCCGCGGCAGCGCGACTTTCACCGCTCGCCCGGCATGTCGAGCGGCCAGGGATGCCAACACTGCGTCGCAAAGAATCGTGCCCTTACCGCCGAAACCACCGCCGATATACGGCGAGATCAGGCGCACATCTTCCTTGGCGATGCCGAGGGTTTTCGCCAGATCGCGCACGCCCCAGTTGATCTGTTGGATCGATGTCCACAAGGTCAATTGCTTGCCACTCCAGCGGGCGATGGTTGCGTGCGGTTCCATCATCGCGTGGGCCTGGTCAGGCGTGCTGTAGTGCTGATCAATTTGCACGGGCGCAGCGTTGAAGGCGCCTTCAAAGTCACCGACGCTGGTCTGCGGCGGCGGGCCGAAACCGGCCGGTGGCGGTGGGGTAGCTGAGTCTTTCGCCGCAGCCAGATCGAACGAACCTGGTTCGGCCACGTAGCGGATGTCGAGCAAGCCGGCGGCCGCGCGGGCCTGTTCAAAAGTGCCTGCGACGACAATCGCCACGGCCTGGTGATAGTGATCGACCTGCGGCCCGGCCAAGGCCCTGGCTACGTAAAACTCGCCTTTGGCCAATGGCCCGGCGTTTTCGTAAGTGACGATGGCAATCACCCCGGACGCCTCCCGCGCTTGCGTCGAATCGATCGAGGCAATGCGCCCCTTGCCGATCCCGGCGCCGACGATATAGCCATAGGCGGCGTCCGGCACCGCTGCGTTTTGCTCGTAGGCGTAGGTGGCGGTGCCGGTGGTTTTCAGCTTGCCGTCGATGCGGTCGGCAGGTTGGCCGATGACGTTCAGCTGGTCGATCGGATTGGAGCCGGCCGGGGTGTCGAATTTCATCTGCAAATTCCTTTCAGACAGGCTGGCGGCGCCCACGTAGCGCGGCGCAGCCATCGATTGACGTCGGATCTCTACGAGCCTAGGCCATCGACGCGCTGCTGATAATGCGCGGTTTCAGGATGGAGTGATGAATCCCGCTCACCAATCCTGATCAACATGACAAATAAGAATACGTTTCAATTACTAATGCGACCGTATACCATGCGCGGCGTTTTCAGTGGCGGTTTTGCCCTTCGTTCTGGCCTATTCGTAAAGGTTTTCACCTCATGCGTCGAACTCTGCTTTCCATTTGTGTGCTGCAGGCGTTGTCTTCTTCCTCGTGGGCTGAATCAGCCGAACCGACTTCTTCAACGCTTGAGCTGGAAGCCACCGATGTGGTCGGCACAGCGGATTACGAACGGGCAGACGGCCCGGTGCAGGGCTATCGCGCGACCCGTTCGGCCAGCGCCACGCGCACCGACACTTCGATTCACGAAACCCCGCAGTCGATCAGCGTGGTGACCAAGGATGCCGTCGAAGACCTCGGCGCCACGCGTTTGCAGGATGCGCTGGATTACGCTGGCGGCGTCGGTCGGGCGAACAATTTCGGCGGGCAGGGCCTGACCACCTTCACCGTGCGCGGTTTTACCACCGGTGAGTTCTACCGCAACGGTTTCCCGATCAACCGTGGCTACCCGAACATGCCCGACGCCAATACCATCGAGCGTCTGGAAGTGCTGCGCGGTCCGGCGACCATGCTCTATGGCCGTGGCGATCCCGGCGGTACCTTCAACGTGGTGTCGAAACAGCCGTTGCCCGAGCGCACCGTTACGTTAGGCAGCCAATTGAACGACCAAGGCATGAAGCGCGGCACCCTCGACGCTTCCGGGCCGCTCGATGAAGAAGGGCGTCTGGCCTATCGCTTGAATGTGGTGGGCGAGGGCGGTGACACCTTCCGCGATCATGTCGAGACCGAGCGCTACGGCATCACGCCGGTGCTGACCTGGCAGGCCACCGACGCGACCAAGCTGATTTTCGAAGGCGATTTCATGCGCAACAACGCGCCGCTCGATCGCGGCGTGACGCGCTACCCGGCGCAGATCGGCACTGCCTCGCGCGATACCTTCTTTGGCGAGAAGGACGTCGGCAAGCTGCACAACGACAACAACATGGCGCAACTGCGTTTCGAGCACATGCTCAACGACGACTGGACCCTGGGCGGCGGTTTCCAGTGGCTCGACGGCTCGCTCAAGGGCAATGCGATCGAGGCCAACGGCATTGCCGCTGACGGCCGCACGCTGGGGCGCAACTTCAACTACCGCAAGCTGGAATGGACCGACAAGGACACCCAGCTCAACCTCACCGGGCATTTTGATACTGGCGGCCTGCAGCACACCTTGCTCACCGGCATCGAGTACGAAGATTACGACTACAAGTCGATCATCCAGCGCTCCAGCGGCGCGGTCAGTGCCTACCCGATCGACATCTTCAACCCGGTCTACGGCCAGCCACGCCCGGCGCTGACCCGCACACCGACCCACGACAAAGAGAACCTCAAGACCTACGCCGCGTTCGTGCAGGATCAGGTAGCCCTGACCGAAAAACTGAAAGTGCTGGCCGGCGCACGTTTCGAGCGCTTCGAGCACGATTACGAAACCTACGTGCCGGGCGGCAAGAGCTGGCAGGCCAGCGACAACGCCGTCACCCCGCGTATCGGCGTCACCTACGATTTGACCGAAACCCTGGCGGTGTACGCCAACACCGCGCGCTCGTTCAAGCCCAACACCGGCGCCAGCCGCGAAGGCGGCGGTTTCGCCCCGGAGAAGGGTAAATCCTACGAGATGGGCGTGAAGTGGGAAGCGCTGGATCAGCAGTTGAGCGTCGACGCGGCGATCTACCAGATCGAAAAACGCAACGTGCTGACCACCGACCCGGTGGATTCGACCTTCAGCGTCGCCGCTGGTGAAGTACGCAGCCGTGGTTTCGACGTCAACGTCACCGGCAACCTCACCCCGGAGTGGCGAGTGGTCGGCGGTTACGCTTACGTCGACGCCGAGGTGACCAAGGACAACACGCTGCGCTCAGGCACGCGTCTGCTGAACATCCCGAAGAACAGCTTCAGCCTGCTCAACATGTACGAGTTCCAGGACGGCACGCTCAAAGGCCTTGGCCTTGGCACCGGCCTGAAATACGTCGACGAGCGCGCCGGGCAGACCGCCAACACCGCGTTTTCCATGGGCAGTTACACCGTGGTCGACCTGCTGAGCTTCTACAAGATCAACGACAAGGTGCGGCTCAATCTCGATGTGAAAAACATCTTCGATCGCGACTACGAAGAAGGCGCCTTCGGCAACGTTTACGCCTACCCGGGGGCGCCACGAACCGTGCAGGTGGGGATTTCCTACACGCTGTAAATCGCCGCAGCGGTTGCCGCCGACCCATGCTGGCCTGAGAGTGGCATGTCGAAATCAGACATCGGCATGCCGCACTCAGGCTAGTTGCGCGGCGGCCGGGCCACGTAAGGTGAAGCATCATTTCGTCGGCAAAGCGTCTGCGTCGCAGCTTTCGCCTGATGCCGACACCGGAAATGATGATCGCCTGACGCTCAGTCAGTGGCCCAAACGTCGATCATGAGAACAATAAGAACCCATGACTAGCCTGAACCCCAAGGACTCCAACGGTCAGTTGGCGCAAGGTTTCAAACCGCGTCACGTCACCATGCTTTCCATTGCCGGCATCATCGGCGCAGGACTTTTCGTTGGCTCAGGCCACGCCATCGCCGCCGCAGGACCTGCGGTGCTGCTCGCTTATCTGTTCTCCGGTCTGCTGGTCGTGCTGGTCATGCGCATGCTCGGCGAAATGGCCGTGGCGCATCCCGACACCGGCTCGTTTTCCACCTACGCCGATCAAGCCATTGGCCGCTGGGCCGGGTTCACCATTGGCTGGCTCTACTGGTGGTTCTGGGTGCTGGTGATTCCCATCGAAGCGCTGGCCGCCGGGCATGTGCTCAATCAGTGGTTTCCCCAGGTCGATGCGTGGTTGTTCGCCTTGCTGTCGATCGTGCTGCTGGTGATCACCAACCTGTTCAGCGTGTCGAAATACGGCGAGTTCGAATTCTGGTTCGCCATGGCCAAGGTCATCGCAATCATCGGTTTCATCGGTCTGGGTTTTGCGGTGCTGATGGGCTGGATTCCCGAGCGCGAAGCCAGCGGCTTGAGCACGCTGATGGCCGAGCACGGCGGCTTTGCGCCCAACGGCATGTCGGCGGTGGTCGGCGCGTTCATCACCATCATGTTCAGTTTCATCGGCACCGAAGCGGTGACCATCGCCGCTGCGGAATCGAACAATCCGGCGCAGAACATCGCCAAGGCCACGCGCTCGGTGATCTGGCGCATCGGCATTTTCTATCTGCTGTCGATCTTCGTGGTGATTTCCGTGGTGCCGTGGAACGACCCGCAACTTGCCTCGGTCGGTTCATACCAGCGCGCACTGGAACTGATGAACATCCCCAACGCCAAATTCCTCGTCGACGTGGTCGTATTGATCGCGGTGGCCAGTTGCATGAACTCGTCGATCTACATTTCCTCGCGCATGCTCTATTCGCTGGGCCGACGCGGCGATGCGCCGCCGGCACTGAAGGTGACTTCGGCGGCCGGCGTGCCACGCGCGGCGGTCATTGCCAGCACGGTGATCGGCGCAGGCGTGACGTTACTCAGCTATTTCATGCCGGCCGGGCTGTTCCAGTTCCTGCTCGCCAGCTCCGGCGCAATTGCCTTGCTGGTGTATCTGGTGATCGCCATTTCGCAGTTGCGCATGCGCCGCCGACTGGAACGGGAGAAGGTCGAAATGACCTTGCGCATGTGGCTGTTTCCCTGGCTCACCTGGCTGGTCATCGCCTTCATCTGCGCGGCGTTGGCAGTGATGATGATCACCCCTGAACATCGCCTGGAAGTGACTTCGACCATTGGCCTGGCGCTGCTGATCTCGTTGATTGGCCTGGTCACCAGCCGCCAGCACCGGCCGACGGGCAGAGTGGTTGCGGTGAGCAAAGCCTAAGCCAACAACGCCTTGAGCCCACGGGAAAACCAGCCGTTCGGGCTTGAAGGCAGATGCTCACGTTGATTGAATGAGCCCGTCAACGCGCAGGTTTCACCGGCGAGTGAACCCATCAGTTGCGGCAGTAAAAAACTGCGTTCGCATTCACTGGCGGACAGTCCGGTTTTCTCTTGCGGCCAAACGACGTTGGTTTCTGCATACGGCTTCATGGCGCACCTCCTCATGATTCAAACGTCCAGCACCAGGGTTTCGCTGCCCTGCGCCGGGGCGGCGCAGCAGATCAGCACTTCGTCGTCCGCCAGGCGCATGGCCGGCGGGGTGAGGTAATGCACCTGGCCGCTGGTAAGGCGGGTTTTGCAGGTGCCGCACGAGCCGCCGCGACAGCTGAACTCCGGATTCAAGCCACGTGCCTCGGCCAGTTCCAGCAAGGTGCCGCTGCCCGGTTCCCAGCGTGCTTCCTTGCCGGACGTCGCAAACAATACCTTGACCGGCTCTTCCGCGACCGGCACCTGCGGCGGCGCCGGGGTGCTGATTTCGACATCGCGGATCAGTGTCGACGGGCCGAAGGTTTCGGCGTGGATGCGATCATCGGGAATGCGCATTTTGCGCAAGCCGTCGTACAGCGCCTGAGTGAAGCTGCCCGGGCCGCACAGGTAGAAATCGTAGTCATCCAGCGGCAGCAGGCTCTTCAGCAGGGCGACGTCGATGCGCCCGGCATGATCGTAACCCTGCGCTGTTGCGTCCAGCGGCGGCTGGCTGACCACGCGCAGCACCTTGACCTTGTCACCGGCGCGCGCAGCCAAGGCGTCGATTTCTTCGCGAAAGGCCAGATCCTCGACGGTGCGACTGCTTTGCACCACCCAGGTCGGGCGCATGCGGCTGATGCGTTTGCCCTGATAGACCACCTCGCGCAGCATCGACAGCAACGGCGTCACCCCAACGCCAGCGGCCAACAGCACCAGTGGCCGGCGTTCGGTGGCGTCGACGGTGAAATCGCCTTGCGGCGCGCGGGCTTCGATCAAGTCCAATGCCTGAACGCGATCATGCAGATGCGAGGAGACCAAGCCATCGCGTTTAACGCTGATGCGCAGAAACTCGTCCGACGGCGCGCTGGACACGCTGTAGGTGCGGATCGACGCGGCATCCTGACCGTCGAGCAAGACCTTGATCGGCAAGTGCTGGCCCGGTTCAAAGCGCGGCAGGCCGAAGCCGTCGTTGGCTTGCAGGTAAAAGGAGCGGATCTGCGGACTCTCATCGACCACCCGCGTGACGTGCAGCGCGCGCCAGTGATTGCGCAGCGCCTCGGCCTGCAAACGCTCGCGGGTCTGCTCCCAGCTGCCGGTCATTTGCGAATTGGGCGAATCGCCTTCCGGTTGCTCGGCCCAGCGCAGTGGCAGCGCGGCCTGACGGTAAACGATGCGCTGCGGCTTGAAGCGCCACAGGCGCTCGGCGCCCTGGAACGCGGCGATTTGCGGATCGTCGAGCAGCACTTCTGCGCTGCCGGTCATCTGCAACAGATCGCCGCTTTCGAAATCGATGAAGGTCAGCCCGGCGCGCGGGTTGAGCAGGATGTTGCCCAAGGTGTTGAAGAACAGATTGCCGGAGAAATCCGGGATGGTCAGGGTGCCGTCTTCGTCCATGTGCACGAAGCCGGATTTGCCGCCGCGATGGGACACGTCGACTTGGCGCTCACCGTCGCGCACCACATAAGTGGCCACGTAGAACGAATCGGCGGCGGTGATCATGTCGCGCACCAAGGGTTCGCTGACCGGCAAGTCGAGCGCAGTGTCGGTGGTTTCGTCGACGAACGCGTAGTGGCGCAGATTGATGTAGCGCGGGCAGTTGCCGTAAGCCTGGGTCACGCCGATCTCGAGGCTGTTGTCATCGCGGCGACTGATGTTGCCGTTCATGCGATTGCGCCGACGGGTGTGCAGCTCGATGCCGAGCATGCCGATCGCATCGCCGGGCTGCAGGCCTTGATTGGCCGGGTCGTTGGGCTGCGCGTCGAGTTTGATCTTGAGCACCTGTGGTGACGGCGAATCCATGAAACCCGGTTGACCGGTGCGCAGCGTCGCCCACGGATCGCCCTGGCCATCAACGGCGCCGAGCACGACGAAGGGCAGTTGCGCATAGAACTCGCGGTGCTGGTCCGGCATCCAGTCGCGGGCCAGTTGCCGCTGGCCGACACCGACCATCATTTCCACCGCACCGACGGCACGTTGCAGGGTCAGCTCACCTTCGTGCCAGGGCGAGGGCTGCGGTTTCGACGCTGTGTCCATTTCGATTCTCCTCGGGTGCAAACGGGCCGGTGAGCCGCCAGGGGCTGAAGCTCAAGTTGGGCTCATGTTCGCCCCCGGCTGGTTGCGAGGGAATGGCCAGAAACTGCAATCCACTGTTTCACTCGGTGAAATGATCCCTGCGCGCGCCTAAGGAGGCGGGTGATTATTTCACTGGCTGAAATGCTCGATTGTATTTGCTGAGGATTCCGCGATTTGCGGCAGGGGAGCAGGATGAGACCCATCGACACGATCAGCGGGTCGACCTCAAATAATCCAGGAGCACGTCATGTCTCAGTCAGCCGTCAAACTGTACCGCCATCCGTTGTCCGGCCACTCGCATCGCGTCGAGTTGATGTTGTCCCTGCTGGATGTGCCGACCGAACTGCTGTTCGTCGACCTGATGAAGGGCGCACACAAAACCCCTGAATTCCTCGCCCTCAACCGTTTCGGCCAGGTGCCGGTGATTGACGACAACGGTACGGTGCTCGCTGATTCCAACGGCATTCTGGTTTATCTGGCGAGCAAATACGGCAACGGCCAGTGGCTGCCGAGCGATCCGGTCGAACAAGCCAAGGTGCAGCGCTGGTTATCGGTGGCTGCCGGGCAGATCAGCTCCGGCCCGGCCACGGCGCGCTTGATCACGGTTTTCGGCGCCGGTTACGACGCAGCTGATGCGATCAAGCGTTCCCATGCGTTGTTGCAGGTGATGGAAGACGAGTTGGCCAACAGCGCATTCCTTGCCGGCGATAAGGCAACCGTTGCCGATGTGGCCGCCTACACTTACGTCGCCCACGCACCGGAAGGCAATGTCTCGCTGGAGGATTACCCGAATGTGCGGGCGTGGCTGGCGCGGGTCGAGGCGCTGCCGAAATTCGTCGGCATGCAGCGTACAGCGGTGGGCCTGCAAACAGCTTGATTCACAACGATGCACATATCCTGTGGGAGCGAGCCTGCTCGCGAAAGCGGTGTGTCATTCAACGGTGATGTTGACTGACAGAATGCCTTCGCGAGCAGGCTCGCTCCCACATGATTTCACTGTGTTTTCGAAGTTTTTTACAGGATCCCGTCTATGGATCGTTTTCAGGAAATGCGCATGTTCCTGGCCGTGGCCGAGGAGGGTGGCTTTGCGGCGGCGGCCCGGCGTTTGAACACCTCGCCCCCCAGCGTCACCCGCGCCATTGCCGCGCTGGAGCAACGCATCGGCACGCGCCTGTTGTCGCGCACCACGCGCAGCCTGCACCTGACCGAAGCCGGGCATCGTTATCTGGACGATTGCCGAAGAATTCTGTGCGACGTCGACGAAGCCGAAGAGGCGGCCGCCGGCAGTTATCGGGTGCCGTGCGGGCACTTGAGCGTGACCGCGTCGGTGTTGTTTGGCGAGCTGTTCATCGCGCCGTTGCTGGCGCAATACGTCGATGCGTTTCCTTCAGTGCATCTGAAGGCGTTGCTGGTCGATCGCGTGGTGAACATGGCGGAAGAGGGTATCGATGTCGCCGTACGCATCGGCCATCTGCACGAAAACAATCAGCATGCAATCAAGGTCGGCGAGGTCCGCCAAGTGATTTGCGGCACGCCGGATTACTTCGCCCGCTATGGCCGACCGCAACATCCGAACGAGCTGAGCCGCGCCAATATCGTCATGTCGTCCGCCAGTCATTTGCTCAGCGATTGGCAATTCGCCCATGCCGATGGCCCGTTGAGCTTTCGCTTCGAACCGCGTCTGGTGGTCACCGCGAATCAGGCGGCGATCAACATCGCCAGTTCCGGTTGGGGCATTACCCGGGTGCTGTCTTATCAAGTCGCCAGCCAGGTTGCGGCCGGTGAACTGGAATTGGTGTTGCAGGCCTTTGAGCCGCCGGCGTTACCGGTGCAACTGGTCTATCTGAAACATCCGCGCGTACCGGCGAAGGTGCGCACGTTTGTGGATTTTCTCAGCGAGCGGCTGCAACACCACCCAGCGTTGAAAGCCGTGAACAGGGTTCACGGCTAAGGCTTCAAGGTTCAACTCAGCGCTGGATCAGTTTGCGGCCGCAGCGGTTTCGATCAGGCTGGCAACGGCTTTCGGGTTGGACACCATCACCACGTGCGAAGCGCCTTTGACCACGACGGTCTGCTTGGAGTGCGCGCGCTCGGCCATGAACGCCAGGGCTTGCGCCGGGATGTTCTTGTCCTGGTCACCGTAGACGAAGTACGACGGCACGGTTTTCCATGCGGGCTCGGTGGCGGCTTCGTTGAGCGCGGCGACGGTCACCGGGCGCTGGGTCGCGGCCATCAACTTCGCATCTGCCGGGGAAACATCGGCTGCGAACTGCTCATGGAATTTGTCCTGCTGGATGTACAAATCCTTGCCACCATCGGCCAGCTCAACCGGGGCCGACAGGGTCGGGCCAAGAGTGCTGCCAGGGAAGCGGCCGGACAATTCGGCTGCGGTTTCACCCTTTTCCGGAGCGAACGCAGCGACGTACACCAGCGCTTTGACATTGGCATTGCCGTAAGCGGCTTCGCTGATCACCGGGCCACCGTAAGAGTGGCCGACCAGCACCACCGGGGTTTTCACGCTGGCCAGCACATCCGCCACCGATTGCGCATCACCCTTGACCGAGCGCAGCGGGTTGGCGGCGGCGATCACCGGGTAGCCATCCTTCTCGAGAATCTTGACCACGCCGTTCCAGCTGCTCGAATCGGCGAATGCGCCGTGTACCAGCACCACGGTAGGTTTGACCGGCGCGGCGAACGCAGCGGTGGCGCCGAACATGGCGGCGGTAAGGGCGAGGGTTGCGAAGACTTTGTTCATGGTGATGTCCTGTCGATTGGTTAAGGTGGGAATGGAAGCGACAGTGGTATTTAGCGCGCTAAATGTGTCAGTTGTGTGTGCGCACGGCCGAACTTCGCATGCGTATGTATCTGTGTCGGTGAAAGCTACACGCTGATACAAAGCGATCCATTCAATCAGATCGCGCGGCGGACTTTGCCCGGGGCCTCGCCGTAGATTTCCTTGAATTTCTTGCTGAAGGCAGCCTGCGACTGATAGCCGACCTGTACGGCAATGTCGTTCAGGCCCAGATGCGAATGGCTCAGCAGACTGAACGCCAGCTCCATGCGCAACTGGGTCAGCAGCACCCACGGCGACACGCCAGCGACCCGGGCGAAGGTGCGCATGAACGTTGCACGGGACATGTTCGCGGTGTCGGCCATGGCTTCGATAGTCCATTCGTGCGCCGGGTCGGCCAGTATCGCCTGACAGGTTCGGCCGAGGCGCTGGTCGCCGAGCAGCGCCAGGGTGCTCTTGTCCTGCTCCGCACGGGCCAGGTGCGCACGCAGAATCAAGGTGAACAAGGCTTGGGACAGTGAATCGAGGAGGAACCGCGCGCCCGGCTGTTCGCTGTCGGCTTCGCTGCGCAACAGCGCAATCAGGCCGGTCAGCGGCGCATCCACCGGCAAGCCGTCGTTGGCAATCAACAGGTAATCGGGGAGGGCGGCGAACAGCATCGACGCGCGGTTGTAATGAAAGCCACCGCAGAGCATGTCCAGATCGGCGCTCGCGCCACCCAGCCGATAGATCGGCAACACCCCGCCGGGAATCAGCGTTGGCGACATCGGCGCTACGGTTTTGCCGTCACTGTGCAGCACATGTGGCGTCCCCCGTGGCAACAGCAGAATATCGCCGGCGCGCATTGCCAGGCGTTGTCCGCTGGCCAGTTCAACCCGGCATTCACCTTTAAGCACGATGTGATAGGGCGCCTTGCCCAAGGCTTCCTGTTGATGATCACGCGCCCAGTCGCCTTGAAACTGGCAACGCAGATCGAGGCTGCCGCGCACGTTGGCCAGGCTGATGAGCTTATCGAGCGAGTTCATTGGCACCCATCACGATGGAAATCCGCAAAGTTGAGACGATTGAGCAAGACGTTGAGCATGACCGACAAAAGCGCGATTCGGTAGCACCGCAGACTGACTCCACTTTCATTGATCTGGAGAAGTCGCATGTTCACCTCAATCAACGCCGGACTACAACAGCTCGGCAAACTCGATCGCCTCGGTATCCCGCTGATGCGCGTGGCCATCGCCATCGTCTTCCTGTGGATCGGCGCGCTGAAATTCGTCCCGTACGAAGCCGACAGCATCACGCCCTTCGTCGCCAACAGCCCGGTGATGTCGTTCTTCTACGAACACCCGCAGGACTACAAGGCGCACCTGACCCATGAGGGCGAGCTGAACGCCGACAAGCGCGCCTGGCAGACCGCGAACAACACCTACGGCTTTTCCACCGGGCTTGGCGTGGTGGAAATCCTCATCGGTCTACTGGTCCTGTCCAACCCGCTTTCCCGCCGCACCGGCCTGCTCGGTGGCGCGCTGGCGTTCGCTACGCCGCTGGTGACCCTGAGCTTTCTGGTCACCACGCCTGAAGCCTGGGTCGCTGCGCTGGGCGATGGTCAGCATGGCTTTCCCTATCTGTCCGGCGCCGGACGCCTGGTGCTCAAAGACGTCCTGATGCTCGCCGGAGCGCTGCCGGTCATGGCCGATTCCGCGCGCCAATTGCTGACTGAACGTCAGGTCTGAATTCCTCATCATTTATAGAGAGATCACACGATGAAAACGTTTATTGCTTTGACCCTGGCCATCCTCGCCGGCAACGTCTTCGCCGCCACCGAACCTGCGCAGACCGGCGTGCCACTGGATATCGCCAAAACCATCAGCATCACCGACACCAGCGCCGCCTGCGGAATTGTTCCGGTGGAGGTCGTCTATGAAGACAGCCACGGCCAGCGGCATGTCGCCACGTACAACGTGCTCGGCAATGGCTGCGGTGGCGATTAGCTCAGGTTTGGCCCATAACTGCAGCGGACTCGAATTGCTCAGTCCGCTGCAGCGTTTCCGGAACAGCGATCAACAGCAGCAGGAATGCTGCCGCTGCAACCCCGGCGAGAGTCAGAAATGCCGCGCTGTAACCGGCGGCCTCGACGACAAATCCGGCCAGCCCATTGCTCAGCGCTGCGCCAAGGCCAAATGCTGTAGTCAGCGCGCCGAGGCTGACATTGAAATGCCCGGAGCCGAGGGTGAGATCCTTGACCATCACCGGGAACAGCGCGCCGAACAGCCCAGCGCCGACGCCGTCGAGCAACTGCACGGCGACCAGCCAGTACGGATCATCCGAGAAGGTGTAGAGCAAGCCACGCAGCGGCAGGATCAGAAAACCCGCCAGCAATAACGGTTTGCGCCCCCAGACATCGGCTTTCGCACCGGCCAGCAGCGCCATCGGCACCATCACCAGTTGCGCGGCGACGATGCACGCCGACGTCAGCGGCGTGGCCATGTGCAAGTTGGCTTGGGCGAGTTTCTGGCTCACCAGCGGCAGCATCGCCGCGTTGGCCAAGTGGAACAGCGCGCAGCACAGGGCAAACATCAGCAACGGGCGATTGCTCAGCAGTACCTTGAATCCGGACGGCTGATGGCTTTGATCGCCAGGCTGGAGGCCGCGCGCGACATCGTGATCAATCGCCTCGGCCGAGACGAACAGCACGGCAATCACGCTGGCCAGCGCCATGACCGCCATCAGATAAAACACCGCCACCGGACCGAACAGATACGCAAACAAACCGGCCAATAACGCCGCGCACGCGTTGCCGGCGTGGTTGAACGTCTCGTTGCGACCGGTACGCCGGGTGAATGCTCGCGGGCCGGTGATGCCCAGGGTGATCGCGGAAATCGCCGGGGCAAAAATAGATGCTGCCGCAGCGCTCAAAGCCTGAGTCAACGCCACCAGACTGAATGACGAAATGAACGGCAGGAGCAGACAACTCACCGTCACCAACAGCGCGGCGATGATGATCAGCGCACGTTTCGCCCGGCTGCTGTCAACCAGCGCACCAGCGGGCGTCTGCGTGACCAGCGCGGCAATGCCGGCGAGGGTCATGACCACACCGATGCTGGCCGGGTCCCAGTGGTGCACGGCGAGCAAGTAGATGGCGAGGTACGGCCCGAGGCCGTCGCGGACATCGGCGAGAAAGAAATTCAGACTGTCCAGCGAGCGGTTGTTGCGGCGATCGAGATGGCTGATCACGGGGGGGGCAGTCTCTTGAAAGTGAGGTCTGCGTAAATGTATCAACCTCGGCAAACCTAATGACCGAAGCGGCGGGGGATTAGTTGCAGAACGGCGGAGCAGTTGCTGCTCCGCAGGTATTCAAGCGTCAGGCGTTTGCAGTATTTCTATCCATAATGCGCCTTTGCCGGAGGCCGCTTCACCGACACGCTTCAGCGCGCCATCCTTGCTCACCGCGTACGTACCGACCTTGGCGCTTTTCTCGCCCGTCACCAGCAGCCAGTGGCCATCGGGGGAGAAGGCGATATTTCGCGGTTGCTGTTCTTGCACCGGGTAGTTATCGAGGAACTTGAGTCCTCCGGTTGCCGGATCCACGGCAAATGCCGAAACGCTGCTGCTGGTGCGCTCACTCATCAGCAGCAGTTTTCCATCCGGCGACATGCGCAGGTCGGCAGCCCAGATGCGTGGGGTCGGATCGTCTTTCAGGTCGTTGTTGCGCGCATCACGGACTTCGCCGTGGGCCAGTTTCAATCGCTCGGGAATGCCATTGGCTTCAGCGATTCGGGTCAACGCGCCGCTGGCCTCGTCGATTGAAAACGCAGTCACGGTGCCGCTCATTTCACCGACGACGTAAAGGAATTTGCCGTTGGGCGAGAACGCCAGGTGCCGAGGCCCGGTTTTCTCCGGAACACTGACCGCGCCGCTGCCGATCGGGCTGAGTTCGCCAGTCTTGGCGTCCAGTCGATATTGCAGCACCTTGTCGGTGCCCAGGTTGCCGGCGTAGGCAAAACGATTGCTCGGCTCGGTGCGAATCGAATGCGCGTGCAGGCCGGTCGGGTAACGCAGGATGTTGGCGGAAGGCTGATGATCCTCGCCGATCTTTTGAACGCTGAGTGCATCGGCGCCGTAGGACGCGGCGAGCAGGTAGCGACCTTTTCGATCGGTCGACAGATAAGCCATGCTCTCTGCCAGGGGCGCTTGGGTGAATTTTGTCAGGTGCCCGCTTTTGGAGTCGATCTGATAGCCCAAAACCTGGAAAGGCTTGACCCGCAACGCTGCAAACAGCACTTTGCCGTCCGGGGTGAGCGCCATGGGATTGACCTGGTCGCCGGCCTGGATTTGTTCAATGAGGGTGAGCGCGCCGTTGCTCTGATCAAGGCGGTATTGCGAGATCAGACCGTCGCCGGGGCTGGAGATGTAAGCGTAGGTAGCGGCGTTGGCCGTCCCGCTCAGAGCTGAAGCGAGCGCAGCGATCAAGAGGGTTCTTTTCATCATTTTCAGCCTTATTGTTGTTGTGATCAGTCATCCTATGAGTGATTGGCTGGGCCATCAATGGCTATTTCGTAGGCCTGTAACGTCGCTACGTTTATTTCACATGCTTGTTCCAGATGATTTTGATCAGCGGAAATGATCGGAGAGGGCCGTCGTCATTGAGGTTTGACACATTTCTACATACTCTCCCGTTAGCGTTGTTGTACGACATCCTACCTAATGTGCGCAGTGCAACAACTCTCACAAAAACAATAACGGAGATACCCCTATGACGAGCATGGCTCCACTCGATCATCAGGCCGCTGCAAAACCGCAAAACCTGTTCCTGCGTACGCTGAAACTGCTCGGCCCCGGCATTATCGCCGTGCTGTCGTGGCTCGGTGCGGGCGATCTCATCACGTCTTCAGTGGCCGGTGCGAATTACGGCTACGCGATGATGTGGGTGCTGGCGGTCTCTTTGCTGTTGAGATACTTGATCGTCAACATCATTGCCCGTTTCCAGCTGTGCAATAACCAGGGCATGACCATTCTGCAGGGCTACGCCCAGCTCAACCCGGTGTTTGCCTGGTTCATGCTGGTTTATGCCTTGTTGATGGGGCACTTGATGAACGCCTACATGATCAAGGGGGCAGGGGAGTCGCTGGCGATGCTGTTCAAGATCGATCAGCCATTGCTGTGCTCGGTGGCGGTGGTGCTGGCGGTGTGGATGCTGGTCGGGCGCAACATCTACACGATGATCGAAGGCGTGATGAAGCTGCTGCTGGCGATCATGACCCTGGCGTTCATCGCATTGGCGGTGATGTCCGGCCCGGATGTCAGCGGCATCATCAAAGGCACCATCGGTTTCAGCATTCCGCCGGACGAAGGCGTGCATGGCGCGTTGCTGGTGGCGGTTTCAGTGATCGGCGCGGTTGCCGGCTCGATCGCCAACTTCGTGCACCCCTATGTCATGCGCCAGAAAGGCTGGACCGGGCCGCAGCACAAGCGCATTCAGCGTAACGATCTGCTGTTTGCGGTGTTCGTCGGGATCATCATCAACCTGGCGATCTGGATCGTCGGTGCGGAAATCCTGCGGCCCAACGGCATCGAGGTGAAAACCCTGGGCGATCTGGGCAAGGCGCTGGAAATCTTCTTCGGCCCGATCGGCTGGTACGTGTTCTTCATCGGCGTATTCGCGACCTTGTTTGCCAGTATTTCAGGCAAGACCACAGCGTTTCCGATGCTGATCACCGATGCCTTCCAGCATGTTCGTCCTGAGCGCCGCGAGAAGTACGGTAAAGAGTTCCATCACGACCCGATGCACAAGTGGTTCATGCTGTTCATCCTGGTCACGCCGCTGATCTGGTCGATGCCGGGCATGCCGGATTTCGTCACCCTGACCATTGGTGTCAGCGCATTGAACATCATTGGTTTGCCAGTGATTTCCCTGGGCTTGCTGATCATGTCCAACCAGAAATCGCTGCTGGACAAGCAGTACCGCAACAACCTGTTTGAAAACATCGCGCTGATGTTTGCTACAGGTCTGGCGCTATGGGTAGCGTTCCAGTTGGGCGTTGATCTGTTTACTTGACGGGAAGCAATCGAGGGGGCAAACGCCCCCTCGAATCGCCGCTTACAACGGCACATCCATTTCGATCCGGCGCCAGGCCGCTTCGGAAAAGCTGTACACCGAAAATGCTATCAGCCCCAACGCCATCAGCATCAACAGCACGCCGCCTGCCGGCAGATTCTGCAAAGCATCCAGCGCTTCCTTCATGCCGGGTGGATTGGTCGCCTGGTAAACCGAGCCGCTGACCGCCATCAACACTGCAATCTCGATAAACACCACGCCGCGGGCGATCAAGCCAAAGCGCGACACCGGGCGCACGTAACGCATCACTTCGTCATCCGCTTCGAAGTATTTCTCGAACGTGGCCTTCCAGCCTTTGATGATGTGGGCGATACCGACACCCAGCGGGATCAGCGCGATCAGGTAGATCAACAGGTTCGAGTGCTCGAATGACAGCAGCTGCGCGAGCAGATCCTTGGTCTTGCCATCGCCGGAGCCGCCCGAACTCCTGAGGCCACTCACCAACAGGCCCAGGGCGAAGAAGGCCAGCGCCGCGTTGACCAGCCCGCCGGCGAGCAGACCTGCGCGAATGACCAGGCCTTTGAACTCGGTGCCGTGGTGGTCGACATCGCGGATCGCTTGCAGCGCACGCCAGGCGGCGAAGGCCAGCAGGCCGGCGACCACAACACCGATCAGCACGTAGCCGAAGGGCTGGCTGAGCAATGCTTCAAGGCTTTTGTGACTGTCTTTCGGTTTGGTGGAGTCGTGCGCCGCCAGCAGCGCGAAGATGCCGATGATCAGATACAGAACGCCGCGCGCGGCGTATCCGCCTCGGGCAAGCAGGACAAGTGTGTGTTGAGTGGACATGGGATTTGCTTCCAGGGAATCGATGTGAAGCAGACCCGTGGACGAGGCAGGGGTTCGATAAATGCGTCGCCGGTGGGCGACGCGCGCTTTATCAGCCTGCCATTCAGCGCTCGCCTCGCTTCAGCGTCATAACGGCGTGGTCAGCGAAAATGGAATGCGCAGCTCTTCAACCGGCCCTGAATCCCGGCCGCACATTTCGTCGTGCACGCATTGCTGCACCAGTACGCAGGGAAACGCCGGCACGGTTTGCAGCAAGTCGCGAAGGTGGGTGATTGAACGCAGGTGCATTGGCTTGGCCGCGTCATCGAGCAAGGTGAACTGGCCCTGATCTACGCGAATTCTCGCCAGATAAAATCCACCTTCGAGTGACAGCAGCTCCAGTTCGCGAACTTCACTGTTGGCCGCACGTTCGGTGAGGGTTTGCAGATTCATGCTTCACTCCTTGCCTACCAGGGCAGGCGTTCTCCATCGTAGGCGAAGAAATGGCCGCTATCGGCCGGCGTCAGCGTGTCAATCAGACTCAGTAATTGCCCGGCGGCAATGTCTGCCGGGCGGGCGCTTGAGGCTCCGCGAAAAGGTTGCGACAACGGCGAGACCACCGTGCCCGGGTGCAGGCTGAGCAAGCGACTCTGCGGGCGCGTGCGCGAAAGCTCGATGGCGGCGGTCTTGATCAGCATGTTCAGCGCAGCCTTGGAGGCGCGATAGGCGTACCAGCCGCCCAAACGGTTGTCGCCGATGCTGCCGACTTTCGCCGACAGCATTGCCATCGCGCCTTGAGGCGCAAGCAATGGCAAAAAGTCGCGCAGCAGCAACGCCGGCCCCAGCGTGTTGACCTGGAACACGGCCTGCAGCGACTCGGCTTCGATCGCGCTGTAGCTTTTTTCCGGCTTGACTTGGTCGCGATGGAGGAGGCCGGCCGCGTGAATGATCAGGTGAAAGGGCGCTTGGCCTGCCAGTTCGGCGGCGGCGCTGGCGATCGTTTCGGGCTGCTCGAGGTCGAGCTTCGGCACGGTATCGCGTCCCAGCGTACGGACGCTGGCGCAGCGTGGATCCTGGTTCAAATGTTGGCAAAACGCCGTGCCGAGGGCGCCACTGGCGCCGATCACCAGAGCGCGATAACCGTCGCCGAACGAGGCCAGGGTCAACCCACTGCTCATGGGTTCGCCCCAGCGTTCTGGCGCCGGAAGAACACCGTCACCTGGCCGACCTCAATACCCCACTTGGACATACGGGTGCGGTTGATCAGCGTGTCCTCGTCGACCAGGTACATCCAGTCGTCCATGCTCATTTCGTAGGTCGAGTCGTCGACTGGCAGGTTCAGGCGATAACGCCAGTGGAAGGTGTTGCCTGCGATCTGGCCCTGTGCGACACCGACCACATCATGCGCGCGACCGCTCCACTGACCATTGCCCCCGGGAGTGAGGGTCCAGACTCGGCGTTCACGGGTGCCGTCGCTGTAAAGAAAACGCTCGTCGAGGATCAGGTTTTCACCTTCACGACGGCTGGCGATATCGACCTCGAAACGCTTGACCACTTCGCCGTTGCGCTTCTGGAACATTCCCCAGGCTTTGACGGGCTGGCTGAAGAACTGCTCCAGACTCAATGCCGGTTGCTGATCCGCATAACGAGCAACATCGACACTGCCGCAGCTTGCAATGCTGAGCGCCAGTCCTAACAGCAGCAGAAATCGGGTCATCTTCCTACTCCTTGTGCTTGTACAGTTAACAGGCTGTGTATAGGCCTAGCGTCGGCCGATGAGCTGGAGAAATTCCTGCCGCGTCGTCGAGCTGTCGCGGAAGGCACCGAGCATGACCGAGGAGGTCATGATCGAATTCTGCTTCTCGACACCGCGCATCATCATGCACATGTGCCTGGCTTCAATAACCACCGCGACACCGGCAGCATCGGTGATCTGCTGGATCGCCTGAGCAATCTGCCGAGTAAGGTTTTCCTGGATCTGCAAGCGCCGCGCGAACATGTCGACCACCCGCGCCACCTTCGACAGCCCCAACACCCGGCCAGTGGGGATATACGCCACATGCGCCTTGCCGATAAACGGCAGCATATGGTGCTCACACAGCGAATAGAGCTCGATGTCGCTGACGATCACCATCTCATCGCTCTGCGACTCGAACAGCGCACCGTTGGTGACGTCTTCCAGGCTCATCGCATATCCGTTGCACAGGTATTGCATCGCCTTGGCGGCGCGCTGGGGCGTATCCAGCAAACCCTCGCGTTCCGGGTTTTCACCGACGCCAACGAGGATTTCACGGTAATGGCTGGCTAGTAGTGGGCTCATTCGGGTTACTCGTGGCGGTGCGGGTTAGGGACACAGTCGGGTGAAAAGGTTGTACGCATACAGGTTGGCTGTATAGGTTTTATTCAAGATAGGCCGAAAAAAATCAACTGACAATGAATCGGTGATTTTTTTGTGCGGGTTTGGGATTTCAGGCAGGACAAACCTGGGGTCAGGTTTGGTGAGCGGCTTGCGTGGCGCCGATGTGCGGGCGTCTCAGCTCATAGCTGCCGGTGGCGGATGGCAGCTATCGGCCAGAGCGTACGCCCAGCGAACTTTTTTCAACCCAAAGCGCTCGTCATCATGTTCAAGTATTATTGCGTCGATGCTCGGACTATTCATAGGTAGGTTGATGCATGGCCAGAAGCATTAGGCTTCAACAGAAACTTCATTCAAAGTATCTCATTGAGGTAGCGGGAGAGGTGGTGCTTGATGACTGCCTTGTTGAAAAGCTATGGGCGCTCAACAGAGGTGACAGGTTTGAGTTGAACTCACGCTCCATCGGTTTTGGACCTGTTCAAAAATACCGCTTGGAATACGCGATAACGAGAGGCCCCATTCCTGGGCATTGGCTCTACAAAGAATTTGACCCAAAGGAACTGACATTATTTTTCACGGCAAAAGACTTTGCCGGCATTTGCCATGGCTGGACCTTGTTTGACGAGTGACCATTCACGGTTCGCTGCCTGGGAGGCAGCTTCCGGCCAAAAGCAGCCGTCCACGCATGGCCTTTTCCAGCCCCAAAAGATAATAATCGGAGCGGAGACGGCCTATTGAAAATTGGCTACATGGCTGAATACGCCTCTTCTTCAGCATTCCATTATCGACATCAGAGTAAGACTCATGGGCGCGCCCATCATTATCGGCAACAGCTATGACCTCTGGGTCAGCAACAGCATGAAAGATACTTTTTGCGAGGTACTCACCGCTGTCGCGGCCTTGGAAGGCCATGATGTGAAGGCTTTATATGAGGAGGCACCAGGTGTGGCCGGCACCTATGGTGTTCCAGGCGTGGGTATCCTTCTCGACGAGTTCTTTCTCTATCTTGGTGGATTTTCCGGGGTTCGACGCCACCTCGATGTTTGCCGAGTACGGCTAGACGAAGTCAGAGAATCTTGCGGACTGTCGCCAGTTGCTGCCGAGCGCATGGCACAAGTACTGGCATGGGCCGCATACCATATGGATGGCAACCCGATCCCTGTAGGCGGCTCTTTCTATGAGAGCTGGCCTCCTGACGAAGCTGAAACAAGGTAATACCCGCCTGCTTTCGGCCAAAAGCAGTCATTCAGGTATGCCGATAAAAACCCATAATCGGCCATAAGTAGATGGATGTAGATTTATTGCCTCAGCGGGCTTGCAAGAGCGAGCCAACCAGCGAGCCTTTGACCTATCGAGTACTCGACACGCTAGCTTGTCTGGACGGGTTTTAAGGTCGTCAGAGATCTTGGGTTGCCATAATCGGATGCACGAGAATCGGCCACGCGAGTGATGAACTCACGTACCCATTTGAAGCCGGCGTGCCCATCCGACCGCTCATGCCAGAACAAGCCAATCGCAAAACCTTCCACCGGCAAGGGAGGGGCTACGCACAGCAGTTGCTCGCTGCGACCGTCTACAAGACGACTTGGAACCAGGGCCACACAATCCGACTGCGCGACCAACTCCGGTACTGGAAGGAATGACGACGCTGAATGAACGACGTTACGCCGCAGCCCACGCGCTACCAAGGCGTGATCCACCGAGGTAGAGAAGCCTCCGCCGCGCAGTGACACCACGACATGTTCCAGCTGCGCGAACTCATCCACGGTCAGGTCCGCGCGCAGGCTTGGATGCCCACGACGCCCGATCAGCACGTAACTCTCATCATAGAGGTGTTGCGAGTGCAGTGCGGGCGGAACCCCGTTCATGTTTATCACGGCCAGGTCCACCTCGCCGCGGGTCATCTGCAGCTCCAGCTGTGGTACGTCCAGGATGCGCAGTGCGATGCGAACACCCGGCGCTTCGCGTCGCATGGCGACAACGAGATGTTTGATCAAAACCGCCTGCACGTAATCCGTGCAGGCGATTGATACCGTCAGGCTCGCCGTCGCGGGCTCGAAATTCAGATGAGTAGTGACGGTCGCCCTTACCTGGTCAAGTGCCTGGCGAAGCGGCACGAGCAGCTCCAAGGCTTTGACGGTGGGCGTCATTCCACGCTGCGCGGGGATCAGAAGAGGGTCGTTGAAGACGTCGCGCAGACGGCTCAACTGAGCGCTGACTGCTGGCTGGCTCAAATACAGACGGGCGGCAGCCCGGGTCACGTTCTGCTCAATGAGAAGGGCCTCCAACGTCACAAGCAGATTTAGATCAAGGCGTCTGGTATCCATCGATCTTATGTTAGCAGCAAAATTTTGAGATTTCACAGATGGCCCGAGCCCCGCGACACTCCTTCGAAATCACAGCGGAGCCGTCCTTCATGTCGAAAAAAGTACTGATCATCTATGCCCATCCCGAGCCTTCGTCGCTAACGCGGCAACTGGTGGATGTGTCTGTTGAATGCTTGACTGCGCAAGGACACGAGGTCCTGCAATCCGATCTATACGCCATGGGCTGGAAAGCGATATTTGACGAGCACGACTTTCCTCAGCGGGCCAACCCTCAGCGGCTCTCGTTCGGAGCAGAGTCCGCCCACGCCTATCGTCATCGCAGCCAAAGCCCTGACGTGGCGGCGGAGCAAGACAAGGTTCTAGCGGCAGACGTAGTCATCTTCCAGTTTCCGCTCTGGTGGTACGGCATGCCTGCCATCATGAAGGGATGGATAGATCGCGTCTGGGCAGCCGGACTCGCCCACGGCTACAAGGACGCTGGCAACGCCTACCGCTATGGTGACGGCGCTTTCAAAGGCAAGCGGGCCATGTTGTCAGTCGCTGTCGGCGGCCCCGCAGAAGACTACTCGCTGCGCGGCATCAACGGACCACTCGAGCAATTGCTGTTTCCGATCACGCACGGCTCGCTCTACTTTCCTGGGTTCGATGTGCTGCCGACGTTCGCCATATACGGCACTGGCAACTTGACCGCCGCAGATGCCGTCGCAGCCAAAGAGGCTTGGCGCACCCGACTCGAGGATTTGTTCACAGATGCGCCAATACCTTTCCGGCCCCAAAACGGTGGGGACTACACTCCCCGCAATGAGCTTAAACCGCATGTGGCCGTGGGCCAGAGCGGCATAATGGCGCACGTCGCGTATGCTGAAACAACCCAGCGCAAGCAGCTGAAAACGGAGGAGGTGTCATGAAAACCTTCGTGATTCTGACTCGCCGTGCTGATGGAGCGGCAGAAGACTTCAAGCGGCTGGCGAAACCGGAGGTAGTGCACGTTTGGCAAGGCTTCGCTGGCGGTATCGTGCGCGCAGTTCATGGGCTGGCCGATGGTCCCGGTGCCGCGTTTGAACTGGAGTCCGTCACCTTCGAAGAGGCGCGTGATTACATCGAGGCGCTGCCTTACGTCAAAGGGAATCTGCTACACGTGCAGTACTGCGCGCTCAAGCCCTTCTCTGATTACGAGAAACTCGTTTCCTCCTGATGAGCGATCAGCGCAGATCAACTTCCGTTTGCACGGCGCTGCATGCTGCAGCCAGATTTAACGCGCAGCATGCAGCGTCAGGCCGGGACTCGTTTGATGCGAAGAGGGCTGGCACTGGCGGCTTCTGCCGTTTCCGGCCTGTTGCGAAGGCCTGTAATCGACTCATAGCCACGCTTTGACTCCCGCAGCCTAACTGATTGCAGGTCAAAATTTTACGGAGAATTTACGCAGTCTTTATTGAGGGCATCCGATACTGCGCGGCGCTAATTTGGAACGCTATCGTGATGTCCCTCGCAGCAATTCGGCTTATCGGCTTTATCTTGGGTATTTTTCTGATCACCCTGGCGGTAAGCATGGCTATACCCATGGTCACGCTGGTGGTCCATGAGCGTAGCGACGATCTGTCGGCCTTTCTCTGGTCGAGTCTGATTACCTTCATCTGTGGTCTGCTGTTGATCATGCGAGGGCGTCCGGAGACTGGCAATCTTCGGCCCAGGGACATGTACCTGTTGACTACCGCTAGCTGGGTTGTTGTGTGCGCCTTCGCAGCGTTACCCATGGTTTTCATCAGCGATATCAGCTACACCGATGCGTTCTTTGAAACGATGTCGGGCATCACAACCACTGGCTCGACGGTACTCACCGGTCTGGATAGCGCCTCTCCCGGCTTGTTGATCTGGCGTTCCATGCTGCACTGGCTAGGCGGCATCGGTTTTATCGGCATGGCTGTCGCGATTCTTCCGCTCTTGCGAGTCGGCGGCATGCGTCTTTTCCAGACAGAGTCCTCGGACTGGTCGGAGAAAGTGACACCACGTTCTCATGTTGCAGCCAAGTACATCCTTTTGCTCTATCTGGGCCTGACGGGTGTCGGCACTTTGGCGCTCTGGCTCGCAGGAATGACCCCATTCGAAGCGATCAACCACGCAATGTCGTTGATCTCCACCGGCGGGTTCTCGACGTCGGACTCCTCCCTCGGGCACTGGGAGCAGCCAGCAATTCACTGGGTGGCGGTAGTCATCATGATCCTGGGCAGCCTGCCATTCACCTTGTACGTCGCAACCTGTCGGGGCAATCGGCGTGCGCTGATCAGGGACCACCAGGTACGCGGGTTTATTGGATTCCTGCTCGTCACATCGTTGGCAGTAGGTACCTGGCTGTATTTTCACAGCGACTACGGATGGTGGGACGCGTTTCGTATCGTGGCGGTCAATGTGACCTCGGTCGTCACGACCACCGGAATTGCGGTTGGCGACTACACCTTGTGGGGCAGCTTCGCTGTGTTGCTGTTTTTCTATCTGACCTTCGTCGGTGGCTGCTCCGGCTCAACGGCAGGCGGGCTGAAAATCTTCCGTTTTCAGGTGGCTGCCGCGCTTCTGGTCAGCAGCTTGAAGCAGTTGATTCACCCTCGGGCCGTGATTCAGAAAAAATACAACGGCCATCCCATCGACGAGGAGATCGTCCGTTCGCTGCTGACCTTCTCGTTTTTTTTCACCATCACGATTGCCGCCATCGCTTTGGGCCTGGCACTGATCGGGCTTGATTGGATTACCGCTCTGAGCGGTGCCGCTACGGCGGTGTGTAACGTCGGCCCCGGCCTGGGCACAATCATCGGCCCGGCAGGTAATTTCTCGTCACTGCCGGATGCAGCCAAATGGCTACTCACCGTTGGCATGCTGCTAGGCAGGTTGGAAATCCTGACGGTGTTGGTGCTCGTGACCCCGGTCTTCTGGAGATATTGAGCCAGTCAATCGCTGGCAGAGACGCCGATCATTGCCTGTTTCGGTGAATAGCACAGCAGTCATGGTTTTACCGCGTGATGATCGTCAGTACGGGGAGCGTCCATCGGTTTCTTCTCCGGTACTGTAAAACTCACTGTCGTACTGGTGATGATCTGGTGCGTCGGGTCGGCCACTTCCATGAGAACCTTGTGAGGACCGGGCGTTAGCCCGACCAGGATAATCGGGTCTTCACTGGTGTGCGCCCACGTACCTTTCCAGTCATCGACGGTCACGTGAAGGTGACCTAAGCGTGGTGATACCTCAGCAGCCACTTTGCCAAAAACCGGCATGATCCTGGCGTGCTCTGTTCGAAACTGGATGATGACCACTCCACGGGCGAGCGGCTCGGCAAGCGGCGGGTAGGCAATGAGTCTCGGCGCACTCTCGGATGCCAAGGGCAGTATCGCCGGCGGAGAATCGCTGTCTGCTGCCCCTTGTCCGAGCACGGATGTGCAAAAGAAGACACCCACAGCCAGGGCAAATAGACTTCCGGGAGCGAGTGACATGATCTGTTTCTCCGCGTGATTTCATTCAAGCGTAGATCAACCTGGGTATTGCCCGCGGCTCATTTGAAACTGGAATCATCTAACGTATTTCATCGATACTGACTGGCCGCTTCTGACCGATCTTCTTGTCACGGATCGCCAAATACCCAAAAGCGGCCACCCTTGTGTTTGTGTACTATCTCAATTCGCTAGCGCCAGTGAGCGCGGGTCTCGATACCCGCTTTGTCACCTTTATCTGATGACAGTCCAAGTCGACCTCTGCCGAATAAGCCCCGGGGGAAAACGGGACCACCCAATCAGAAGCTGCTTTCGAACCATAGCTGTCGCTAAACAGCAAATCTGCCAAAATGCTTTCTAACAGGCTTGTCCTGAATTCATCGCAAAACCGAACTCACGAGTACTTTGATCATATGGCCACAGGTCTTAGTGATGCCGAGCTTGATTACGTACTGGGGATGATTGAGAAAGCCCCTAACACCGAATTAAATGTTATGTGTGAGCACCTGCAGATCGACAGCCGCGATCTTCTCAATCAGTTGGCGATCTCAGTGGCAAGGCTGTTTATCACCGGCGGCCGCGATTTTCACTACTGTGATGAGGTGATGAATATTGTCATCAGCGATATCGTCGATCTGTCCTTGTACGCAGAGATGCCCGAGCCGGCATTTTCGATCTATCAGGCATTTGATGCGGGCGAGTATTGGCACAGCGGCGATGACCGGGAGGTATTCCCTTGGGAGAGGTGGACCCGTCCTGAGCTTGAGAGAATTTTGCGTGAGGTCGGCGGCTAACAACCAAGTCGAAGGTGCCCGCGGTAACGCGGGCACCGTTTTCTGTGTGGGGAAAAACGCTGACCCGCCTGCTTACCAGTTGTAGCTCAGCTTGGCGGTAATCTCGCGGCCCGGGTTGTAGAAGTTCGCGGTGCCGGAGCCGACCACGTGCTGCTCGTCCAGCAGGTTGCTGACGTTCACCGCCAGGTCGGTGCCCTTGGCAATTTTGTAGTTGAAGGCAGCGTCGAACAGCGTGGTGCCATCGCTTTTGCCGGAGTTGGCTGCATCGAAGTAATAAGCGCCGACGTAGCGGGCACCCAGGCCCACGCTGACATCAGTGGCGGGTACGTCGTAGTAACTCCACAGCGAAGCTGAATGTTTGGGTGCCGTGGCGAACTCGTTACCCTTCAGCGAGCTGCCGTCGTACAACGAACCGCGCAATACTTCGGACTCCATGTAGGAATAGCCACCGATCAGGCTGAGGTTCTGCGTCACCTGCGCTTTGGCCTCCAGGTCGAGGCCACGCGCGCGCGATTCGCCTACCGTCTGCTGCTCGATGATGCCGCTCGGCAGCACCACGGCGATGGTGACGTTTTCCTGGGTCAGGTCATACACGGCGGCGGAGAACAGTGCATCCATTCCCATCGGCGCATACTTCACGCCCACTTCGTACTGCCTGCCTGTCTGCGGTGTCACGCCAACCTGCGGCGGCGAGACGGATTCGACCATGCTCACGTAGGTGGACACCTCATCGTTGACGATATAGGTCAACGCACCTCGGTAGGAGGTTTCGGAGAAGGTGTCTTTCTCAGTGGATTGCAAGCCTTTGCTGGTCAGGTCCATCGAGTCGTTGCGCACGCCCCCGGTGACGATGAAACGCTCGTAGAACGACAGGTTCTGCTGAAGGAAGACGGCCTTGGTGGTCGCGTCTCGCTTGTTGACGGCATACGGCGCGATTGAGCGTGGAACGCCAGTAAACACCGGGTTGGCAATGTCGATCGGGGTCGTCAGGGCGTAGACCGAGCTTTCCTTGGTGGTCGAATCGAGGTACTCCACGCCCACCAGGCTGCTGCTGTCGATGTTCTCGAAGCGGGCATCGTATTGCAGCATCAGATTGCCGTTGAACTGATCGGCTTCAGTGTCCGTGCCAAACAGGTATCGATCGACGGTGGTACCGACACGTGCGGCGCTGTCGCTGAGGTACACGTAGCCGAAATCATCGGTCAACTTGCTGTAACGCAGATTGCTGCGCAGCACAAAACCGTTGTCGAAATCATGGGTGACGTTACCGCTGAGGCTGGTGCGCTCGACATCGTGGAAGTTGTAGCTGGGCTCGCCATAAAACTTGCTGCGGTCGTATTCCCGATCCAGTGGATAGCCGCCGCTGTTGGGCGAACTCTCGGTTTTCAGGTAGTCCAGAATCATCGTGGCCGACGTGTAATCCGTCGGTGCCCAGGTGAGGCCACCCATAAACAACTGGTTGTCGTCCTGCGAGTGATCGTACTCGCGGTCGCTGTTCTGGCCTTTGGCAGTAAAGCGGCCGGCCAGGGTTTTCTCGTCGTTCAGCGCATCGCCGACATCGATGCCTGTCTCGACATGGTCAAACGAACCGTAGGTCACATAGCCTTGGCCAAACTTCTCGAAGCGCGGCTGTTTGGTCACGAAATTTACCGAACCGCCCGGGTCCGCAGGGCCAAACAGGGTGGAGTTGGCGCCACGCAGAATCTCGATGCGCTCATAGGCGAACGGGTCTTCGCGTACGCCGCGCATCGAGCTGAGGGTCAAGCCGTCACGGTAGGTGGTGGCCTGGAAGCCGCGGATCTGGAAATAGTCGTTGCGATCATCCGTACCATAAAAGTCACTGACCACGCCCGGCGTGTATTGCAGCGCTTCTTCCGTGGTGCTGACGCTGCGCTGCTGCATTTCCTTGTTGGTCACCACCGACACTGATGCCGGTGTATTGAGAATGCTGGTGGCCACCTTGCCGCCCACCCAGAGCTCCTTGGCAACCACCGAGTTGGCGTCGTCGTCGGCACTGACCCGAACCTTGGCATTGATGATGAGCGGGGCGAGGCGGTAGTCCTCAACAGCCGTTGCGTCGAGTTCCAGCGGGCCGGCGGTTTTTGCTTGAGGGGTCAGCAGGTAAGCATTCGGACCTTGCTGTTCGATCTGCAATTCGCTGCCCTGGAGCAAGGATGACAGCGCTGCCGATGTATCGAGCGTGCCATTCACGCCAGCCGTGGTGCGGTTCGCCACACTCGAGGCGTCGAAGGAAAGACTGATGCCAGCCTCGCGCGCAAAGCGGTCAAGCGCTGGCGCCAGTGGCCCGGGGGCGATATTCCACTGTTTGACCTGACTGCTCTGGTCAGCGCCCGAGGTTTGCGCCAGCGATGGCAATGCGTAGCTGCTCACGATCAAACCCAGGATCGCACCGTGCATGGCACGACTTAATGGATGGCGCTGTGAAACCGGGGACGAACTCATTTTCTCGCTCCAAGAAAGGACATCGGCAGACTGGCCTGTATTCCGGCCTTCCTTACAGGTCGAACGAGAATGAGAAACCACCTCATTATTTTTCAGGTAGCGAAAAAATATTCGGGTGGAGTCAGGTGGCAGCGGTTACGGTGACCCAGTAACGGGTTCGGTAATCAATGTGCAGGCGCAGTGACTGCGCGATCAATGCCAGGACCCGATCGTTGTCGGCGAGCTGGAAGGTGCCGGAAACGCGTCGATCAGCGACCTCTTCGGCGCAGCGCAGGACTCCTGGGCGATAACGCGACAACTCTGCGATGAAGTCACCAAGGCGCATATGGTTCGCACTGATCACACCGTCACCCCAAGCCCATAGATCAAGGCCGATGTCCCTGAACGTTCGGGTGTCACTTGAGGTGAACAGCAGTTGGTTTCCTGCCAGGACGTTGCGGCTCGCAGACGCTTGGCCGGAACCGGGGAAAACCGTGACTGATCCTTCCTGAGCTGCGACCAGAGTGCCGTCGTCACGCTCGCGGACCAGAAAGCGCGAGCTGTGGGCTCGCATGATCCCGTCGCGTGATTGCACCCACAACGGTCGCGCTTGCGGCGAGTGTTGATCCGCACCGACATTCACGATGATTTCACCACGGCGCAGGATGATCAGGCGCCGCTGGGCGTCGAAATCGCTGTCGAGGGCGCTATCGCTATTGAGCTGGATAAGGCTGCCATCATCGAGTTGGAAACGTCGTTGCTCGCCGGTGCTGCTGCGCTGCTGTGCAAGCATGGAGGGCAGGGGGGTGTAGTCGCGGCCGAGCCAGGCTGCCGTGCCAACGGTCGCCAATATGCCCAGTAGCTTCAGGCTCTCCCGCCGGCGCATTCCATGTTGGGCGCCCTTAAGGGTTTGTCGAGCCAGCTGAGCTGGTACGCCTTCAAATTCATCGCCAAGCGTTTCCACACGCTGCCACGCCAATCCATGCTCCGGGCGCTGCTGCAGCCAGTGCTCGAACGTGCGCTGTGTCTGTTCATCGGCTTGATTGAAGCGAAGGCGCACCAGCCATTGGATCGCCTGCTCGACAATGGCCGGATCCAGCGCCTCGGGCTCAGGCCTCGACATAACGCAAGCGATAGCAGTGTTGCAGGGCCGTGGCCAGATCGCGCTCCACCGTCGCGCGGGAAACACCGAGCTTTTCGGCGATTTGCGCGCAGGTCAAACCGTCGAGTCGGGCAAATAAAAACGCCTGGCGAACTCTTGGTTTAAGCGAGTCGAGCAGACGGTCTATGCGCTCGAGGGCATCAAGAATCATCAACCGGCTTTCTTCCGAGGGAACCTCGTGTTGCGGCAGCAAGGTGATGCTTTCCAGGTAGGCACGTTCGAGTTCGCGACGACGATACTGATCAATCATCAACCCGCGGGCAATGCTGCTCAAATAGGCGCGTGGCTCGCGCAGGGCGCCGGACTGATGGCGGTGCTTGAGCACTCGCACAAAGGTGTCCTGCGCCAGATCTGCGGCGTTGTCGCGACAGCCGATGCGCCGAATCAGCCAGCCCTGTAACCACGAGAAGTGGGTGCGATAGAGCAGCCCTGGATCTGCAGTACCTAGTGTTTCGTCGCTACGCATCGGCATCCCGGGACATACATGATTGATAATGAATCGCATTCTACTCAGGCGATTGATCTTAGGCAAACATGCGCAGCTCAGCGCCTGCATGCAGGCGAATGGCATGGTTGTGCAGGAACTACGAGTGGAAGATGCGTCCGGCAATTGGATAGATTGAACGCTCGCCGTCCCGAGTGGCTTGCCTTCTAAAGGGAGAGGACGTTGCCCGGGCTCACATCTGCGAACCAATCGACCAGCATGTCCGTCAGCACCCGTATCTTTCGCGCAGGGTGCTGGCTTTGGGGGCGAACAATGTAAATACCCGCCGGAACAGGGGGATATCTGTGCATGACGGACACCAATGCGCCAGATTTGATGTGCTCGTCGATGACGCTGTCAGAAAGGTACCCTAGACCCAGACCTGCAACGGCTGCCGCGGCGAGCGCGACAGGATTGTCAGCCTTGAAGCGCCCTTGGGGATTAACCATGATGGACTTTTGGCCATCCATAAACCGCCAGGTTTCCGCACCTTGCATAAGAGATTCATGCGCAAGAATCTCGTGGGGAGCCTCTGGCGCTCCATGTGTACTCACATAGCCTGGGCTTGCCACGAGTTTGCCGTGAATGCTGCCCACACGCTTTGCGATGAAATTGGAGCTCTGTAAATGGCCGACCCGAATAGCACAATCGAAGCCCTCGCCAATCAGATCGACGATACGATCGCTGTAACTTGCATGAATGTGCAGGAGAGGGTGGCGTCGCCCCATTTCAGCAAGCACGGGGGCAATATGTGTCGGGCCGTACGAGATCGGTGCTGCGATCCGGAAGCGACCTCGAAGGTCTCCATCTGGAACAATGGCGTCCCTGGCCGCGTCAAACTCAGCGACGATCCGCGCCGCATACTCTCGCAAGGCGGCTCCCGCTTCGGTGACAGCAGCACCACGGGTTGTCCTGGCCAATAGCTGCACACCCAGTTGGGTTTCCAGCTTCAGAAGCCTGCGGCTTATTATCGATTTCGCAACACCCAGTCGCCGGGCCGCCGACGAAACACCGCCCGCGTCGGCTACCTCGACGAAGGTTCGAAGATCATCAATATCCAATGCTTCCTGCCTCTGCAAATGGCCATTAGTGCGTTTCAACCCCTGACCAACAGTCCATGGCTGCCGTCCACTGCGGACAGCTGCCTGAGCGTTAGTCAAGCGATCGCACCGCCGTCCACGGTCAGGATGGCGCCAGTGATCAGGCTCGCGGCAGGACTGGCCAGATAGACCACCGCACTCGCAACCTCGCGAGGCTCGCCAAAACGTCCCAAGGACGACAGGCTCCGCTGAAAGTCGCCGGCGGGGCCGAAGGCTGGATTTGCGTCGGTGTCGACCGATCCCGGCTGAACAAGATTAACGGTTATGCCGGTGGGGCCGAGTTCACGTGACAAACCCCGGGTGAATGCGAGCAACGCCGACTTGGACATTGCATAGGCTGTTACACCCGCAAAGGGCACCCGCTCTGCCAGTCCCGAGCCAATTGTGATGATTCTTCCGCCAGCGGGCAGATGCGGGATGACCGCCTTTGCGAACAGGACGGGGCCTCGCACGTTGATATCCATCAGTGCTTGATAGTCGTCTACATCAATGTCGGCGATCATTCCGTTCAAGCCGATAGCCGCGCTATTGACGAGAATATCGAGGCCGCCCAGCGTCGAGATGGCCTGCGCGACTGCGCATTCAATGGCTTGCGGGTTGGCACTGTCGGCTTGAATCGCGATAGCACGACGCCCTTTATCAGCGATGAATTTGGCCACTGCCTCAGCTTTTTCCGTCGACTGCTGGTAGGTGAACGCAACATCGGCGCCATTCTCTGCCAGTGCCACTGCGATAGCGGCGCCGATCCCGCGAGCTCCTCCCGTCACCAACGCACGTTTTCCTTCCAAATCGATCATTACTCACCTGTCTGGCATGCAGTTATTTGGCCGCGCGCATTCACCAGGGATGGTGCAAGCGTGCCGATACGGGGGCGGATATTAGGGATCCAGTTCCTTGGTTTGTAGTCTCGTGGGTTGTATTACTGTGTCGCACAAATCGGAACATCCAACCGGGTGTTGGCGTTATTCGCGAGTGAGGAATGAAACTTTGGAGAAATATTCGGGTGCGCTGATCAGGACTGGACGTATTAGCCGCGATAGCTCTGATGGATCAATAAGTAAGCTTGGTATCCATACTTTGCTTTCAGGACTCACTCTAAGGGAGCTTGCAATCGGGTCTTTCAGCTCTGTGGCGACTCAGGAATATGTGCCGCCTGGTCGCAGTATTCAAGCAGCAATTCGGTGAGCACCCTTATCTTTCGCGCAGGGTGCTGGCCTGGCGGTCGAACTACATAAGCGCCTGCTGGAGGCGGCGGATAATCCGTCATGATCGCTACAAGTGCGCCGCTCGCCAAATGCTCATGCGTGACCCAGTCAGGTAACCAGGCAATGCCGATGCCGGCCAAAGCTGCGGCCAGCAATGCGGTGCCATTGTCGGCTTTGAACGTTCCCTGCGGGCGCACCGTAACCATCGTGTCACCATCCATGAATGACCACGATTCATTGCCTTGCATCAGTGCTTGGTGGCTGACGACTTCGTCGGGTGTTTCGGGCGCTCCATGCGCCTTGATATAGACGGGGCTTGCCACCAATTGGCCAAAGATCGGTCCGATACACCGGGCGATCATGTTGGAATCGGGCAGGTAGCCCACCCGTATCGCGCAGTCATACCCCTCGGCGATGAGGTCAACGAAACGATCGGTGTAGTTCGTTTGCACATGAAGCTGTGGGTGACGCCTGGCCATTTCCGCGAGGATCGGCGCGAAATGTATTGGCCCCAAAGTCAGGGGCGCGGCGATCCGCAGGCGGCCACAAAGCTCGCCGGAAGGCAAGATCGCATCGCGTGCCGACTCGGCCTCAGCGCATATTCTGGCGGCGTAGTCGCGGAAGGTCGCCCCAGCTTCGGTAAGGGCCGCACCGCGGGTGGTACGCGCCATCAGTTGCACGCCCAGCTCTGCTTCCAGGCGGGCAAGCCGGCGACTGACGATAGATTTCGACGTGCCCAGGCGCGTTGCCGCACGGGAAATGCCGCCGGCATCGGCCACTTCTACAAAGGTTTCAAGCTCTTCTATATCCATTTCCACGTTCCTTTTTTTGTCACGCAGCTACGCACGGAATGCGACTACCAGAACGTACATCTGAACTGCACATTACGGAGTTCGCGCCTTGGCGCCAATAGCGGTTCCCGGGGACGTCCTGATCTGTGCGTACATGGGGCCGCTTTTCGAGCGGCCGGCAGTGCGTGCGAGTGTCGACAAGCTGCTACAGGATGTATTGCGGGAGCGTATACGGGTTGTCATTGAACGGGCCTTTACCCTATCGCAGGCTGCTGCGCATGACTTCGCGGAGCGAAGCAAACCGCTGGGGCGCGTCGTCATGAAGCCGTGAAGCCATCGCCAGAGAATGGCAGCAAAAACCGTGGCGTTCCTCATTGCGCGACACAGTTAGTCATTCGCTGCTACTACCCGAAGGTTTGAGGGCGCTGCACAGTGCATGAGGCATCGCCGCTCATAAGGCGCGCTGCACGGAAACTGATCCCGCAAATAAACGTGCCAACCCACGGCAACAAGAGGATGGATTAATGGCTTTTCGTAACGGTCTTGCTTCGCTTCTTCGTCCAGAAGACTCCGTACTTGTGTTGATCGACCACCAGCCTTTTCAACTCACCAATCTCAATAGCCACGATCCGCACGCAGCGGTCAACTGTGCGACAGCATTGGCGAAGGCTGCGAAGGCGTTTAACGTCCCGACCATTCTGACCAGTGTGATTGCCGAGCGTGGCGGTTGGATCTTTCCGCAAATCACCGACGTTTTCCCCGGTCAGGAGGTGATTGACCGAACGCTCATCAATACTTGGGAAGACAAGAAAGTAGTGGACGCGGTCAAGGCAACAGGCCGCAAGCAATTGGTCCTGGCTGGCCTGTGGACTGAGGTCTGCGTCGCCATGCCAGCGATTCAAGCACTAGGCGAGGGCTGGGACGTTACCGTGGTCACCGACGCGTGCGGTGGCGTTTCGGTCGAAGCCCATCAAGTCGCCATCCAACGCATGGTCGGCGCCGGGGCAAATGTCATGACCTGGTTGGCAGTCATGGCTGAATGGCAACGCGACTGGGCACGCCTCGATACGGCAGGCGCTGTAACCGATGTGCTTCTCCAGCATGCTGCAGGTAGCGGCATTGCTTATCTGTGGGAGCAGCAATTGCTCGACACGCCGGTACCCGCTGAAGGTTGATCAGCACGGGAGTGAGGGGCCAGTGAAGTACCGCTTTGCCAGGGAGGCGCCCCATTCCCGCGTTCATCGACGGCCGATACTGAAGGCGTGCATTCGCAATCTGCCGGGATATTGCGAATGACCAATACCTAGTCCAACACAGCACATGGCCGGCTCGGGCCAGATCACCAACATTAAGCCTGGCTGACTTTGGCGCTTGGTAACTGCCTTCATCTGCCCGCGAAGCCCGTGCACCGTCATGTCTTTGCATCGGGAGGCCCGCTGGCTCTGCGTAGCAATGCACTAAAATCCCTTCATATCGCGATCGATTGTTTCGGTGCTTTCACTCGGCGCCACAGCTTGATCAAGACCGCTCAAAACAATAATCGAGGTCTCTCTCAATGGCTGTCAGTTACAACCCTGAGCTCCACTATTCCGGCTTTCACGACCTGAGCGACCAGGTTCGTTTTCAAAGCACGGAAGGCAAGATCTGGTTTGGCGAGCAGCGCATGTTGTTGATGCAGGTATCGGCGATGGCTAATTTTCGCCGTGAACTCATCAATAGCCTCGGCGTCGACCGCGCCAAGGGGTTCTTCTTGCGCCTTGGCTACCAGTCTGGACTCAAGGATGCGGAAATGGCCCGCAAGCTCAGACCAGACAGTCCGCAGTTGCAGATGTTTCTGGTCGGCCCGCAACTGCATTCCCTCAAAGGTATGGTCAATGCGAAACCCATTCAGTTAGAGCTGGATCAGGAGAGCGGCCATTTTTATTGCGAGCTCGAATGGATTGACTCCTTTGAGGTCGAGACTTGCCTGACTGAAGTCGGCCTGATGGAGGAACCAGTCTGTTGGTCTTTGTTGGGCTACGCCTGTGCGTACAGTTCTTCATTCATGAAACGCGAAATCATCATCCAAGAAACGACCTGTCGCGGATGCGGGGATGAGCGCTGCATCATTATTGGTAAACCTGCCGAGGAATGGGAGAACGCCGCAGAATTCAGACAGTACTTTCAAGCCGACCCAATCATCGAGGAGCTGTATGAACTGCAATCACAGATCAGCTCTCTGCGTAGAAGCCTGGAGAAGCAGGAAGCTCAATTCTATGGAGTAGGGCGCTCGCCTGCCTATTTGAAGGTATGCAAGATGATCGACAAGGCTGCCAAAGGAAAAATTTCCGTCCTGCTGCTCGGAGAAACTGGCGTCGGCAAGGAGGTCATCGCACGGAGCGTGCATCTGCGCAGTGATCGCGCCGAGCAAGCGTTTGTCGCAGTGAACTGCGCTGCCATTCCTCAGGACCTGATTGAAGCCGAATTGTTTGGTGTTGAAAAAGGCGCTTTTACCGGCGCCAATCAAACCCGCCCAGGACGCTTTGAACGGGCCAACGGAGGGACGATTTTTCTAGACGAGGTGGTGGAGCTGACGCCCAGAGCGCAGGCGACATTACTTCGGGTACTGCAAGAGGGTGAACTGGAACGGGTAGGCGATTCCCGAACCCGCAAGATCAACGTGCGAGTCATCGCTGCTACCAATGAAAGCCTCGCCGACGCCGTCGAAGCGGGCCGGTTTCGCGCCGATCTTTATTACCGCTTGAATGTGTTTCCGGTGCAGATTCCCCCACTGCGCGAGCGACTTGAAGATCTGCCACTGCTGGCCGAGCACTTTATAAGCAAATTTCACTTGCAATATCACAAGCGAACGCTGGGTTTATCAGACAAAGCTCTTGAATTGTGTCGCCGCTACGCCTGGCCGGGGAATATTCGCGAATTGGAAAATACGATTGAGCGTGGCGTCATCCTGACCGACAGCAACGAGACCATAGGCCAGGATGCACTCTTTGCAGTCTTCCCAAAAACAGACGATTCGCACGGTGATCGTCTCAACTCTGATGGCGCGTTAGTTCAGGCTGGCGGTGAAGAACCTTGTCCCGATTGGGTTACGCAGATCTTTGATAAAAACATCAGCCTGGATGCTGTGGAAGAACGGCTGATGCGCCGCGCCATGGAGCTTTCACACCAAAACGTCTCGCAAGCCGCTCGCATGCTCGGCTTGACCCGGCCGGCACTGGCCTATCGCCTGAAGAAAAGCGGCTTGTTGCATGACGAGAGTCTTGAGTGACTTTGCGTGGCCGCCTGGCGGTTCACCGTGGACCACGCTTGAGCTGGATTGATCAAATCAACAAAACCTCGCCGAGACTTCATCAAATGATCAAACAAGCCCTTCGATAAACTCCGAGCCCGATACTCGCGACATCACATTAAGTTATATGTCATTGATAAATATCGATTTATATAAGTTTTATAAAATTGGCATAGCCCTTGCTCCAGTACCAATTGTCGCTTTTCGACACGTAGCAATTTGCAACATGGGTTGGATGACCGCGAATCGCAAAATCGTACTCATAAATGGAGAGTTCATGAATACTCGAAGCATCAAATTGATCACTGCAGCAATGGCGCTCGCCTCATGGTTAGTAACAATCACTCCAGCGTCGGCGCAGTCAGCTACTGAAGCGCAATCTGCTGCTTCACTAGCGGTTGTCGTGGAATTCCTGGCCAATACCGCACCCGATAAAGTCGAAGCCGCGGCAATGAGGTTGGCAGCTCCAGACGCCACCTATGTTTCTCTAAACTTTGACAATCCAGAACTCAGAAAAATCATGCCGTGGACCGGCACAAACAAAGGTCCCAAAGCCTTTAGCTCTTTGTTTTTGCAGGTCTCAAACTACTGGAAAATCGAAGACTTTACGATTACTACCAAAATCGCTTCCGGCGAAGATGTCGCGATTTTCGGTAAGTTCACCTACCGCTCCGTGGCGGTCGGACATCTGTTCACATCACCGTTTTCCATCCATGCGAAAGTTCAGGATGGAAAGATGACCTATTTCCAGTTCATGGAAGATACCTACGCGTCTGCCAGTTCGTTCCGGCAGTCCGGTTCATGGACCGTGAAGACATCCAAAGATGCACTTCCCTTCAAGGTGGGAGCGAATTAGCCGCAGATGATGTGCACTTGCAAAAGCAGCCTGGCAAGCGTTTTTCGGGCATTTAACTGAACCCCGCGAACGCGGCTGAACAATGCTGCATTCGTAAATTCAAGGGGCTTTTCGGCACCCCTGAACTCGTCCGGAAAGTGGCTTTTAGCACTACCAGGACGGGTAGCGTTCTGCTTGCGCAGCCACGCATAACGCCGCTTTCGTATTGCTCTACTTACCAAAGGAAATCCGCCATGTCCAACAAGTACTTAGAAATACTGACCCCGCAAAACAGCCAAGTGATTTTCATCGACCACCAGCCCCAAATGGCCTTTGGTGTGCAGTCGATAGATCGGCAGGTGCTGAAAAATAATGTCGTGGGGTTGGCCAAGGCTGCCAAAGCGTTCGGCATACCTACCACCATCACGACTGTGGAAACCGAGGGTTTCTCTGGCAATACATACCCTGAGTTGCTAGCGGTATATCCGCAGAACAAAATCCTCGAACGTACTTCAATGAACTCCTGGGATGACCAAAACGTTCGTGATGCCTTGGCAGAGTCCGCCATTGCCGGCCGTAAGAAGATCGTCGTATCCGGCCTGTGGACCGAGGTCTGCAACACGACCTTCGCACTGTCCTGCCTGCGCGATACAGACTATGAAATCTATATGGTTGCCGACGCCTCGGGAGGCACCTCGGTCGACGCGCACAACTACGCCATGGACCGCATGATTCAGGCCGGTATCGTACCGGTTACCTGGCAACAGGTGCTGCTCGAATGGCAGCGGGATTGGGCGCGCAAGGAGACCTATGAAGCCGTGATGGGGATCGTGCAGGAACATTCCGGCGCCTACGGGATGGGTGTGGATTATGCCTACACCATGGTGCATAAGGCGCCTGAGCGGGTGCAACATGGCGAGCACATCGGTCCAAACCCTGCTAAATAAATCCGTTATGCAAGAGCTGTCGCGCAGGGCTGACGCGATAGCTCCACCCATCGGCGTTATTGTCCAAAACACGAGGTGGAGCATGAGGATGTATGCAGTTTAAAAGTCCAGTCAGACGTGAGTAACCGGTTTGCAAGGTTCGCTATTCCCTGAAGGCCCTGGAAACGGGCTTTATATCTGTGAGGCCTCTACCTATGACATCGCGCCGAAAACTTCTCCAGGCCGCCTCCACCTTAGCGTTAGGGGGTGTCTTTGGACGCAGCGCTTTTTCCGAAACGCTAAGTAGGGAAGGGCCCAATATGACCGATTCAATTCCGGACATCATTTTCCACAATGGCGAGATCACTACACTGGATCGCGCCAACCCAGTCGCCCACGCCGTTGCAATCAAAGACGGCAAGTTTCTGGCTGTAGGGTCAGACCAGGAAGTCATGGCGCTGGCTGGCTCAGCCACAAAAGTTGTCGACCTCAAGCGCCGTTGTGTGCTCCCTGGCTTAGTCGATAACCATACCCACATGGTCCGCGGCGGCCTTAACTACAATCTGGAATTGCGCTGGGACGGTGTGCGTTCACTCGCTGACGCCATGGACATGCTCAAGCGCCAAGTGGCTAACACTCCAGCACCGCAGTGGGTTCGCGTGGTAGGTGGCTTCACTGAACACCAGTTCGCTGAAAAGCGTTTGCCAACCATAGCCGAGATCAATGCGATCGCGCCCGATACACCTGTATTTCTTCTGCATCTCTATGACCGGGCCTTGCTCAATGGTGCGGCCTTGCGCGCGGTCGGCTACACCCGAGATACCCCCGAGCCACCAGGCGGGAAAATTTACCGCGATGCCAATGGTGCGCCTACGGGCCTGCTGTTGGCCACGCCCAACGCGACGATCCTTTACGCCACGTTGGCCAAGGGACCGAAGTTGCCCTTCGACTATCAGGTCAACTCCACTCGCCATTTCATGCGCGAGCTCAATCGCTTGGGTGTGACAGGGGTTATTGATGCGGGCGGCGGTTTCCAAAACTATCCCGACGATTACGCAGTGATCCAGAAGTTGGACAACGATGGGCAAATGACGGTCAGGTTGGCTTACAACCTGTTCACTCAGAAACCCAAGGAAGAGAAGGAGGATTTCCTCAAGTGGACCTCCAGCGTTAAGTACAAGCAAGGAAACGACTACTTCCGTCACAACGGCGCGGGCGAAATGTTGGTGTTTTCCGCTGCCGACTTCGAAGATTTTCGCCAGCCGCGACCGGACCTGCAGCCCGAGATGGAGGGAGAACTGGAGGAAGTTGTGCGCATCCTCGCAGAGAACCGATGGCCGTGGCGGTTGCATGCCACCTACGACGAAACCATTACCCGAGCGCTGGATGTATTTGAGAAGGTCAACGAGGACATCCCCCTCGCTGGCATCAATTGGTTCTTTGATCATGCCGAAACCATCTCGGACAAATCGATCGACCGTATCGCCGCGCTCGGCGGTGGCATCGCTGTACAACATCGTATGGCTTATCAGGGGGAGTACTTCGTCGAGCGCTACGGCGCCCGTGCGGCGCAAGCGACCCCGCCGGTAGCGCGCATACTGGAAAAAGGGGTGAAAGTGTCTGCAGGCACCGATGCCACCCGGGTTGCCTCCTACAACCCCTGGGTTTCGCTATCCTGGATGGTAACCGGTAAAACGGTGGGCGGTCTGAATCTGTACCCTCAACGAAACCTGCTTGATCGCGAAGCGGCGTTGCGGATGTGGACAGAGAATGTCGCCTGGTTTTCTAACGAAGAGGGCAAACGTGGTCGCATCCAGACCGGTCACTTTGCTGACCTGATTGTGCCAAGTAAGGACTACTTCTCTGTGCCTGAAGAGGAGATTTCATTTCTTACCGCCGATATGACCGTGGTTGGCGGGCGCGTGGTTTACGGGGCCGGCCAATTCGCCAGGTTTGACGACAACCCGCTACCGCCCGCCATGCCTGACTGGTCGCCGACGCGTACCTTTAAAGGTTATGGCGCTTGGGGAGACCCAGACGGAGCAGGCAGAAACTCGCTGGCTCCGCTGCGCGCCCAAGTCGCGGCCTCGTGCGGCTGCGCAAGCTTTTGCGGCCTGCACGGTCACGATCATGCCGGTGCATGGGGATCCAATGCTCCAGTATCGGACCCTCGAAGTTTTTTTGGTGCCTTGGGCTGCTCCTGTTGGGCCGTGTAAAAATGGGCCGGTGATCGATCAGCTATCCTATGAGGGTCATCGGCCATTACTCCTGCACTGCCAGCGCCTCAATCAATTCTTGGGTGGTCACGATTGAATGAGACTTATTCCCCAAAGAGAACCAATCGTCGATGGATCTGTTCGACAGCATGCATGTCTTTGTCCGCGTCGTGGAGCGCGGGTCTTTCTCGGCGGTCGCCCGTGAACTGAACATTGGGCAGCCGGCGGTAAGTAAACAAGTGCGCGCGCTGGAGCAGTATCTGGGTGGCCCATTGTTCGCACGCAGCACTCGGCATTTGGCCCTGACCGACCAAGGTCAACGCTTCTACGACCACTGCCAGGAAATTCTTGGCCACGTCGAAACTGCCACGCGAAGCTTCACCAGTGGCCAGGAGCAGATCGCCGGCCCTTTACGAGTCGCCGCCCCGGTCAGTTATGGAAGGTTATGCATCGCACCGCTCATAGGGACTTTCCTGCAACGCCATCCTGATGTGCGGATTGACCTGCGGCTGAGTGACCACAATGAAGACCTGCTCAAGGAAAACATCGATCTGGCTATTCGAATTGGCGCGGTGAAGAGCGAGGGATTGGTGGCACTGCCACTGGGCGATAGCCCACGGCGTGTCTATGCCGCGCCCGGTTATCTGGCTCTGCACGGCGTGCCACGTGAGCCCAGCGAACTGTCAGGTCACAACTGCATCGGCTTCACGTTGCTGGAGCATTACGACCGTTGGACCTTTACGCACCTCGGCCAGGCGTTCCATGTAGGTATCCAGGGCAACGTCACCAGCAACAGCAGCGAGGCCATCCGCGAAATGGTGCTCTCCGGCCTGGGTATTTCCCTCTCACCGCAATGGCTGTTCACAGCTGACGTCGAGCAGGGCAGGGTGAGTACCGTACTCGACAACTATCAGACCAGCGCGCTGCCTGTCAGCGCCGTACTCAGCCGCGAGCGACGACGTTCAGCGCGGACGATGGCGTTCATCGATTTTTTACGCGAGCAATTGTTGTAGAAGCGCCTTGTGATACGCCGTCCGCTGCGTTCTTCTCCGGGACCCTAAAACCGTCTGATGACAGTCCCAAGTCGATGACTGCCGTAGTTTTCCATCTACCAGACATTTGATGCGGCCGAGTATTGGCACGGCAGCACGTGCCGGGGAGATCAGCTCATGAGCGTACGCCTGCGGCCTGCTGCAACCGCCGCACCGCGTCCCGGGCCTGGGCGCCGAGTTCGGCCAGGTCGAAGTCAGGCAATTGGTCGTCGTGTACGGTCAACCGGCCACCGACCAGCAAGGCGCGCAAGGTCGGGCGTCCTCCGCCCACCACCGGCCCGATCGCCGGGTCATGCAGGCCGAAGTATCGCGGCTGGTCCAGCCGGTAGATCGCCAGGTCGGCCGCCATGCCCACTTGCACGCTGCCCACGGCGTCCAGCCCCAGCACCCGAGCCCCGCCAGACGTACCCCAGCGCACCACGTCTTCCACCGTGGCCGCGCTGGCACCGCCTTCCTCGTCACCGCCGGCATAACGCGGGCGGGCCCGTTCGCCAAGTCTGGCCCGTTGCATCAGCCAGGCGGCGTGGGTTTCGCTGATCATGTCGCAGGCCTCGTTGGAGGCGGCGCCATCCACGCCAATCGACACCGGCATTCCCGCAGCCTCCATGGCCACCACATCGGCAATGCCACTGCCCAGGCGGCCATTGCTTTGCGGGCAATGCGCAATGCCCGTACCGCTGGCCCCGAGCATGCGGATTTCCTCGGCGTCGAGTTTCACCAAATGCGCGAACCACACGTCCGGCCCCAGCCACTCGTGCTCGGCACAGAACGCCACTGGCGACATGCCGTGGCGTTGCTGCACCTCATTTTGATATTCGACGGTTTCGCTCAGATGGCTGTGCAGGCGAATGCCCAGTCGGCGGGCGACTTGGGCGGTTTCGCGCAGGTGTTCGGCAGGCATGGAGTAGGGCGGGCTGGTGGGCGCCATCACCACCCGCCGCCAGGCATCGGCGGCCGGGTCGTGGTAGCGCCGCACCAGACGCTCGACGTCGTCCAGGTATTGCTCCAGGGTCTCCGGCCCAGCCACGGACTTGCCTTCGGCTTGTCGTGCTTGCGTGGCGCCGCCACGGCAGAGGACAAACCGCAGCCCCAGCCGTTCGGCTTCCTCGAACAGCACCTCGGCACTGTCAAAGTCCATGCCCGGCAAGTACAGGTAATGATGGTCTGCGACGGTGGCGCAGCCGGATCGTGCCAATTCGACCAGGCCAATGCGCGCGGCGAGGCGAAAGCTTTGCTCGTCAAACGCGCCGCGATAGCGATAGGGCACGGCACCCAGCCAGGCTCCCAGACTCTGGTCGATACCTGCGGGAATGCCTTTGAGCAGCGACTGAAACAGGTGATGGTGGGTATTGACCCACGCCGGGTAGACCACGCAATCGGTGGCATCCAGCACTCGCTCGCCGGGCTGGGGTTGCAGGGCGCCGATGGCGCTGATGTGGCCGTCGACGATACGGATATCAGGCCCGGCGTGGCGCGCCGCCGCGCCGGACAAACCGGTGAGGATGGCGCTGGCGTTACGTACCAGCCAGCTATTTTGAATCTTCATGTGAGGCTCCATACGCCGCATCTGCGGCGGATTCAAAGGGTCAGCCGAGTTCGCTTTCATGCCAGTTGCGCAGGCTCAACCGAGCCAGCACGGCCATCAGGCTGAATAACGCGACACCGGTCAAGGCGATCAGCAGCAGAGCAGCGAACAGCCTTGGAATATTCAGTTGAAAGCCGGCCTGGAGGATCTGATACGCCAGCCCTGCACCGGTGCCCCCGGTGCCGGCAACGAACTCCGCCACCACCGCGCCGATCAACGCCAGCCCGCTGGCAATGCGCAGCCCGGCAAAAAAACACGGCAGGGCGCTGGGAATGCGCAGGCGCAACAGCACCTGCCAGCGGCTGGCGCGGTTCAGGCGGAACAGATTGAGCAGGCCGGGGTTGACGCTGCGCAAGCCGAGTACGGTGTTGGCGATGATCGGGAAAATCGCCACCAGGGTCGCGCAAATAATCAACGCCAGCGTGGTGTTGCTGCACCAGATGATGATCAGCGGTGCCACGGCCACCACCGGGGTCACCTGCAACAGGATGGCGTAGGGAAACAGGCTGGCTTCCAGCACGCGGCTCTGCACAAACACAAACGCCGCCAGGGTGCCGATAAGCACCGCCAGGGCAAACGAGAAAAAAGTGATCTTCAAGGTCATCCACAATGCACCGAACAGCATCGGGCCATCGCTGATCAGCGTACGGCCGATATCGACCGGGGAGGGCACCAGATACACCGGCACCTTCCAGGCCACACATGCCAATTGCCACAGACCCAGCAATACCGCGCCGAGCAGCAGCGGCGAGACGATGCGCAACGCCGTGGGGTGACGTAACCAGGGAGTAAAGGACGGGTTCATGAGCGGGCTCTCAATAAAGTCAGCAAGAATCGCCATTGGCCTCGGCCAGCAGCCGGGACAGGCGTGCGCACTGCGCGATAAAGGCCGGGGAGGTGCGGTAGGCCTCGTCTCGTTCCAACGGGCCGTCGATTTCGATGTCGGCGATTACTCGGCCCGGGCGCGCACCCATCACCACCACCCGCGATGACAGGTAGACGGCCTCGAAAATGCTGTGAGTGACGAACACCACGGTCAGGTCGCGGCTAGCCCACAGCTGACGCAGGTCGCTGTCGAGCTTGTTGCGGGTGAACTCATCCAGGGCGCCGAAGGGCTCGTCCATCAGCAGCAGATTGGGCTCGGTGGCCAAGGCCCGGGCGATGGACGCACGCATTTGCATGCCGCCGGACAGTTCCCGCGGGTACACCTGGCTGAAACGGTCCAAGCCGACAAGGGCAAGGGCGGCGTCGACCTTTGGCTGGCTCTGGGTTTTGGGCACATTGGCCAGGTCCAGCGGCAGGCGCACGTTGTCGCTGACCTTCGCCCAAGGCATCAGGGTCGCCTCCTGGAACACCATCGCCAGGCTTTGCCCTTGGGTCGGGCTGGCCGGGCTGTCCTTGCCCCACCAGCGCACATGGCCGGCGGAGGGCTTTTCGAGGCCGGCGAACATTTTCAGCAGGGTGCTCTTGCCGCAGCCCGAAGGGCCGAGCAATGAAACGAACTCGCCGCGCTGAATGGCCAGCTTCACCCGGCTCAAGGCTTGGGTGCCGTTGCTGTAGGTTTTTTCCACCTGATTGGCGAACAGCGGTGTTTGCACGCCGACGCTGTCGCCCCGTGGCAACGCCTGTGGCAGGGCGTTGGCCCCAGTTATGGTTTGCATCAACATAGCGCTCTCCCCTTGGGTCATGAGCGTCCGGTAAAGCCCCGGCACACCGGGGCGCTGACTTCAATGGCTGAGGAACACTTCACTTTCACCATGGGCTTCGAGCAGGCCCAGCAGTTGCCGGCGAATCACCAGGCCAGGCTTGTCCGACGGCATGTGCAGTTCCACTCGCCGGCGAGTATCGACACAGGCGTCGTAATCGGTGGCTTCGAGGATGTCGCGGTCTTCGGCGGTGATCGCTGCGTCCCAGTCGATCAGTTCCTGGGTCGAGCATTGCTCTTCGCTGTCATTGCGGTACAGCCACTGGACCAGCATCAGTCGCCCGTCTTCCATGGGCGTCGCGCAGTTGTAGATGATGTGGTGGATGCCGCTGTCCGGATACATGCAGCCAAAGCGCCGGGAGAACGGCAGGTAATAGCGGTTGATCAGGTGGCGCTGGGTAATCGGCTCGCGAGTGCCGGTGATGCGATAGCTTTCCTCAGGATTGCGGATCGGTACCCGGGTCTCCGCCTCGAAGCCGTAGTCGGTTTCGCGAAACTCGTAGCCGGCCGGCGCGGGCTGGTCGAAAAGGCCGAAGTTGGCTTTGTGGACGAAGGAAAAATGCGAGTTGTCAAAGGAGTTTTCCATGACCCGCAGCGGGCTGGTTTTCCACTCTTCATAAAACTGGAAGATGCGCCGGTAGCCCGGGGCGCCATCCTCGGGAAACTCAGGGATTGGTTGCAGAGGATCGTCGAGGGCAACCCAGGCGTAGCCGTATTTTTCCTGGCAGTGAAAGGCCTGGACCGAGGCGCCCGGCGGAATCATGCCAGCGGGGTTTTGCGGGATCTTCACGCAGGTGCCGGTGCAGTCGTATTCCCAGCCGTGATAGCCGCAGGCGATGTTGCCGTCCTCGCTGACAAAACCTTTCGAGAGCTTGGCGGTGCGGTGGCAGCAACGGTCGCGCATGGCCACCGGGGTGCCGTCGGGGCGCTTCCACAGCACCAGCGCCTCACCGAGTAAAGTGAAGGGCTGCGGGCCGGCATCCAGCGCGGTCATGGGCAGCAGGGCGTACCAGAAACGGCGCAATACAGGTTGTTTGGTGACCAACATAACAAGTGTCCTCACGGTATTCGTTCAGCCGGCTCTTGGGCTCGGGCTCTGGGTTCAGCAGTCTTGCAATCAGGCTCAGCGGCTGGCGGACTGTTCGGCGCCAGGCAGTACCTTCAAGTCCTGCACGAAGCGCGTGGTGTAGGCCTTCTGCCAAGGCGCATCGGCACCGAGCAGGCCGGCGTCGACCATGAAGTTTCGGGTGGCCTGCCAGCGCGCATCGCTCATCACGCCGATGCCTTGGGTGGCGGCATCGCCGCCGGTGACCAGGCGATATTGCTTAAGCGTCGACAAGCCCCAGGCGAGCAATTCATCGCTCATGTTCGGGTTGTCGGCCTTGATCAGGTGGTTGGCGCTCGGGTTGTCGAGGTAGCGCTTCCAGCCCTCCATCGAGGCGCGAACAAAGCGCTGGACTCGATCCGGATGCTGATCGATCACGTCCTGGCGAGTGGCCAGGGTCGAGCCGTAGGGCGGGTAACCGGCGTCGGCAAACAGGAAGAAGTTGGCTTTCTCCCCGGCCTTCAACGCCTGGAACAACTCGGAGCTGGCATAGGCCTGCTGCGTGGTGTTGGCGTTCGCGAGGAAGGGTTGCAGGTTGAAGGTGTAGGGGCGGGCCTGGCTGTCCTTGAGCTGGTATTTTTCCTTGAGCCACGGCCACCACGTTTGCTGGCCGGAGGTGGACACCAGCACCTGTTTGTTCTGCAACGCATCCAGGCCGCTCACATCGGCATGGGTCAGCAGACCCTGAGGATCACCTTGAAAGGGCGCGGCCACGGCCACCACCGGCAGGCCTTGCTCCACACTCTTGAGAATCTGCAAGTCGTAGTTGACGATGAAATCGGCCTGCTTGTTGAGCAGCAGCTGCATGCCATTGACCTGCGGCCCACCCATGCGGATGGTCACGTCCAGGCCTTCTTTTTCATACAGTCCATCCGCCAGGGCCTGGTAGAAACCACCCTGTTCGGCTTGGGCATACCAGGAAGTAAGCAGCACCACCTTGTCATTGGCCAAAGCCAGTGGAGACGCGATCAGGGCGGCGGGCACAAGCGCCATGGCCAGTAGCGAGCGAAGCGGTTGACCCAAGGCAAAGCGAATTTTCATGATGTGTTCTCCACAACGATTCGAAAACCGCCGCGCACCAATCGGCACGCCAGCGAGGGACCGATTGGAGAGAACAAGGGGAGGAGAGAGGGCGTATATGCGTAGTTACACGGCTGACACTTCTCTCTTGCCCGGGGCGCTGGCGCCGCGTTCAAGCATCCAATCGGACGTACGCCCACAGGGAGGGGCGCAAGAGCAATGCCCGGTGCCATTGCTGGCACTGACCGCTTCTACTCGAAAGTGGTAATAGCCAAAAGTGTGCCAAGCCGTCGCAGGCCCGCCCTCACGGGATCCGGCGGGCGAGGCAATCAGCAGGAGGTGGGCAGGCGATTCGCAACGGTGCGAATTCAAATGAGCGCGCCTCAATCTGGTGCGCAACCGATGGCTGCAAAGTATTCAGTTTTACGCATCGATTGTGCTGAATGAGGGTTTAGGATTGTATTCGCTCAGTTGGCACAACCCCTGCTTAGTCCGGAATCGAGTAGAAGCGGTCAGCACAGAGGGCTCTCAACAGGACCCGAGGTGCAGGGCATTGCTCTGGCGGCATTACGCCGCGCACCCGGCAAGGGTCGCCCCTCGTTAATTTGAGGGCCAGAGCAGCTGCTTGATCCGCAGCTCGGGCATGCCTTGCCGGTGATATCCGCCAATCACCTGACAAGGGCAGCCCATGAACGCATCGCGTACTCCATTACTTGCACCTTCACAGCTGCGTCGCAGCCTGGCGCCGCTGTTAGCTCTGGCCAGCGCCGGCGCCGAAGCTGGCCCTCTGTTGTGGAACGACAACAGCTTGAGCTACCTCTACGGCGAGCATTTCAAAGTCGACGGCACTGGCGACGATACTCAGCAAACGCTGAGCTTCGAACACGCCAGCGGCTGGACGTGGGGCGATATTTTCATGTTCGTCGACAACAAATGGTCCAACGGACTCTCGGGTGCCGACGGCCATTCCTACTACGGTGAATTCTCCCCACGGCTGTCGCTGGGCAAAATCAGTGACCGCTCCCTGAGCTATGGCATCGTCAAGGACGTCCTCATCGCCGCCACCTACGAGCGCGGTGAAAACCGCAATCGCAAATACCTGCTGGGTCCCGCTGTCGACCTCGCGCTTCCAGGCTTCGATCGCTTTTCCCTGAATACCTACTACCGCAAACCCGACGGCATCACCGGTAAGGCCTCAGGTCAATGGCAGATCAACCCGACCTGGTCCATGACCCTCCCGGTGGGTCGCTCCGACATTCTTTTCGACGGTTATCTGGAGTGGTACGTCAACGACGTCGGCAACAAAGGCACCTCCAACTATGTGGCGAGGAGCTTTCACTTCAACCCACAAGTCAAATACGACGTGGGCAAGGCGCTGGGGCAACAGCAAAAACGTTTTTATGCGGGACTTGAGTGGGATTACTGGTCGAATAAATACGGGATTGAAGACACGAGCGGATTCTCTACCGACCAGAATGCGCTGAGTCTCTTGCTCAAGATGCATTTTTGACGGGGGCCGATCGCCAATTGCAAAAAGCGGCCTTGACGCACCACCTCGGCAAACTGGCGAAATCGGTGTTCATCGCCGCTACTCCTCCGCTGCCAGCGCCCCAATCAGTTCCTGGGTGGTGACAATTGAGTGAGCGAAAGTCGGCCCGTTCAACTCGTGGGCGGCGTGCATCATTTCCGCCCGGAATGCGGCGGTCGCATCGCGCACCAGCGTGACGTGGTAGCCCAATTCCGAGGCGTAGCGGGCGGTCGCTTCGATGCAGGTGTTGGCGAGCAGACCGACGATGATCACGTGGGTGATGCCTTTCTGCTTCAGGCGAAAATCAAGGTCGGTATTGGCAAAGCCGCTTGAGCCCCAATGTTCCTGCACGACAATGTCGCCGTCCTTCGGCGCGAAATCGGGATGCCATTCGCCGCCCCATTCACCACGTGCGAAGTGGTGCATGTGCATGATTTTGCACTGGGTCGGTGTTGGATGATCCCAGCCTTCGTAGTCGCCATGTTCCCAACGGTGGTGCGGCACGATGACCACCGGAATGTTCTGCGCTCGTACGGCGCGATCGAGGGCTCTCAGGTTGTCGAGCAGCCCGACCTGTTCGGCAATCGGCTTGATCAAGGGAAAGACCTTGCCGTTTTCCGAGAGAAAATCGTTGTACGGATCGACCAGCAGATAAGCGGTGCGGTTCAGCGGATAAGGGGCGTTCGACATGACGATGTACTCCACGCAAGTTGAGTGACCGATGCCGTGGGCTCGCCCGGGCATCAGTTTTTTATGACGACGAAAAAGCTCAAGTCAGTTGAAGGCGCTGCGGTAGGCGAAGAGGCCAGGCAAGCCGCCGGTCATCACAAACAGTAGATTGCTTCCTGCCGGGTAGTCGCCTTGGCGCACGGCAGCGAGCAACCCGGCGAAGGCCTTGCCACCGTAGACCGGATCCGTCAGCAAGCCCTCAACGCCGGCCAGCAGCCGGACCGCTTCGAGCATCGATTCGGTGGGGGCGCCATAGGCGTCGCCACGTTGACTGCCATCCACAGTGATTGCGCTTTCCGCAAGGGTTGCGGACGGGTCCAGGAGCTGCAAGGTTTCCCGAGTTTTGCCCAAGGTCGTCGCCGTGGCCTGCTCCTCTGTGGCCAACACCGAGTAGCCGATAACTTCGGTTGATGATCGAGCGAGTGCCAGACCTGCTTGCAGTCCTGAATGGGTTCCGGCGCTGCCATTAGGGATGATGATCCGCTCGAATTGCACACCGAGCGCGTCTGCCTGGCGGAGGATCTCTCCTGCACAAGCGACGTAGCCCAGACTGCCCCTGGGGCTGGAGCCGCCCAATGGTATGAGGAAGGTTTTTTTGCCTTGGCTTTTGAGCGCGCTGAGCAATTCGCCGGCGTAGCTGTCCGGCGTCAGACCCCGCGGCAGTCGATGAACCTTTGCGCCAAACAGGTCATCGAGCAATACGTTGCCGTTATGACAAAAATCATCATCGCTGCGCACCGCAGACGGGGTCAGGATTAGCTCGCAGGCCAAACCTTGGCGGGCCGCGACGGCGGCGGTCAGCCTGGCGTGATTGGATTGAAAACCGCCCCAGGTAACCAGTGTGTCGGCGCCTTCGGCCAATGCTTCGCCAAGCAGGAATTCAAGTTTGCGCAGTTTGTTACCACCACCGCCAAGGCCCATCAAGTCATCGCGTTTGACGTACAGGTTGCAGCCATGCAGCTCGGCTGCCCGGCTCAGGCGGGACAGCTTCTGAATCGGTGTCGGGCCTTCCAGCAGCGCCACTCGGGGGTAAGCAGCCAGCGCAGTTTCCAGTTGATTCAAGTCGTGAGGCATGACGGTTCACTTGACGTTGATGAAAGGAAGTGGGGCGGTCACTTCACCAAGGCCCCGGCCAAATGGTTAATCACTGGCATTGCAGTTAAGTCGCTTTGTCAAGCCGGGGCGGACTCTCGTGCCACTTGCCTGAGAATTTGTTCGTACTCCTTGACGGATAGCGATCCGGACACCAACTGGCGACCGTTCAGTACCATGGCCGGGACCGAGTTGATCCCGCGTTCAAGGTAAAAGCTCTCAAGTTCACGGACTTCGAGAGCGAACGCCTCGCTGGCCAAAATCTCGCGGGCGCGGGTGGTAGAAAGTCCCGCCTCACCGGCTAGACGCACCAGTGTTTCGTGGTCGCTGGGGTTCTCGCCATTGGTGAAATAAGCCTCGATCAGGATTTTCTTCAGCGCGACCTGGCGGCCTTCCTGCACGGCCCAGAGCAGAAGGCGATGGGCATCGAAGGTGTTGTAGAAATGGCTGCGCTTGTCCAAGTCGAACTGAAAACCGATGGCTTTGCCACGCGCGACGATCATTTCATTGCGCGAGGCGACTTCTTCGGCGCTGCGCCCGTATTTGCGCATCATGTGCTTGATGGCGTGCTCGCCCTCGGCCGGCATGTCCGGGTTCAGTTCGAACGGCTTGAAGGTCAGCTCCACGGCAACCTCGCCGGCAACATTGGCGATGGCTTGTTCCAGCGCTGTGGCGCCGAGTGCGCACCAGGGGCACACGACATCCGACACAAAGTCGATACTGACGGGGAAAGTCATTTCTTCGACTCCGTCAGTTGTTGGCGGTACTCGGTGGTGGTAATTCCGGCATAGCCCCAGTTGTCGGTGTCGACCTCTTCAATAACGATGTGGGTGAGGTGCGGGTCCTTGTTGAGGACGGTTTGCATGGTTTTGGTGATCTCGGCGATGACTTGAGATTTCTGTTCTTTGGTAACGCCGTCGCGAGTGATACGAACGCTGATGAAAGGCATGGGATAAGTCTCCAGTAGGCGCCCCATCGACATGATGAGGGGAGCAGTGGGATGGACTTTAGAGTGTTGCGTTCAGGGGATAAATCAGGGGCGGAGAACATCACTTATAACGCGATGTAATCAATACAACTGGGGGCTTTGCAGAAGGTAAATCGCCCTCCCTGGCTGCAGGCGCGGGGAGGGCGAATGCTACGGCGGGAGGAATCAGTTCTGCGCTTTGCTCATGCGGGTAAATAGCTCGGTGGGTACTTTCTTGCCGTTGGAAATGTACTGGTTGGTTCTGAACTTGTAGACCTCACCTTCTGAAAGAAAACCATCATGGTTGGTGTCCATCGCTTTGAATTCTTCACCGCCCTGAGGTGCTACAGCCAGCAGTTCTTTAAGAGAGACGAGGCCATCATGGTCGGTGTCTGTGCGAGCGAAAGAGTCGTCGCCACATTTGCCTTCACCGCACTTGCCTTCGGCAGTAGCGGACTTGTCGCTGGCTTCGCTGGCCCCGCATTTGCCTTCGCCACACTTGCCTTCGCCGGTTTTATCGGCCGATGCCAGTTGGTAGCCTTGGGGCAATGGCTCAACAGCAAAAGCGGCGGACGATGCCAGGCTCATGCCACCGGCTAAAGCAATTGCGGCCAGGCCAAGACTGGTTTTGTTCGACATTGGTTTACGGTACATAGTGCTTCTCCAGATGCTTTGCGCGGCGAGGCCGCGGTTCATGCCACAGGGCGGATAGACCCTCAAGGAAGTTCGAGGCGAAAGGCACAAGCGTCTTCCACTTCGATACAGCGTCCTTGTTCGGGTAGGCCTATTGAGCGGGAGTCATGTATCGGCGATGTATCGGCGAGCGGAGCATTTGTAAGCCAATCCCAAGACTTAGCGTTTGGGTACATAGAGATACAAAAACCGACCTCAGCCTTTGCTCGTCAGTCAGGACAACAGCTTTAAAACGGGTGTCGCGGCTACGCCGACGGCAGCTTGCGCATGCAGCTGGCGCAGCAGCACCAGTGCGTCAGCAACGAAGCCGGTCACGTCTGTTGCACCAGCCTGCGCAGCCAAAGCTTGCAACTGCGCTCGACCATCCATGTCAGGGAACTGCTCGATCCGCTGCAACAAACGGAACGCGAGAGGGCTGACCTGCGAGAATTGCACTTGGCCACTCGGGGCACGGCTGATCAGCAGCAACGTTGGTTTTTCTGGCGGTTCAGAAGGCAAATGACCGGGCCCGAGACGATGTACGGCCCAGGTGTAAGCCAGCGGCCAGACGAGCGGGGAGAGCCTGAGGGGACGGTCGAGTATATGCGCCGCATCACTGGCCTTTAACGGCGCAGCGTCCAACTGTTGCAGCGCCATTTCCACCCACTCGTAATGAGCCAATTCGGGCAAGAACGGGTACCAGGGGTGTTCGTGATCAGGCGAGTCCTCCAGGCTCGCTACGAAGTCTACAAACTCACGAGCAATTTCTCCGAAGCGTGGCGTTTGCGCGCGGTAATCACGCAAAAAACGTCGTACCAGTGCACGCCAACCGTCATCACCCAGCACGGCAACCAGCACCGGAAACGTCCCACCCAGCAACCCCAACAGATTGTTCAACACCAGGTTGAGATAGACCTGCGCTCTTGCAGGATTCATCTGCGCTGGCGGCGCATAACTGTCCGGGTCACGCAGGTACCGGGTCAGCGCGAGCTGCTGACTGTGCAAACTTGAAGGGGAGTCAGCCATCGACGGTCACCCGCACCAAAGCATTGGCGTCGCGTTGCAAGCGCCTGATGGTGTTCAGCTCAGCCACCAGTTCGTCGTAGGACGGAAAGTTGAAATCGCGCTCCAGCAGGGTTGGCTTCACGCCGAAAAGGTCATAAGCCTGGCCCAGCAATGACCAGACTACCGGTTTGACCGACGCACCATGGGTGTCGATGATCAGGTCATCAGCTTCGTCATAATGGCCAGCCACATGCATGGCGACTACGCGTTCGGGTTCCAGGCCGGCGAGGAAAACCGCTGGATCGAAGCGGTGGTTCACCGAGTTGACGTACACATTGTTAACGTCGAGCAACAGGTCGCAATCGGCCTCGCGGAGCACTGCATTGGTAAAAGTGAGTTCGTCCATGTCCTGATGAGCACCGGCGTAGTAGGAGACGTTTTCTACAGCAAGACGACGACCGAGAATGTCCTGTGCACGACGGATGCGTGCAGCAACGTGATGAACGGCCTCCTCAGTGAATGGCAATGGCAGCAGGTCATATAGATGGCCATCGTCACTGCAATAACTCAGGTGTTCGCTATAGAACGGCACGTTAAAGCGATCAAGAAACCCGCGGACTTGCTCAAGAAAAGGTTCGTCCAGCGGCGCACTGCCACCCAGCGACAGTGACAGGCCATGGCATGACAGCGGATAGCGTTCAGCCAGCAACTGCAAGGCCTCACCATGAGCGCCGCCGATGCCGATCCAGTTCTCTGGAGCAACCTCTAGAAAATCGAAATCCCCGACTGGAGCGTCGCGAAGCGTGTTGAGCAGCGCACGGCGCAACCCGAGCCCGACGGTCGCCCCAAAGGGGAGCTGTGGATCTAAATGCGTTGATGATGAAGTGTTCGTTTGCATGAGCTCAATACTCCGATTCGACGTCTGGAACCCCCGATCCACAGCACCCCACGGTTACCGCTGGCAGCCGGGGGTGTGAATCGGGTGATTGAAACCCGCCACAGTTCTGCTCAAACGAGGTTGATCACCACGTTGATGTTGTTCCGCGTCGCTTTGGAGTACGGGCATGTCTGGTGTGCGGTATCGATCAGCTCTTGAGCGACGTTGCGATCCAGGCCGGGAAGGGAGACGTTGAGGCGAGCCTGGAGGAAATAAGCGCCATCGGTTGTGCCTAGATCCACTTCGGCGTCGACGGCAAGGTCAACCGGGAGGGTGACTTTCAGCTTGCTCGCCGCAAGCCCCATCGCGCCGATAAAACAGGCCGACCAACCAGCGGCGAACAACTGCTCTGGGTTGGTACCGGCGCCAGAAGTGCCAGGCGATGACAGTTTTATATCCAGTCGGCCGTCGTCACTGAGGGCGGTGCCATTGCGACCACCCGAGGAGGTATGGACTTTGCCGGTGTACAGCACTTTATCAATATGGGTCATGATGAAACTCCTGATTACTAGTGGGGTTGAGAGCGATAACCTTGGTGAAGCGATAACACTCAGCGTGCATTCAAACGCTTGAGATACCGACCGATGCATGCATCCAGGCTCAGCTTGCCGGCGCCTGTGAATACCAGTGGCAGAAGTGCGACGAGATAGATCAACGGCAGCTTGAAATTGCCGTAGCCTTTGTTGCTGATGGAGTACCCCATAGCCAGTTCACTCAACGTCGACCACTCTGCTGGCCAGTGAACTGCGGCAGTTGCCACGACGGTGACCACTATGAGGATCAGTGCCGAAAGACGTGTTCCCAGGCCTACAAGCAAAGCGATGGAACAGAGCAGTTCTGCCCACATGGATAATTGCCAATTGAACGTAGCCGGCAGTTGATTGAAGGGAAAAGGAAAGGCCCCTTGAATGCTGGGGAACCAGTTCTCACCGTTCCACTTTTCCCATCCCGCTTCAAAAAACTCCCAGGCCAGAAAAACGCGCAGGCTTAAAGGGGCGATCCAGTCCCCAGCGCGATCGAGATTAAGTTGCAGCCGATTCAAGACCGATAACGCGTTTGTTTGCATGGGGTTAATCCTCCGACTTGTCGTCAAGAAAGTGGAAGCCGTTCAGGTGCTCCCAATGACAGGTGTCAGGCACAGGAGCACTGCGCTGGCCGTGAGCGCAGTTCATCGTGCTGGTGTATCTCGCTTGTGTCTGAGGGGGCGGGAAGATCAATGTTGTGTAACGTGTTTGCGTCCGTACACACTTGGATACAGAGCGATACCTGTCGAAGGCGCTATCTTGGAGTTGGGATAAACGATCGGCTGCGTTCTGCCGGTGAATGGCGGGAGGATTTCGCAGGGCGAATGAACGTCGCAGATGAGGGGAGGGCGAGGGCGTGTAAAGTACTGTTGAATGAGGGGGGGGGGGCACGCCAGGTGCCCACCTTGTCTGTCTGGAACCGCCTAAGGTATCAAGCGCATCTCCCGCAGCCTGTCGAACACGTCGAAAAATGCCTGATCGCTCGCTTGGTAGGCAGTGAAGCCCATCAGGCGGCTTTTCGACATGTCCGTGACCACTTCGATTGGGCGGCCAAGGTCGGCATCGGTATGCCATGGGGAAATCAGACGTCCAATATCGGACTCTTTCAAACCGTGCTCGGCGACTATTTCCGTCCAAACGGCTTGATCGTCCGCCATCTGCTTCTCTAGAGGCGAGGGTGACGCAGGGTAGTCAGCAGCAGGCAGGTCGAAGTATTCGGCAATTCGGCTCCACATCCATTTCCAGCGGAATACATCGCCATTGGTGATATTGAATGCCTGATTTGCCGCAGCCGGCGTGGTGGCCGCCCACAGTTGTTGTTTCGCCAATTGCCGCGCATCGGTCATGTCAGTGAGGCTGTCCCACTGCACCCTGGATCCGGGAAACACAAATGGGCGATTGGTGTGTTTGCAAATCGAGGCATAGACGGCGAGGGTGGTCGCCATGTTCATCGCATTGCCCACGGCTACCCCAGTAACGGTATGCGGGCGATGCACGCTCCAGTTGAAACCGTCCTGTTCAGCAGCGGCGAAGAGTTCGTCTTCCTGAGCGTAATAGAAATTCTCGACATCAAGACGACCCTGTTCTTCGCGAAACGGTGTCTGCGGCAGGCTGCCTTTACCATAGGCTTCGAACGGGCCGAGGTAGTGCTTCAGGCCAGTAACCAGCGCTACGTGGTTGACGCTTTTGGCTGGGCGAATGGCGGCGAGGACGTTGCGTACCATGGCGGCATTGACGCGAATGTTCTCGGCCTCCGTGGCTTGCCGCGACCATGTGGTAATGAACACATGCGTGGGTTTCACATCCCTCAGCGCATGTTCCAGTGAAGCAGGGTCCTGAAGGTCTGCCGCTACGGGGATCACGCCTTGCGCTTGCGACGGATGCCTCGACAGCGCGGCGACTTGCCACTGGTTGTCGATGAGTAACTGGGTGATGGCGCTGCCGACAATGCCGCTGGCGCCCACGACTAGAGCTGTCTGGGTCATAGGTTTCTCCTGGATTTGAGGTTGGGAGTCCGTCCGAGCAACAGAGGTTCAACCTGAAAATCCGTTAGAGTGCTCGCTACTCCCCGTTAAAGCCTGTGAGAAAAATGACTCGTCCGCTGTTTGTCGCTCTGGATGGACCCAAAGGCGTCGGCAAAACCTCGCTGTTGGAGGCCATCACTGAAGTCCTGAGGGCGGACAAGCAAAAAGTCATCCGACTCTGCGAGAAAAAAAGCGACCCGTTCAGGGGCGAGACAATGCACTTGGTGAACCGGCTCGTCCGCCATCCTGACAGGAATCTGGAACTGGACGTTTGCCAACGCCTGGCTGACAGCCGCCGCTGGATTTCCCAGCACGTGCTGACCAAACAGCCTGCCGACAGCATCATCCTGATCGATCGCTGGTACCCGTCCGATGCGGCGTTTCGCCGGATAGTGCCTTTCGCTGAAATCCTGCAGTTGAACATTGACCGCAACGTACAGGTGCCAGACCTGCATGTTGGCGTGGTGACGACGGCGGAGATTTCGTGGGCGAGGGCGGGGGCACGCCGGCGTGGCTTGAGCAGTACTGTGCTACGTGGGCTTGAGGAGCATGTTGCTTGTACCGAGGCGTTTGAGCTGGCCGCTGCCGATCAGGGTTGGTTTTTGTGTCGGAATGAGGGAGTGATCGAGGAGGCGACGGGGCGGGTGGTAGGGGAGATTAATCGGGTGGTGAGCCGTCTACGCGCTCACAGCATCGGTCCGCGACGCTGAGCGGCGAGTACTTGAGCAAATATCGCGGCATTTGACGACTGAGCACACGAGTTCCAGTGATTACGTTCAGGTTCACAAGCGGCAACGTTTTTGATCTTCACAATCGTTCAGCGCTGATGGACAATCCGCGCTCTGTTCCGGGGTAGTTCAGCGGTAGAACACTCGGCTCTTAACCGGGTGGGCGCTGGTTCGAATCCAGCCCCCGGACCCACAACATCGCAGGCGCGGAAGGACTCATGCCCAAGGACGATAGGGAATCGAATGCTAATGCCGGCATAGGTGCCGGCTATGCAGCTTTTCAACTGTCTCGAGCACTCGCTGCACCGGGCCTCGACAATAACGGACAGACGAGCAAGCGCATCGAGCGCTGGCGTAATGTAATCGAGCACATATTGCAGGGGTCCGCGTCGTATGGCTCACGAACGCCATTCGCGGATGTGCCTGAGTGGGTCACGCTGGAAGTCGTCACTGGAGGTATCGCCACTGGGCAGTTCATGGCCGGCGGTGCACTGACCGAGTACGAGCGACAGCTGGCTGCTTCGATTCCAGGTATCCGTCCTGGCTTCGAGCGACTCGATCTCAACACTTGGCACCTTACGGAGGAGGGGATCGAGGTGCTGCAAACGAAGCTGGCGAGCGGGGATTATCGAATCGAGGTGCCAGAAGAAGCTGCACTGCTGACGGTGGCCTGGTTGCTGGGGCAGCAACGTACAGAGAACGCATGGGATCTGGTTGAAGCGATAGCCCCTTTCTTTCAACAGCTACGATTCTTTCCGATGGCTTCTGACGGTTTGCCGCTTTCAACAGCTCAAGTGCAGGTTTTTACTGTCGGTGATGTCAGAGCCATGCTTTCAAATCGCCCGGTACAGGCGCGCGTGGCAGTGCAGAAGCATGTCGTTGAAACTCGTTTACCGCTCTACGACGCGGCGGTGTCGCTTTTCCTTTTAACGTACCAGGATGATTGGCCTTGTCGCCGATACCCTGAGGGCTGGTTTGAGCAGGCGAATATTCTGAAGCGGCAGTTCGATGCTGCTTGCCCCAGCGCTTCAGGTGCAGCTGAAAGCTCAAGGGATCGGGCAGGGAAGTTGTTTGCACTGCTGGGGGTTTGCGCCAGCGATGCGGCGTTGCTTACCGGACGACAAGTCGGACGAATTCGCAGGATCGTCGACGATTTCGTACGCAAGCATGGTCATCCCGAATCCGAATCTCATCAAAAGCACAGAGAGTCTCAACGCAGTCACGTGTCCGCACCCGGTCACCATCTACTTGCTAAAGCGGTTGCCGCACGTCTGAGCATGTATCCCGGTTCGGACGGAGTTTCCGACTTTTCATCTCTGCTGCAACCCGTTACCTGCGAAGAAGCGAGCACATATTCGCTATTAACAGGTAGCGGCATTCCTCCTGATATTTGTCGACGCGTCGAGCGGTGTCGAAAGGGCACAATTGCCGAGTTGATCGATAAGGAATTGATTACATCCGGGGATACTGTGGCGCGGCTGCTGCCAGCGATTACGGCTGAGATCTGCAGCGCAGGATTTCGCGATACGTCGCTGCGGATGCTCTCTGTCGCAACCTATCGCGCCTTTCGACAACGCCGATCATTGTTGCTGTTGGATCTGCAAAGTCAGGTCAGGATGAATGAATTGCCGTGGGTGGCGGCTGTTGAAGACCAGCGAGAAACGGACGCGGTGGTCGCTGAAGCAGCGAAACAGTTCCTGATCGAATCCGCAGCAATGACTCTTTGCGCTTTTCCTCAAGCGATCCTGCCCAACAAACTCATTCAGGAATTTGCTGCGCTTGGTGCGATGGCCAAGCTGGATCTGCCTTTTGTGGAAGAGGTCGCCTCGGACATTTTCATGGGCACTTTCTCGAACAAGTACATAAGATCTGCCAGGCAGGCGGCATCTTTGACAGGTGGCACGCTATACGCCAATTACTACGACATTGATGCAAGCCAATTGGCGATGCTTCCTGAGCAACCGAAATCCAGGCGGAAAAGGTTCTCCAGACCTGACGCTAGTTCCAGGGACGCATTGGCCAGATTGGGCGCTCAGAGGGCTGATGAGCGCTTGGGTACATGGCGGCCGGCGATTAACGGGAAAATCATCGAGCAACAACAGATCCTGACGACGCAAAACCTTGCGCTCTTATTTGGTGAGCTTGGGTTGAAAACGCTGTTGAAGGATCGCTTGGCTTCGATGGCCGAGGAATGCTTCAGATGGATATGCATACGCCAGCAGATGAAGTTGCGGTTTTATCACTCCAGCTTGGTGATGATCAAAAATACGGCGTACGCGTGGCGGCAGATGGTGTTTTATCTAGCGATGCTCGATGAGACAGAAAGGCGATACGCGATTGAACGTATCGAAGCGCATTTCGCGATTCAACCTGGTGGATTTCGTGAAAGGTTCCTGCCGGCGATTAGAGGGTTGCGAGTAGCGGCTTCTGGCACACCGTTGACCGAGGCTCGCCAAGCAAGCGAAGGTGCTCAGGCTTTTATCGGATGGACTATCGAGAGACATTGGTTGTTGAAGCTGCAAACGAATGGCGTTGCTTAGACTGAGAGGTTAGGAGTGGTGGATCTGACATCCAAAGCCTGAGGCCATTCGCATCCATCATTTAACATAATATACATTACACGTAACAAGATGTTACGGGCTTCGCATGGTTGTCGTGATTGCCACGCGTAATCGAAATCCACTGCCACGATAAATATTGCCAAACCTCTACCTCCGGTATTGCCGCAGATTTCCCCTTTCGAGCATTCAACTGAAAAAAATCCCGCTACTTACCGTAACGGGATTTCTGAGCTGGTTGAAACGCTTTGTCTACACTTCTGGAAAATTTACTCGTCACTCACCGGGTTTATAGGCTCGGTCGTTTGCACATTAATAATCTTCGTAACAACACGCTGATCCGCCGGTTCGTGGATTAAATCCTTTCGGCGTGCCAGTTGCGCGGGTGTTAATTGTTTCAATTGCTCTGGAGTCAGGTTCAAGAGCTGGTCATCGCTGAACGTTGTCATGGCGTTTGCTCCTTGGAGAGAATGTGCTCATTACGCAGCGACTATCCTTTGCGCCTCAGAGCAATTTTAAAACTGTAAGAAATAACAGTTTTTTAGGCCCGTTTGCGTTATTGCTCATAACGAAAAGCCATGTTGAGTTGGGCTGAGTCATTACCTCGGCCGCTATCGCGACCAATTTTTGTTAGCTCAACTAAACGGTCATTTAGTATAGTTAACGTATTTTCGAAGACAATCGACGCACTTATCCTGCTCCATTAGAAGTCTACCGTCGCCGACAGCAGATACGTTCGCGGCGTAGAAAGCGTCAATCCCGGCTCACTATCATCCGAAGCACCCGCCGAGCTCCAATAACGTTTATCCAACACGTTTTCGACATTGGCGCGCAAGGTAATGGTCTTCTCGTCCAGCTTGAAAGCATAGCGTGTGCCGACGTCGAACCGTTCCCAGGAGTCGATTTCCTTGTCGTTCGACTGGTCCAGATATTGCGAACTCGAGTAAATACCACGGCTGGTCAAAGTTAGCCCCGGCACGCTCGGCACGTCCCACTCCGCGCCGAGGTTGACGTTGTATTTCGGTGTCGCCGGTGCGCGGTTGCCGTCGAATGTGCCGTTGGTGGTGTGGGTCAGTTCGCTGTCGATGTACATCACACCGCCGAGCAACCGGAAGCCTTTGAGCGGTTCGCCGAACACGCTCAGTTCTACGCCGTCGTTCTCACGCTTGCCGTTCGGGCCGAAGACTCGTGTGGTCGCATTGGTTTCGTAGGCAGGCTGTTTGATGCGGAACACCGCTGCCGTCAGCGCGTATGAGCCCGCGTCGTATTTGGCGCCGACTTCGACCTGGCGGCTGATGAATGGCGGGAAGATTTCGTCTTCGTTGATAGACGTCGATGGCGCGATCTTGCCTTGGCTCAGACCTTCCATGTAGTTGGCGTACAGCGAAAGTTTGTCCGTCGCCTTGAACAGAATCCCGCCCGATGGCGAGACTTTTTCCTCATCGTAAGCCGTGTCGCCCTTGATTCCGTCGCTCCAGTCATCGACTTTGACTCGCTGCCAGCGCGCCCCCAAAGTCAGCAACAGACGATCGTCGAAGAAGCCGAGCGTGTCGGACAGCGCCACGCCGCTGAAGCGGTTCTCTGTGTAGACCTTGGCGTCATTGCGGGTCGGCGTGCCGGGTCTGGCGATCTCCACCGGGTCGTAGAGATTACTGCGCCCGGCCGCGTAACGGGCGCCGCCGTTTTCGAAGTCCATATAAAAGTAGTTGGCCGCCAGGTTCACTTCATGGCTGACCGGCCCGGTCTGGAACCAGTTACGAACGCCAGCGGTAGCCGTGCGGACGTTCTCGTCGCGAGTGAAGTCGCGCGGCTGAACGCTGAAATCACCGGCGTCGTTGCTCACCGAAACGGCATGGCGCAAGAAGTCGTGATTGCTTTTGCGTGCGCCGACGCCGCCATACAGCATGACCGAATCGCTGACATCGAACTCGCCGTTGACCGTGCCGAAAGTGTCTTTGGTGCGCGCCCGGCTCCAGGGTTGCGCATAGTTATCGCGCACATCATTGGCGTTCGGTACCTTGGCATTGGCCGCGACTTGCACGCGTTCCTGCGGTGCGTCGGTGTCGCGTTCGGTGTGGCCAATATCGGTGGAAAGTCGCAAGCGTTCACCACGGAAATCCAGACCAAGGACCGCCATGTCGCGATCGACACTCTGATGATCCCATTCGGTATCACCGGACTGTTTGACCCCGTTGAAGCGCAGACCGAATTGGTTTTCGTCACCAAAACGCCGTCCGACATCCACCGCGCCGCCCACTTGGTTGTTCGAGGCGTAATTGGCTGTCAGCGAGGTGATCGGCTTGTCGGTCGCCCGCTTCGGCACAACGTTGATCCCCCCTCCTACACTGCCCCGTGGCGAAATCCCGTTGATCAATTGGCTCGGCCCTTTGAGGATGTCGACGCGATCGGCCATTTCCATGTCGATGGTGTAAGTCGGCAACACACCGTAGAGGCCGTTGTAGGCAACATCACTGTTGAACAGGCTGAAACCACGGATGGTGAATTGCTCATAGCGGCCACCGGCCGGGTTGGTTGCACGTACCGAAGGGTCGCTGCCGATCAGGTCGCCGAGCGTGCGCGCCTGTTGGTTTTTCACCGTTTCGCTGGTGTAGGTGGTCATGCTGAACGGGGTTTCCATGAAATCCCTGGAGCCCAACAGCCCTTGCGAACCCCGCCGCGCGACCTGACCGCCGGCGAATACATCGGCATCCGCTGAACCGCTCGCGCCGAGAATCGATGTCGGTGCCAGTTGCAAGGTGCTGCCTTGCGCTGCGGGCACCAGCGTATAAGCCTGATCACCGACCGGTTGCAGCTGCAAACCGGAGCCCAGCAACAGCCGGCTGAACCCCTCCTCCACACCGAACTCGCCGGACAATCCATTACTGTTGCGGCCGCTGACCAGCGCCGGATCCACCGAAAGATTGACTCCAGCGAGACCTGCGAAACGCGTCAGCGCGGCACTCAGGCTACCGGCCGGGACCTGATAACTGCGGCGACTGCCGTCGTCGGCCCAGCTCGATTGAATCAACAAGGGGCTGGCGCTCAGGCTCAGCAAAAGGCTCAACTGCAACAACGGACGCAAACGACCTGGAAATACTGCGGGCATTGGAAGAAGCTCTCGATTTTGTTCACTTGCCTGGAATGACCAGTGAGGCGAAAAAAAGGGACAGGCTTCAGCCAGTTTTTTCTGCGCGCGGTACCAGTGACACCCAAAATCGAGTTCGCGTGTGCACGTCGACGGGCAAACTGGCTGCCAGCAGTGCCAGCACTTGATCGGTATCGTCGAGGCGGAAACTGCCGGTGATGCGCAGCGATTCCAGCGCCGGATCCCAGCGCAGCACGCCCGAGCGGTAGCGACTCAGCTCGCGAAGGAAATCACCCAGCGGCTGGTTTTGCGCCATCAGCACACCGTCGCGCCAACCGGGCATCATCGCATCGAACGCCGTCACCGCCCCCGCGCCCGAAGCTTGCAGGCTGACTTGCTGGCCCTGCTGCAATACCAGCGCCGGGCCGTGCAGCGGCTGCAATTGCACCGAACCGCGCAACACGCAGACCTGGCAATCGCGCGCATTGAGGCGCACCGAGATGTCGCTGTGATTGACGATCATCCGCCCATAAGGCGCGTTGACGATAAAGGCTGAATCGCCCGCCACGTTGAGCGCCATCTCGCCACGAATCATTGTCAGCTGACGTGCAGGCAGATCGACATTCACCGCGCTGTCGGTGTTGAGTTGCAATGAAGAATCCTGGGCCAACTGCACTTTGCGCCGCTCGCCAGTGCTGGTGTGCAAATCGGCGCGCCAGACCTCCAGCGGCAGCTCCCGACTGATCAACCACGCCGCCGGCACCAGCGCCGCCACGCCCAAGGCACGCTTGAGTGCCGCGCGCCGCGCCGGATCCGGCCGATCCAGGGTGGCCATGGCCAGTGTCGGCGGCAAACCTGCGAAACGCTGGCGAAGCTGCTGGATTTTCTGCCAAGCGTTCTCGTGGCGACTGTCACTGGCGCGCCAATGCTGCAATCGGGCGTGATCTTCATCACTGGCAGCGCCTGACTCGAGCAGTGCCAGCCATTGCGCCGCCGCCCGCGCCACTTCCCGCGTTTCCTCGCTGGGGGCAACGCGCATCACAGATCCACCAGCAAGCAATGCTCGTACGCTTGGGCCATGTAACGTTTCACCGTGCGCTCGGAAACCTGCAAGCGTTCGGCAATCTCGCGGTAGCCAAGGCCCTCGAGTTGGCTCCAAAGAAATGCCCGACGCACCGCACGCGGCAAGCCATCGAGCAATTCATCCAGCGCCTGCAAGGTTTCCAGCAGCAACCAGCGCTGTTCCGGCGACGGTGCGCACGCTTCCGGCAAATGCGCCAAGGCGTCGAGGTAGGCTTTTTCCAGATGGCGCCGCGTGTAGAAATTGCTCAGCAGGCGTTTGCCGACGGTGAGCAAATACGCGCGCGGCTCGCGCAACTCGGCCAGTGGCGGCGCGTTGCACAGGACGCGCAGAAAGGTGTCCTGACTGAGGTCCGCCGCATCCCACGCATTGCCCATGCGCCGGCGCAGCCAGGTTTCCAGCCAGCCACGGTGCTCGCGATACAACTGCTGCAGGCTCTGCTCCGACGGTGACGTAGCTTCAATCATCTCAAGAGACCCTGCGCGAAGGTAGATTCAAATGAGACTGATTCTATTTAACTTCTCGAAGGACACAAAGCCTTTTTCTGCTCAGCGCTTGAGCGTTTCGCTCGGCAGCTCCTTGAACAGCGCGCGGTAACTGCTGGAAAACCGCCCCAGATGCCAGAACGACCAACGCATCGCCACTTCGGCAACGGTGGTTTCCGTGGGCCTGCGCTTGAGCAATTCACGGTGCGCACTGTTCAGCCGCCTCAGCCGTAACCAGTGGCTCGGGGTCATCCCGGTGTAGGCCTTGAAAGCCTGTTGCAACTGGCGCAGCGGCACGCCGGCGACGTGAGAAAGTTCGAGCAGATTAACCGTGTCTTCCGGCGAATCAGCCGCCCACTCCCCCACTCTTTTGATGATTTGGCGTTCGTTGTTGCGCCGCTGCAATCCGCTGCGATCAAGGCTGGTGTGAGCGTTGTCGAGGATGAACAGGCAGTCCTCAAGCAACTGTTGAGTCAGGCGATCTTTATCAAGTGGATCAGCAGCTTGCGACAACTTCGTGAGAATCGAGCTTAACCAGCCGCTGAACAAAGCGTTCTGTCCGCAGTTCAGCGGTGCCATGAACAACCCTTCGAGTTTCGCCACTTGCAAACCGTGCACGCGGACGAAGTCCGGACCAAATACCACGGCGATTTCCCGGTAGTTCTCTGGGGTGATCCAGATGTTGCGGCTCTCTTCGTTGAGCAGGTACAGCGCGTTGTCGCTGCGATCAAAGCAGAACGCCAGAGCCCCGGATGGCGCACTGAAATTCTGCTCGACCCGGGTGTTCATCTGTTCTTCGTAAACCTCGACGCCCTGCAGATCGAGATAGCGAATCTGCCCGGCGAAATGTCCCGGCGACATCTGCTGGTAATGCTGGACCCAGCCCGGTGTAGCGCGGATTTGCTCGGCCACGTCGGCGGTGTTGAACGCTTGTACCTGAAGCGGATTGCACGTTGTCATGGGGTGACCTTGCGCACTCTTTTGGTGCACTTTGGTGCTGCTGAAAGTGGATAGATGGAATCGCAAGCCGCGCCCAAGATAGTCGCCAACGCGCCACAGGGGAAGGGGCGGAAGATGAAACCCGCCCTCCCCGGCGTCTACAAAACCAATAACGAGGTCTTTATGAACGCCCCTTTCGATCAGCTGTTCACCTGGCTGAAAGATCACAAGATTACCGAAGTCGAATGCGTGGTCAGCGACCTGACCGGCATCGCCCGCGGCAAGATTGCACCGACCAACAAGTTCCTGCATGAGCGCGGCATGCGCCTGCCGGAGAGCGTGCTGCTGCAAACGGTAACCGGGGATTTTGTCGACGACGACATCTACTACGACCTGCTCGACCCGGCCGACATCGACATGGTGTGCAAACCGGTTTCCGACGCCGTGTACGTCATTCCGTGGGCCATCGAGCCGACCGCCATCGTCATCCACGACACCTTCGACAAGTTTGGCAATCCGATCGAACTGTCGCCGCGCAACGTGCTGAAAAAAGTTCTGCAGCTCTACACCGATAAGGGCTGGAAGCCGATTGTCGCGCCGGAAATGGAGTTCTACCTGACCCAGCGCTGTGAAGATCCGGACCTGCCGCTCAAGGCACCACTGGGTCGTTCGGGCCGTGCGGAAAGCGGGCGCCAGTCGTTCTCGATCGATGCCGCCAACGAATTCGATCCGCTGTTCGAAGACGTCTACGACTGGTGCGAACTGCAAGGCCTGGATCTCGACACGCTGATCCACGAAGACGGCCCGGCGCAGATGGAAATCAACTTCCGTCATGGCGATGCGCTGGATCTGGCCGACCAGATCACCGTGTTCAAGCGCACCCTGCGCGAAGCGGCGCTCAAGCACAACGTCACCGCGACGTTCATGGCCAAGCCGATCGGCGACGAGCCTGGCAGCGCCATGCATCTGCACCAGAGCGTGGTCGAGATCGCGACGGGTCAGCCGATTTTCGCCGATGCCGAGGGCAACATGAGCGAGCTGTTCCGTCATCACATCGGTGGCTTGCAGAAATACATCCCGAAAGTCCTGCCGATGTTCGCGCCGAACGTCAATTCGTTCCGCCGCTTCCTGCCGGACACCTCGGCGCCGGTCAACGTCGAATGGGGCGAAGAGAACCGCACGGTCGGCCTGCGAGTGCCGACATCGGGGCCGGAATCGATGCGCGTGGAGAACCGCTTGCCCGGCGCCGACGCCAACCCGTATCTGGCGATTGCCGCAAGCCTGCTGTGCGGCTACATCGGCATGGTCGAGAAGATCGAGCCGAGCGCGGCGGTCGAAGGCCGGGCCTACGAACGGCGCAATCTGCGCCTGCCCATCACCATCGAAGAAGCCCTGACGCAGATGGAAGAGTGCCCGAAGGTGGCCGAGTACCTGGGCAGTAAATTCGTCCGCGGCTACGTCGCGGTCAAACGCGCCGAGCATGAAAACTTCAAGCGCGTGATCAGCTCGTGGGAGCGTGAGTTCCTGCTGCTGAGCGTCTGACAGCGCCCCCGTCCCTGCGGGAGCGAGCCTGCTCGCGAAGACGGCCGCACAGTTGATCGTTCCCATGCTCCCGCGTGGGACCGCATCCCGGGACGCTCTGCGTCCCATCCAAAGCCGAACGCGGAGCGTCCGTTGCGGCATTCCCACGCAGAGCGTGGGAACGATCATTACAAGAAGAGGTGTCGATATGCGTTTATTGAAATCCGTACTCCCGGTCGCGCTGAGCGTGCTGTTCAGTGCCGTAGCCCACGCCGAGCCCCAGGTCAGTGTCTACAATTGGACCGACTACATCGGTGAAACCACCCTCGCCGACTTCCAGAGCAAGACCGGGATCAAGGTGATCTACGACGTCTTCGACTCCAACGAAACCCTTGAAGGCAAACTCCTCGCCGGTCGCACCGGATACGACGTGGTGGTGCCGTCCAACCATTTCCTCGCCCGTCAGGTAAAGGCCGGCGCGTTTATGAAGCTCGACCGTTCACAGTTACCAAACTGGAAGAACCTGGACCCGAAACTGCTTGAATTGCTAGAGAAAAATGATCCAGGCAATGAGCACTCGGTTCCCTATTTATGGGGCACCAACGGCATCGGTTATAACGTCGATAAGGTCAAGCAAGTGCTCGGCATCGACCACATCGATTCCTGGGCCGTGCTGTTCGAACCCGAGAATCTGAAGAAGCTCAGCCAGTGCGGCGTGTCGATGATGGATTCCGCCGACGAAGTCTTCCCGGCCATCCTCAACTACATGGGCATGGACCCGCGCAGTGAAAACCCTGAAGACTACAAAAAGGCCGAAGCCAAGCTCCTGAGCATCCGCCCGTACATCACCTATTTCCATTCTTCCAAGTACGTGTCGGACCTGGCCAATGGTGACATCTGCGTCGCGTTCGGTTACTCCGGCGATGTGTTCCAGGCAGCCAACCGCGCCAAGGAAGCCAAGAACGGTGTGAATATCGCTTACGCCATCCCCAAGGAAGGCGCCAACCTGTGGTTCGATCTGCTGGCGATCCCAGCCGATGCGAGCAACGCCAAAGAGGCGCACGCCTTCATCAATTACCTGCTCGATCCGCAGGTGATCGCCAAGGTCAGCGCCACCGTCGGCTACGCCAATCCGAACCCGGCGGCCAAGCCGTTCATGGATGAGGAACTGGTCAACAACCCTGAGGTTTATCCGCCGCAGTCGGTGCTCGACAAACTCTACATTTCCTCGACCCCGCCCCAGGCGATCATGCGTCTGATGACCCGGTCGTGGAGCAAAGTGAAGTCGAACAAATGAATCAGCACAGCGCACAACACACCGGCTCTTATTACGCCGCTTCTGCGCGGGCGAGCACGCCCTACCCTGCCCTGGATGGTGATTTGCTTGCCGACGTCTGCGTAATCGGTGGCGGCTTCACTGGCGTCAATACCGCGATTGAGCTGGCGCAGCGCGGTTTGTCGGTGGTGTTGCTCGAGGCGCGACGTATCGGCTGGGGCGCCAGCGGGCGCAACGGTGGTCAGCTGATTCGCGGTATCGGCCATGAAGTCGAGGGTTTCGCCCGTTACGTCGGCCAGGACGGCGTGCGCTATCTGCAGCGCGCCGGCATCGATTCGGTGGAGCTGGTGCGCCAGCGCATCACTGAAAACGCCATCGACTGTGATCTGCGCTGGGGCTTTTGCGAACTGGCCAACACCGCCGCGCAATTCGCCGCGTTCAAGCAGGAACAGGACAGCCTCGCCGAACTCGACTATGCCCACGCAACGAGGCTGGTCGGGACGGAGCAGATCCGGCAGCAAGTGGTCGACGCCGGTGTGTACGCCGGCGGATTGATCGACATGGGTTCGGGGCACTTGCATCCGCTTGATCTGGTCCAGGGCGAAGCGCGTCTCGCGGCATCGCTGGGCGTGCGTATCTTTGAGCAGAGTCCGGTGCTGGAAATCCTCCATGGCCCGACTGTCGAGGTCCGTTGCGCCACGGGTTCAGTGCGCGCCGGCAGCCTGTTGCTCGGCTGCAACGCGCATCTGGATGACCTCGAGCCGAAACTCAGCGGCAAGGTGCTGCCCGCCGGCAGTTACATCATCGCCACCGAGCCGCTGGACGAAAGCCGCGCCACGCAGTTGATTCCGCAGAACCTGGCGTTGTGCGATCAAAAAGTCGGGCTGGACTATTACCGACTCTCGGCTGATCGACGGTTGCTGTTTGGCGGCGCTTGTCATTATTCCGGGCGCGATCCGGCGGACATCGCCGCCTATATGCGCCCGAAAATGCTCAAGGTGTTCCCGCAACTGGCCGATGTGCGAATCGACTACCAATGGGGCGGCAAGATCGGCATTACCGCCAACCGTTTTCCTCAGGTTGGCCGGCTCAAGCAGCACCCGAACGTGTTTTACGCGCAGGGTTATTCCGGTCATGGCCTCAACGTCACGCACTGGTGCGCGAAGTTGTTGGGCGAAGCCATTCATGCCGGGCACAGCCAAGGCATGGACGTGTTCAGCGGCGTGCCGCACATGACCTTCCCCGGTGGCCCGGCCTTGCGTTCGCCGCTGCTGGCGCTGGGCATGTTCTGGTATCGCCTGCGCGAAATGCTCGGTTAACAGGCGCTTACACTGATCGTTCCCACGCTCTGCGTGGGAACGCAGCCCGGGACGCTCCGCGTTCCCAACTCGATTAAAAGATCGCAGCGTTCGGCAGCTCCTTGCACCGCAATCGCGTCCCACGCCAGCTATACACATTTGCTCTATCGCCAAGCACTTCTATATTGATGAAGTGCTTTTGCGTTCCCGACGCTCAGGGCCCGATTAATTGAGGAGGACATGGATGAAGTCGTCAGCCAGCGATGAGCCGCGAGCACCCGGTCAGGCGCCGATCAAAACCCGCCGTTTCGCGATTTCACTGGTATGGATCGTGCCGATTGTGGCGGTGCTGGTCGGGATTTCGCTGGTGATTCACAACATCCTTCAGGAAGGCCCGGTCATCACCGTTACCTTCAAGACCGGCGATGGCCTGACCGCGAACAAGACCGAAGTCCGGTACCGCAACGTAGTCATCGGCCATGTCTCCGACGTCGAACTGGCCAACGACCATAGACACGTCAACGCCACGATCAAACTCGCCAAGCAAGCCGAAGCCTTCACCCGCGAGGACTCGCAATTCTGGGTCGTGCGTCCGCGCATTGGCGCCGGCGGCGTCTCGGGCATCGATACGCTGCTGTCGGGCGATTACATCGGCGCCGACATTGGTCAGGCCAATACCCGCTCAAAAAACTTCAAAGGTCTGGAGAACCCGCCGCCGATCACCTACGGCGAACCGGGCAAACGCTTTACGCTGCACACCGCAGACCTTGGCTCGCTGGACATCGGCTCCCCCGTTTATTACCGCAAGATTCCGGTTGGCCAGGTTGTGTCCTACGCGCTGGACCCGGACGGCAAAGGCGTCAACATCGAAGTGTTCGTGCATTCGCCCAACGATGCCTACGTCACCGAAAACACCCGCTTCTGGAACGCCAGTGGCATCGACATCAATGTCGGCGCCAACGGCTTTGCGGTGAAAACCGAATCGCTGTCGACCCTGCTGGTGGGCGGCATCGCTTTCCGCGCCCCGGACTACAGCCCCGACGATAAGCCGGCCAGCGACGACAAGAGTTTCGAGCTGTTTGCCAACCAGACCGCCGCCCTCGCCCCGCCCGACGGCAAGGCGCAATACCTGGCGCTGCGGTTTGATCAGGCCTTGCGCGGACTCAAGGTGGATGCGCCTGTCGAGTTTCTCGGTATTGAAATCGGCCGGGTGGTGGCGGTCAATCTCGACTTCGACGAGGTCAAGCGCACCTTTCCGGTGAATGTCGGCATTGTCATTTATCCGCAGCGACTCGGCCGTGCCCACGCGAAGATTCTCAAGACCTACCATGGCGACGAAAACGACGAAGCCACCGGCGCGCGCCTGATCGGCACGTTCATTGAAAATGGCCTGCGCGCCCAGGCCCGCAATGGCAACCTGCTAACCGGACAGTTGTATATCTCGCTGGATTTCTACCCCAAAGCGCCGAAAGTCGCGTTCGACCCCAAGGCAAGGCCGGTCACCATTCCGACCGTTCCCGGCAGCCTCGAACAGTTGCAGGAAAAACTCGAGGCGATGGTCAACAAGATCAACGCATTGCCGGTTGAACGCATCGCCAGCAACCTCGACGGCAATCTGGTCGAGCTGCGCAAGGGCCTGAAGCAGTTCAACGCCAGGACTCTGCCGGGTGTACAGAGCACCCTCGCCGATGTCAGCAAGACGTTGCAGTCGGCCAATTCGACCCTCGCCGAGGACTCACCGCAACGTGAGCAACTCACCGAGACCCTAGACGAACTCGGGCGCATGTCGCGCTCGTTGCGAGAGCTGTCGGATTACCTCGGTCGCCACCCTGAGTCGCTGATTCGCGGGCGTCCCGACAACGCCGCGCCGCTGGACCTCAAAGGACCGCCACGCAATTGAGCACAGGAGCTGCATCCATGGCTTTACCGTTGAAGATCACCGTGCTCGCTGCCTTCGTGCTGCTGACTGCGTGCCGTAGCGACCCGATCAGCTTTCACACACTGACCCCGGCGCAACCGGGTGCCAGCCGCAACGGTGCCGACATCGCCATTGAAAGCATCAGCGTGCCGCCACAGGTCGATCGCGCGCAGATTGTGATTCGCCAGGGCAATAGTGGCGTGGCGATTCTGGAAACCGATTGGTGGAGCGCCACTCTTGCTGATGAGTTGCGCGGCGCGCTGGTCGATCAATTAAGCAGCGGTGTCGGCCAGCAGCGCGCCTCGGTGCGTATCGACGTGCAGCGCTTCGATTCGATTCCCGGCCAGTACGCCTTGATCGACGTGAAATGGCGAATGCGCCCGCTGGGTGCTGAAGACGCGGCGCTACTGACCTGTCGCTCGGTGTTGCAGACGCCTTCAGGGCCAAGCATCGAAGAGCTGGTGACTGCGCAACAGAACAACGTCAAACGGCTTGCTGCACAAATCACTCAGGCTGCGACGGCCGCGCGCAATTGCCCTTCATCGGGCTAAACGCGTCACAAATCGAAGCGATCCACCGCCCGCCGCCGCTCGTTGTCATCGCGCACATCGTAGTTGGCGGTCGTCTGGATATTGCTGTGATGCGCCAGTTTCTGCGCGATCGACAGGTCGTGCTCTTCGATCACCCGGGTGATGAACGAACGCCGAAAATCGTGGGGCATGATTTTCACCCCGACCTGCGTACCGCGCTGGCGGGCGATGTAGTAAATCGCGTGTTTGGTGATGCGCTCGCGGGTGATGTGGCTGCCCCGGCGTATGCGATTGAACAGGAATGCATCGTCGCTCTCGCCTTCCTTGAGCTGTGAACGACGCAGTTCCAGCCAGGCGTCGAGCTTGGCAAAGGCCCAGGCCGGCGCGTACTTGATCAGCTGTTTGTTGCCCTTGCCGGTAACGGTCAGGCTGCGTTCGTTGAAGTCGACCTGACTCAGATCCAGATCCACCGATTCCGACTTGCGCATGCCGGTGCCGTACAGCAACGCTATCACCGCCGCATCACGCAAGCCCTGCGGGCGCGGGTCGGCAGCGCAGACTTCCATCAGTTCGTGAATCAGCGTGCGCTTGAGGTTGCGCCCCTGGGACAGCCGTGTGCCGGCTATGCCCTTGACCGAACGCATCTTCAACAGGTGATCCTGGCTGATCAGGCTCATGCGCCACGCCTCGTTCATCACCCCGCGCACGGCGTTGACGTACAGCGAAGAGGTGTTCGGTGCATAACCGTCGGCACGCAAAGCGGCGACCAGCGCCACCACGTCTTCCGGTTGCAGGCCGTGCCAAGGGATTTCTTCGATATCGACGTCCTCGAAACCGAGGCGGTCAGCGGCATCTTGCAGCACATAGCGCATGGTCAACTGGCTGGAAGGTGCCAGTCGTGCCAGGTAAACGGTCAGCGGATTGCTGGTGGACGGTGCAGGTTGGGTACTCGACAAATCACTCAAACGAAACGGCCTTGAAATAAAAAACGATTCAACAAAAACAATAAATGCATGAAATGAAACGCAAAAAAACGGCGTGACTCAATGACAGGGGTTGCCGCGAAAGGCCGACAACCTGCCGTTCGAGGCCGTAAAAGTCAATCGGGCATTCCCCGAACGGTCTGTTTGCGGCTTTATCTGCACGGTAGGCGAACTGAAACATCGCGCTCTTATGTTCAATGCAGGGACTGCGAACAGGAGTGCGGCATGAAGATCACGGTGTTTGGCAGTGGTTACGTCGGTCTGGTGCAAGCGGCGGTGCTGGCCGAGGTCGGTCACGACGTGGTGTGCATGGATGTCGACGCGCAGAAGATCGAGCAGTTACGCCAGGGCCACGTCAGTATTTTCGAGCCGGGGCTGGCTAGCCTGGTGCGTGAGGGCCTGGATTCGCAGCGCCTGCAATTCACCACTGATGAGCGGTTTGCGGTGTTGCATGGGCGGGTTGCGTTCATCGCGGTGGGCACGCCGTCACGCGAGGACGGCTCGGCGGACCTGCGCTACGTGTTGTCGGTCGGCGACGCGATTGCCCGGCATCGCCAGCAGCCGTTGATCGTGGTGGAAAAATCCACGGTGCCGGTGGGCACGGGTGACGCTTTGAGCAGCCACATCGAAAAGGCCCTGATCAAGATTGGCCGCCTGCTGCAGTTTGATATCGTCTCCAACCCGGAATTTCTCAAGGAAGGTTCAGCGGTTGCTGATTGCCGGCGGCCGGATCGTATCGTCATCGGTTGCGAAGGCGCGGAAGTGCGCGATGTGATGCGCGATCTGTACGCGCCATTCAACCGCAACCATGACCGCATCCTGTTCATGGACCTGCGCAGCGCCGAGCTGACCAAATACGCCGCCAACTGCATGCTGGCGACCAAGATCAGTTTCATCAACCAGATCGCCGAACTCGCCGAGCACCTCGGCGCGGACATCGAATCAGTGCGCCAGGGCATCGGTGCCGATACGCGGATTGGCTATCACTTTATCTATCCGGGTTGCGGCTACGGCGGTTCGTGTTTTCCCAAAGACATGCGCGCCTTGATTCACAGTGCCGAACAGGCGCATTGCTCCAGTGATCTGCTGCAAGCGGTTGAGGCGGTCAACCAGCGGCAGAAGCACAAGCTGTTTGAACGCATCAACGCGTTCTACCGGGGCGATTTGCGCGGCAGGACCTTTGCCCTGTGGGGCCTGGCGTTCAAACCCAACACCGACGACATGCGCGACGCACCGAGCCGGGTTCTGCTCGAAGATTTATGGGCTGCCGGGGCCAGCGTGCGCGCGTTTGATCCGGAAGCCATGGTGGAAACCCAGAATCTCTATCCAAACGAATCAAAACTGATGCTGATGGGCACGCCGGAATCGGTACTGGCCGGCGCCGATGCGCTGATCATCTGCACCGAATGGCAACAGTTCAAAGCCCCGGATTTCGAGCTGATCAAACAGCGCCTCAACAGCCCGGTCATCTTCGACGGCCGCAACCTGTACGACGCCGGACGCCTGGCGCGCAATGGTTTCCAGTATTTCCCGATAGGGCGCGGTGAATCGTGCAAGTTGCCGATCACCTTGCGGCAGAGGCCGGCGGAGTCGGATGTGGCTTGAACCGGCCCTGTGGGAGTCATTGCAAATTGTGAGCTACACAGACCCTGTGGGAGCGAGCCTGCTCGCGAATACGGTATGTCAGCGACATTAGAGGTGACTGATCCGCCGCCTTCGCGAGCAGGCTCGCTCCCACAGGGAAATCATGTGCTCCGAGGGACGCTGGTGTATCAGCTTGACCGGTGGCGGCTGCCCAGAGAGGATGGCGTTCGCCCAGGCTTCCCGAATAAGGACATTCCCCTTCCGTGGCCATGTATTCGCCGTTCATTCGCCGGTTGATGATCAGCTCGCTGACCGTGGTCATCAGCCGCGCCCTGGTCAGCCCGTTGCTGACACTGTTCCTGAGCAACAAGCTTGGCCTCAATCCGCAGGATGTCGGCTTGCTGCTCGGCATCGCCGTGTTCAGCGCCACGCTGCTGTCGCTGTACGGCGGCTACATCATCGACAAGCTGGACAAGCGCCAGTTGCTGATTGTGGCCATGCTCTCCAGCGGTATCGGCCTGATCCTGCTGACCTTCGCGCAGAACCTGTATCTGGTCACCCTGGTGCTGATCATCAGCGAAACCGCGTCGGCGCTGTTCCTGATCGGCTCCAAGGCGATCCTCAGTGAAAACCTGCCGGTGGGCCAGCGGGTCAAGGCGTTTTCCCTCAATTACACGCTGACCAATATCGGCTACGCCGTCGGACCGATGATTGGCGTGGTGATTGCCGGGGTGCAGCCGTCCGCGCCGTTCATCGTTGCCGGTGCGATCGCCATTGGCAGTATTTTTCTGCTGCTCGGCGCAGTCCGCGATGTCCGTCCGATAACAGCCGCCAGCGCGCCGCAGAGTTTTCTCAACACGCTGATGATCCTGAAAAACGACAGAACGATGGTGCTGTTCACCCTTGGCTGCCTGCTCAGCACGTTGGTGCACGGACGCTTCACCCTGTACCTGTCGCAATACCTGCTGGTCACCCACACCCAGCAACAGACCCTGGACACCATGGCCGCCCTGCTCGCCTGCAACGCAATCACAGTAATCCTGCTGCAATACCAGGTCGGTCGCTGGCTCAGCCGCGAACACCTGCGTCACTGGATTGCTGGCGGCACTGCGCTGTTCATCGTCGGGTTGATTGGCTTCAGTGTGGCGGACAGCCTGCTCGGCTGGTGCGTGGCGATGTTCATCTTCACCTTGGGCGAAATGATCATTTACCCGGCAGACTTCCTCTTCGTGGATACCCTCGCCCCGGAGGCACTGCGCGGCAGCTACTACGGCGCGCAGAACCTGGCGGCACTCGGCGGTGGGGCGAGCCCGGTGCTGTGCGGGTTTCTGCTGATGCATACACCGGCGCCGAGCATGTTCTACGCCCTGAGCGGCTTGGCGGCGCTGGGCGGTTATCTATGCTTCGTCAGCGCGCGGCGCACCCGTTCAATGCAAAAATAGTGCACTAAAACTGCATTTATATGAATTTGTCAGCATCGAGTTTGATCGGCAAACTACGCGCGTTCCTCCCCCAATGTTGGAACGCTTCGAGGGCTTTCCGGATATGCCGGACAAGTCCTTTTTTTTGCCCCGGATTTTTGTAAAGGATCAGTTCTACATGCTTGCTCGCTGGTTGCCCGCTGCCATCAACACCCGCCCCACTGAATGGAGCCGTGCCGCGATCGGCATGGCCTTGGGCACGCTGTTCAGCGTGTGGATGTGCGCGCAGGTGTTCGGCCATGACGTAGCCTTTCACCTGGTCGGCCCGCTCGGCGCTTCGGCGGTGCTGCTGTTCGCCGTGTCCTCCGGCGCCCTCGCCCAGCCATGGTCGATTCTCGGCGGCTACCTGTGTGCTGGCGTGGTCGCCTTGCTGGTGGCCCATGTGCTTGGCCGCACGCTGGGCAGCGCCTGCCTCGCCGCCGGCATGGCGGTGATTCTGATGTGCTGGCTGCGTTGCCTGCACCCGCCGGCCGGCGCATTGGCGTTGACCCTGGTGCTCGCCGACCCTGCAACCATCGCCATGGACTGGAAAGCCATGGAGCCGGTCATGCTAGGCGCCCTGTGCATGCTCATCAGCGCGCTGGCCTATAACAACCTGACCCGCATCCGCTATCCGAAACGCGCTGCCGACCCGGCACCGCCAGTGGTCCCGGTCGACCGCCAGGCGATTACCGCCGAAGACTTGAAACTGGCGCTGGCCGACATGGAAGCCTTCATCGACGTCACCCCCGAAGACCTCGAACGCCTGATCCACGCCAGCGAACTGCACGCCAAGCGCCGCAGCATCAGCGAAACCTTCCGATAACCACGCAATTTCGAGGCATGTAAAAACGCAGATTCCCCCTGCACATATCCCCGTTGTACACGACAAATTTGCACTGTTACGATCCGCTAACGCCCGCGCGCGGGCTTTTCGAATAAAGACAATAAAAAGCAGGGAGTTACAGATGACAGCTCAGGCTTCATCCCGGCGGACCCCGTCCATGGATGCCATACCAAACGACGTGCTGGCCGAGGTGCGCAATCATATCGGCCACCTGACCCTCAACCGCCCTGCGGGCCTCAATGCAATCACCCTGGACATGGTGCGTCTGCTGCAACAGCAGCTCGATGCCTGGGCGTCTGACGCCGATGTGCACGCCGTGGTATTGCGCGGTGCCGGCGAAAAGGCTTTCTGCGCCGGCGGTGATATTCGTTCGCTGTACGACAGCTACAAGAGCGGCGACACGCTGCACGAAGATTTCTTTGTCGAGGAATACGCCCTCGACCTGACGATTCATCACTACCGCAAACCGGTGCTGGCCCTGATGGACGGTTTCGTCCTCGGCGGTGGCATGGGCCTGGTACAAGGCGCCGATCTGCGCGTGGTCACCGATAAGAGCCGACTGGCGATGCCGGAAGTGGCCATCGGTTATTTCCCCGACGTCGGCGGCAGTTATTTCCTGCCACGCATTCCCGGTGAACTGGGGATTTATCTGGGCGTCAGCGGCGTGCAGATTCGCGCTGCCGATGCGCTGTACTGCGGCCTCGCCGACTGGTATCTGGACAGCAGCAAACTGGCCCTGCTCGACGAGAAACTCGATCAGATGGAGTGGCAGGACACGCCGCTGAAGTCGCTGCAGAACCTGCTGGCCAAGCACGCCGTACAAACCCTGCCGGATGCCCCACTTGAGGCGCTGCGCCCGGCCATCGACCACTTCTTCGCCCTGCCCGACGTGCCGAGCATGATCGAGCAATTGCGCGCCGTCACCGTCGCCGACAGCCACGAATGGGCGGTCACCACGGCGGATCTGCTGGAAACCCGCTCGCCGCTGGCCATGGCCGTAACCCTGGAAATGCTCCGTCGCGGCAGGCACCTGAGTCTGGAGAATTGCTTTGCGCTGGAGCTGCATCTGGACCGCCAGTGGTTTGCCCGTGGCGACCTGATCGAAGGCGTGCGCGCCCTGTTGATCGACAAGGACAAGTCACCGCGCTGGAACCCGCCAACCGTCGCTGAGCTGGACGCTGCGCAGGTTGCGAGCTTCTTCCATGGTTTTGATGAGAGCGGGAGCTGAGTCATGCACGATCTCGAACTGACTGAAGAACAAGTGATGATCCGCGACATGGCCCGGGATTTTGCCCGTGGCGAAATCGCGCCCCACGCCCAGGCCTGGGAAAAGGCTGGCTGGATCGACGACGCCCTGGTGGCGAAGATGGGTGAGCTGGGCCTGCTCGGCATGGTTGTGCCGGAAGAATGGGGCGGCACCTACGTCGATTTCGTCGCCTATGCCCTGGCGGTTGAGGAAATCTCTGCCGGTGACGGCGCAACCGGCGCGTTCATGAGCATCCACAACTCGGTCGGCTGCGGGCCGGTGCTCAACTACGGCAGCGACGAACAGAAACAAACCTGGCTGGCTGATCTGGCCAGTGGACAGACCATCGGTTGCTTCTGCCTGACCGAACCCCAGGCCGGTTCCGAAGCGCACAACCTGCGCACCCGCGCCGAACTGCGCGACGGCCAATGGGTGATCAACGGTGCCAAGCAATTTGTCAGCAATGGCAAGCGGGCGAAACTGGCGATCGTCTTCGCTGTGACCGATCCGGATCTCGGCAAAAAAGGCCTGTCAGCGTTTCTGGTACCGACCGACACACCGGGTTTCATCGTCGATCGCACCGAACACAAGATGGGCATCCGTGCTTCCGACACCTGCGCGGTGACGCTGAACAACTGCAGCATCCCCGAGACCAATCTGCTCGGCGAGCGCGGCAAAGGTCTGGCGATTGCCCTGTCCAACCTTGAAGGCGGACGCATTGGCATCGCCGCGCAGGCATTGGGTATCGCCCGGGCAGCATTTGAAGCGGCGCTGGCCTACTCGAAAGACCGGGTTCAATTCGACAAGCCGATCATCGAGCACCAGACCATCGCCAATCTGCTGGCTGACATGCACATGCAGATCAACGCCGCGCGGTTGCTGATCCTCCATGCGGCGCGGCTGAGGACGGCGGGCAAACCATGCTTGTCCGAGGCTTCGCAGGCCAAGCTGTTTGCTTCGGAAATGGCCGAGAAGGTCTGTTCGTCGGCGATCCAGATTCATGGCGGCTATGGCTATCTGGAGGATTACCCGGTCGAGAAGTACTACCGCGACGCGCGGATTACTCAGATCTATGAAGGGTCGAGCGAGATACAGCGGATGGTGATTGCGCGGGATTTGAAGAACTATCAGTTGTAATGGCGTTGGCCCTTCCCCTCACCCCAGCCCTCTCCCCAGGGAGAGGGAGCCGACCGAGTCGGTTACGGATTCAGCGGCAACCTTTCAGGTCGGCGTAATTTGCCCATATCAGGCGGTCAGTCCCCTCTCCTTGGGGAGAGGGCTAGGGTGAGGGGCTTTTGAAGCTCACACACTATTTGCCTTGGAATGCAGCCTCACGCTTTGCAATAAACGCCGCCATCCCTTCCTTCTGATCCTGCGTCGCAAACGCGGCATGGAACACCCGTCGCTCAAAGCGCACGCCTTCGCTCAGGTTGACCTCGAACGCGCGGTTGACGCTCTCCTTGATCATCATCGCAATCGGCAATGACTTGCCGGCGATCACCGCTGCGACTTTCAGCGCTTCATCAAGCAGCTCATCGCTCGGCACGATGCGCGCGACGATGCCGCAACGCTCGGCTTCTACCGCGTCGATCATGCGCCCGCTCAGGCACATTTCCATGGCTTTGGCTTTGCCCACGGCGCGGGTCAGGCGCTGGGTGCCGCCCATGCCCGGCAGCACGCCGAGGTTGATTTCCGGCTGGCCGAATCTGGCGTTGTCGCCAGCCAGAATGAAGTCGCACATCAGCGCCAGTTCACAGCCGCCGCCAAGGGCAAAGCCGTTGACCGCTGCGATGATCGGCTTGCGTCGGTTGGCCACTCGATCGCTGTCGCTGAACAGATCGTCCATGTAGATCTGCGGATAGGTCAGCTCAGCCATTTCCTTGATGTCGGCGCCGGCGGCGAAAGCTTTTTTCGAACCGGTGAGGACGATGCAGCCAATGTGCGCATCGGCTTCCAGCGTATCGAGCGCGTGGTTCACTTCGCTGACCAGTTGCGCGTTCAGCGCGTTCAATGCCTGTGGCCGATTGAGGGTGATCAGGCCAACACGGTCGCGGGTTTCCAGCAGAATCGTTTCGTAAGTCATGAATAAAAATTCCTTGTCAGAGATTGCGCGAAATGACCATGCGCTGAATGTCGCTGGTGCCTTCGTAGATCTGGCAGACGCGCACGTCGCGGTAGATGCGTTCCAGCGGGAAGTCGTTGAGGTAACCGTAACCGCCGAGGGTTTGCAAGGCCATGGAACAGACCTTCTCGGCCATTTCCGAGGCGAACAGCTTGGCCATCGACGCCTCGACCAGCGCCGGTTGGCCGCTGTCACGCAAGGCTGCGGCGTAATGCACCATCTGCCGGGCGACGGCAATTTGCGTGGCCATGTCCGCCAGGCGGAACGCCACGGCCTGATGCTCGATGATCGGCTTGCCGAAGGTGTCTCGCTCGCGGGCGTAATCACGGGCGGCTTCGAATGCGGCGCGGGCCATGCCGACGGCTTGTGAGGCGATACCGACGCGGCCGCCTTCAAGGTTGGCCAAGGCAATCTTGTAGCCCTCGCCCTCCTCGCCAAGGCGGTTGGCCACCGGCACTTTCACATCTTCGAAGAGGATCTGGCAGGTGTCGGAGGCGTGCTGGCCGAGTTTGTCTTCGACTCGCGCGACTTTGTAGCCGGGCGAGTCGGTCGGCACGATAAACGCGCTGATCCCGCGTTTGCCGGCGCTCGGGTCAGTCACGGCAAACACGATCACGATGCCGGCGTTCTGCCCGGAGGTGATGAACTGTTTGCAGCCGTTGAGCACGTAGTGATCGCCGTCCAGCCGCGCACGGGTTTTCAGGCTGCTGGCATCGGAACCGGCCTGCGGTTCGGTCAGCGCGAAGGCGCCGAGCATGGCGCCGCTGGCCAGCGGTTTGAGGAAGCGCTCGCGCTGGTCGTCATTGCCGAACTTGAGAATCGGCACGCAGCCGACCGAGTTGTGCACGCTCATGATCGTCGAACAGGCACCGTCGCCGGCAGCGATTTCTTCCAGGGCCATGGCGTAGGCCAGGTAGCCGGTGTCACAGCCGCCCCACTGCTCCGGCACGAGCATGCCGAAGAAGCCCAGCTCGGCCATCTCGGCGATGGCTTCCTTGGGGAAACGGTGCTCGCGATCCCACTCGGCGGCGAACGGCTTGAGCCGCTCCTCGGCAAACTGCCGGGCCATGTCGCGGATCTGGGTTTGGTCTTCGTTGGGGATCATGGTGATTCCTTCAAATCTGAGTACGACATAGAACCCTGTGGGAGCGAGCCTGCTCGCGAAAGCGGTGTCTCAGTCACGCATGTGCCGGCTGAAACGACGTCTTCGCGAGCAGGCTCGCTCCCACAGTTGATCGGCGATGCCTTCAGTAAACGCATTCCACAGCCATGGCCGTGGCTTCGCCGCCGCCAATGCAGATCGCTGCAATGCCGCGCTTGAGCTGTTTCTGCCGCAGCGCCGCGAGCAACGTCACCAGAATCCGCGCCCCCGATGCACCGATCGGATGGCCCAGCGCGCAGGCGCCGCCGTGCACGTTGAGCTTGTCGTGGGGAATCTCCAGGTGCGTCATCGCCGCCATGCCGACCACGGCAAACGCTTCGTTCACTTCAAACAGATCCACTTGATCCAGCGCCCAACCGGTCTTCTTCACCAGTTTCTTGATCGCGCCAATCGGTGCGGTGGGAAACAGCCCAGGGGTATCAGCGAACGCAGCGTGGCCATGAATCACCGCCAGCGGCTTGAGGCCCAGTTGCTGCGCGTGGGACTGGCGCGTCAGCACCAGCGCGGCCGCGCCGTCGGAAATCGAGCTGGAGTTGGCCGCGGTGACCGTGCCGCCCTCGCGGAACGCCGGTTTCAGCGAGGCGACTTTGTCGAGTTTGGCTTTTGGCGGCTGTTCATCGTTGCTGATCACTACCTGCTCTTTGCCGACGGTCACCGTCAGCGGGACGATTTCGTCCTTGAAGCTGCCATCCTTGATCGCCTGTTGCGCGCGGGTGGTCGAGGCAATGGCGAAAGCGTCCTGCGCCTCGCGGCTGAAGCTGTTGGCCTCGGCGCAATCCTCGGCGAAGGTGCCCATCAGGCGGCCCTTGTCGTAGGCGTCTTCGAGGCCGTCGAGGAACATCGAATCGAGCACGCGGCCATGGCCCATGCGATAGCCGGCGCGGGCGCGATCGAGCAGGTACGGCGAGTTGGACATGCTTTCCATGCCGCCGGCGATCACCACGTCGGCACTGCCGGCAAGCAGCATGTCGTGGGCCATGATGGTGGTCTGCATGCCCGAGCCGCACATCTTGTTGACCGTGGTGCAGCGCGTCGATTTGTCCAGCCCGGCGCCCAGCGCAGCCTGTCGTGCCGGCGCCTGGCCGAGGCCGGCAGGCAGTACGCAACCGAACAGCACTTCATCAACCGCATCACTGGCGACACCGGCGCGTTCGACCGCAGCCTTGATCGCCGCCGCGCCGAGTTGCGGTGCGCTGAGGCTTTTCAGCTCGCCCTGAAAACCGCCCATCGGTGTGCGGACGGCGCTGACGATAACAATCGGATCATTGGACATAGTCATGACTATCCTCCTTACTTGGCGGCCATGCGCAAGGCGCCGTCGAGACGGATCACCTCGCCGTTGAGCATGCTGTTTTCGATGATATGGCGCACGAGCGCGGCGTATTCGGCGGGCTTGCCCAGACGCGGCGGGAATGGCACGCCGGCGGCCAGCGAGTCGCGCACTTCCGGGGTCATGCCGGCCATCATCGGCGTTTCGAAAATGCCCGGTGCGATGGTCATCACGCGGATGCCGAAGCGCGCCAGTTCGCGGGCGGCCGGCAGGGTCAGGCTGGCGATTGCGCCTTTGGATGCCGAGTACGCGGCCTGGCCAATCTGGCCGTCGAACGCTGCGACCGAGGCGGTGTTGATGATCACACCACGCTCGCCGTCAGCATTGGCTTCGCTCTCGGCAATGGCCGCAGCGGCCAGGCGCAGCATGTTGAAACTGCCGATCAGGTTGACGTTGATCACTTGCGCGAAGCTGCTCAGGGCGTGCGGGCCGTTTTTGCCGAGGATCTTCTCGCCACGCACGATGCCGGCGCAGTTGATCAGGCCGTTGAGGCTGCCAAATGCGGCAACGGTCGCCTGCACAGCGGCTTCGGCGGCAGCTTCATTGCTGATGTCGGCAACCACACTTTGCGCACCGAGGCGCTGGGCCTGCGCGGCGACGGCTTCGGCGTTCATGTCGACCAGCATGACTTTGGCGCCGGCACTGACCAGCAATTCAGCGCTGGCGGCACCGAGGCCTGACGCGCCGCCGGTGACGATAAAAACCTTGTTCTCGATCTGCATGACGGTGTTTCCTTGGATTCAAGCTGAAACGTTGTGCGCCGCGGCCTCTTGAGCCTTGGCGATTTCCTGGTTGCGCAAGATAAAGCGCTGCAACTTGCCACTCGGGGTTTTGGGCAATTCGCTGACAAATTCGATTTCACGTGGGTACGAATGCGCGGCCAGACGCTTGCGCACGTGTTGGCGCAGTTCTTCGGCCAGCTCCGGCGCGGCGCGGTACTGCGCGCTCAGCACGACAAAGGCTTTGACCAGTTCGGTGCGTTCCGGGTCGGGTTTGCCGACGACCGCCGCCTCGACCACGGCCGGGTGTTCGATCAGGGCACTTTCCACGTCGAACGGGCCGACGCGGTAGCCCGAAGTAGTGATCACATCATCACTGCGGCCGACGAAGCTGATGCTGCCGTCCGGGTTCCACTCCACGGTGTCGCCGCTCAGGTAGTAGTTGCCAACAAAGGCCTTGGTCGGCGCGCCTTCGTAGCCGCCGAACCAGCACATCGGCGACTGCGGGCGGTCGATGGCGAGGATGCCCGGCTGACCGACGCCGAGTTCGTTGTATTGCTCATCGAGCACGACGATGCGATGGCCCGGCGAAGCGAAACCGGCGGCGCCGACATGCACCGGGTGCTCGAGGCCGTGGTGGTTGCACAGCACCATGCCCAGTTCGGTCTGGCCGTAATGATCGTGAATGACCACGCCGAGGTTATCGGCGAACCAGCGGATCACTTCCGGGTTCAGCGGCTCACCGGCGCTGCTGACGATGCGCAGTTTGCCCTTGATCGATCTGGCGAACTCCTCTCCCCCGGCTATCAGCAGGCGATAGGCAGTGGGCGAGCCGGTGAGATTGGTAATGCCGTATTTGTTGATCACCCGGCAGGTGCTTTCGAGGGTGAACGGGCCATCGTAGAAGGTAATGGGGTGGCCCAGCGCCAACGGCCCGGTCACGCCGAAATAAATCCCGTACGCCCAGCCCGGATCGGCGACATTCCAGAACGCGTCTTCAGTGCGCAGGTCCACCGCATCGCGGGTGTAGCTCTGGAAAGCGACGATGGCTTTGAGCGGCACTGACAGCGCTTTCGCCGGCCCCGTGGTGCCCGAGGTGAACATCAGCAGGAACGGGTCTTCGCCGGTCAGTAGCACCGGTTCGCAGACGCTGGAATAGTTGGCCAACTCAGCCCAGAAACTGAAATCACCACGAACAATGCCCTGACCTTTGGCGCCACCAACGGTGACGATGGTCGGGCATGCGCTGACTTCATTGAGCTTGGGCCGATTGACCGCGTCGGTGACCACGACTTTCGCCCCGGAACTGTTCAGGCGATGTTCGAGGGCTTTGGGGCCGAACGCGGTGAATAGCGGCTGATACACCGCGCCGATGCGCCAGGTGGCGAGCACGGTGATGAGTAATTCGACGTTGCGCGGCAGCAGGCCGGCGACCTTGTCGCCCTTCTGCACGCCCTGGGCGAGGAGGAAATTGGCGAAACGCGCGGCTTTGTCTTGCAGATCAGTGAAGGTGTAACTCGCACTTGAGCCGTCGCGACCTTCCCAGAACAACGCAATGCGCCCGGGCAACGCATGGCGGTCGCAACATTCGATGCAGGCGTTGAGTGCCGCGAGCGTGCCGCTGAGCGACGCATCGACGGTGTGCTGATAATCGAACTGTTCGGTGGCAGACAAGTAATCGCGCATTGCCAGAATCCCTCGGTGTTTTTATTAGGCTGGGAACCGTAAACAACACAGGGATAGTCGCGCCGCGCGGGGCTCGGGGCAATGGTCAAAGTTATCAAAGTGGCTGACTGGTTTGGCCAAGCCTTTTAAGGGAATGGTCACGCGGCCCTGGGTGGGAGCGAGCCTGCTCGCGAAGGCGTCGGGTCAGACCACCTCATTGAGGATCAGCGTGCGGTAATGCCCCGGGTTCGACCCGGACCATTTGCGAAACGCCTTGTAGAACGAACTGGCATCCGCAAAGCCCAGCCGTGCAGCAATCTCGACGAAACTGATCGAGGGCTCTGCCAGCCAGGTGATTGCCAATTCCTTTCGCACGCTGTCCTTGAGACCCTGATAAGTCTGCCCTTCCTCGGCCAGACGCCGGCGTAATGTCGACGCGGACATGCACAGTTGCTGGGCCAGCGCCTCGGTTTCCGGCCAGTGCTCGGCGGGCACTTGCCGCAGATCCTGCTTGATTCGGCTGGCGAGGCTGTCGGGGTCGCGGTACTTGACCAGAATGTTCGCCGGCGCCTGGGCCAGGAAGCGCTTGAGTTCTTCGGCACTGCGCTTGATCGGCAGATCGAGACAATCGGCGGAAAAGATCATTCGTGTTCGCGGACGTTCGAAACGCAGGTTTTCCGAAAACATCACCCGATAGTCATCAGTGAAATCCGGTTCGGCGCAGCGCAGTTCAATGGCGAGAATCGGAATCCGCCGCCCGGCCAGCCAGCACGCGACGCCGTGCACGATCATCCAGTAAGTGAAATAGGTGAAGGCGCGGCGCGGTTCGGCGTCGTCTTCGAGCAGGACGATTTCCGCCAGGCTCTGCTGATGCACCAGTTGCGCCGGCAGTTTTTCCAGCATCAGCGACAGGAACGTCAGACCGGTATCCAGCGCCGCCGCCAGCGTCGGTTGCGCCATTGCGCTGCGACACAGAAACGCCAGGCTGCCGGACTTGAGCGCGCGTGGGTCCATGCCGAAGAACTCGTCATCACCGCGTCGTGCCAGCAGGCGCCAGAGTCTGGCGTATTGCGAGGCCGGCACCCTGCCCTCATCGGCCGCCACCAAAGCCGGATCGATGCCGACCTTGCTCAACGCCTCATCCGTCGCCGCGCCCGGGGCACAACTTTGCAGCAGCGCTTCGCGCACCAGTTGAATGGCAATGGTGTCTTTTTCTGCCATGGAGCGAGGTGAGCCTTGTTGTTTTTTGGGTGGTGGGCATCTTAACCCAGCGGCTGAAGTCACCGCAGGGCCAATGTGGGAGCGAGCCTGCTCGCGAACGCGGTGTGTCAGATAAACAAATGTCACAGGCATACCTCATTCGCGAGCAGGCTCGCTCCCACAGGAATCACAGTTGTTCAGCTAAGGTTCAGCTAAATGTCAATGAATGCCATTTGGGAATGAGTGTCATTATGTTACAACTTAGCCTCCTATCTAAATCGCTGTGGCTAGCCAATGCTCGTTCCCTTTTTGATCATGTTGCGCGAAGGCATCGAGGCCGCGCTCATCGTCGGCATCATTGCCAGTTATTTGCAGCAGACCGGCCGTGGCCAATGGATGCCAGCGGTATGGATCGGCGTCTTCCTCGCCGCCGCCCTTGCCCTGCTGGTCGGTGGTGGTCTGGAGCTGGTCAGCGCTGAATTCCCGCAAAAGCAGCAGGAGTTGTTCGAAGGCGTGGTCGGTCTGGTCGCCGTGGGCATTCTCAGTTCGATGGTGTTCTGGATGCGCAAGGTCGCGCGGTCGATCAAGCACTCGCTGCAAGCCTCACTGGATCAAGCGCTGACGCAATCCAGGCATCAAGTGATTGCATTGATCGCCATGGTTTTCTTCGCCGTCGCTCGCGAAGGCCTGGAGACGGTGTTCTTCCTGCTCGCCGTGTTCCAGCAAAGCGAAGGCCCGGGCGCGCCGATTGGCGCCCTGCTCGGCCTGATTCTGGCGGTGATTGTCGGTTTCCTGATCTACAGCGGCAGCATGCGCCTCAATCTCTCGGCGTTCTTCAAGTGGACCGGATTGTTCATCCTCGTGGTCGCCGCCGGGATTCTCGCCAACTCGGTGCAGGCGCTGCATGAAGCCGGGCTGTGGAATCACCTGCAAACGGTGTTGTTCGACTTCAGCGCGACGCTGCCGATGGACGGCCCGCTGGGCTCGGTGCTGGCCGGCATGTTCGGTTATCAGGATGCGCCGACCGTCAGCACCTTGGGCGCGTACCTGATTTATCTGCTGCTGGCACTGGTGATGTTCTTCATGCCCGCGCCTCGCCAGGCGACGCCAACCACTTCCGTTTCCAGCCAATAAGGCCCTTCATGTCTACTACCCAAACCCCTCCGGCCCTGCGTTGGGCGCTGGCCGGCTCGGTGCTGCTGATGATCGCCGCCGGCGGGCTGTTCTGGTACGCCTCGAACATGGCCGCCGCCAAGCGTCAGCACAACCATGACGAAATCGTCGTCAACATCCACCCGCACAGTTGCGAGCCGAATGCCCTGACGGTGCCGGCCGGCCGCGCCAGTTTCCGCATCGTCAACCGCTCCGAGCGTGCGGTCGAGTGGGAAATTCTCGACGGCGTGCTGGTGGTCGAAGAGCGGGAAAACATCGCGCCGGGCCTGAGCCAAGTGATCAACGCCAACCTGCAACCGGGCGACTATGCGATCACCTGCGGCTTGCTCAGCAACCCGCGCGGCACCTTGCACGTCACACCGACGGCCGCTTCCGATGCCGCCGCCAAGGCCAAGCCCTCGATGGTGGCGTTCGTCGGGCCGCTGTCGGAATTTCGCGTGTATCTGGCCGTTCAGGGCAGCGCGTTGATCAAAGCGGCGACGGCGCTGAACCAGGCGATCGCCAGTGGTGATCTGGCGCAGGCGCAAGCGTTGTACCTGCCGGCGCGTGCCGCTTATCAGCGCCTGGCGCCGGCGGCGCAGCGCCTGGCCGAGCTCGACAATCGAATCAATGCCCGCGCCGATTATTTCGAAAAGCGCGAGCAGGATCCGGCCTTTGTCGGTTTCCATCGCCTCGAATACGCGCTGTTCCAGCAACGCAAACTCGACGATGTCGCGCCGATTGCCCAGCGCTTGCTCGCTGACGTCACCGTCCTCAAGCAACAGTTGCTCGCGCAGTCGCTGCCGCCGGAGCAATTGGTCAGCATCCTCGTGCGCAACCTCAACAGCCTCGCCGATGTGCGCGCCGGCAGCGGCGAAGAGGAACGCTACAGCCACAGCGATCTCAACGGTTTCGCCGCCAACACGCAGACTGCGCGCAAGGTCGTCGACCTGCTGCGGCCGATGCTGAGCAAATCCGCCGCTGACGTGTTGGCGAATGTCGACCAGGCCATGAGTGACTTCGACAACCAGCTCAACGCGTTCAAATCCGCCGATGGCTACGTCAGTTACGACGCCGTGACCGCCGCGCAACGCCAGCAGATCGCCGCCAAAGCCAAGGCTCTGGCCGCGGCAATGGATGGCATCGACCCCGCCCTCGGCCTTTCCGGCCTGTAAGCAGAAGACCACGACAGATGAACGATTCAGAACCTCTCAACCTGCAACGACGTCGCGTGCTGATGGGCATGGGCGCCGCCGGTGTCGCCCTTGCCGGATCGGCGCTGAGCTGCCCGGCCATGGCCGCGCAGCCTGCACAAGTCACCGAAGCACCCAGCAGCGACAAGACCGAAGACCGCCACGATTTCCACGGTCTGCACCAGGCCGGCATCGTCACCCCGCGCCCGGCCTCCGGGATGCTGGTGGCGTTCGATGTGCTGGCCAGCGATCGCGAAGACCTCGAGCGGCTGTTCCGCACCCTCAACGAACGCATCGCGTTTTTGATGAAGGGCGGCCCGGTCGCGCAGGTCGACCCGAAACTGCCACCGCTGGACTCCGGCATCCTCGGCCCGGTGGTCACCCCGGACAACCTGACCATCACCGTTTCCGTCGGCGATTCGCTGTTCGACGAGCGCTTCGGTCTGGCGGCGGCAAAGCCCAGGCGTCTGCAACGCATGGTCGGCTTTCCCAATGATGCGCTGGACGCCGATTGCTGCCATGGCGACCTCAGTCTGCAGTTCTGCGCCAACACCGCCGACACCAACATTCACGCCCTGCGCGACATCGTCAAGAATCTTCCTGATCTGTTGCTGGTGCGCTGGAAACAGGAAGGCAGCGTCCCGCCGCAAGCCCCGGCCAAACCCGGTGTACCGGCGCAGTCGGCGCGCAACTTTCTCGGTTTTCGCGATGGCTCGGCCAACCCCGATTCCAACGACGCCAAGGCCATGGAGCGGATTGTCTGGGTACAACCGGACAGTGACGAACCGGCCTGGGCTGCCCACGGCAGTTATCAAGCGGTGCGCATCATCCGCAACTTCGTCGAGCGCTGGGATCGCACGCCGTTGCAGGAACAGGAAAGCATTCTCGGCCGGGTCAAGAGCAGCGGCGCGCCCATCGGCGGCCACAAGGAAAGCGAAGTGCCGGATTACAGCAAAGACCCGGCCGGCAAGCTGACCAGGCTCGACGCGCACATTCGTCTGGCCAACCCGCGCACCGCCGCGACCCAGGCCAATCTGATCCTGCGCCGGCCGTTCAACTACTCCAACGGCGTCAACAAGAACGGCCAGCTCGACATGGGCCTGCTGTTCATCTGCTATCAGGCCGATCTGGAAAAAGGCTTTATCACCGTGCAAACCCGACTCAATGGCGAGCCGCTTGAGGAATATCTCAAACCGGTCGGCGGCGGTTACTTCTTCACCCTGCCCGGCGTGACCGGCGATGACGATTTCATCGGTCGCTCGTTACTCGCTGCGACCTCTCAAAACAAAACCGCATGACACCCAACCGACACTGGAGCCGCCCCATGAAAAAGACGCCACTCGCGTTATTGCTGACCCTTGGTTTGCTCAACACCCCGCTGGCGGCGTTTGCCGCGACTGCACCGCTGGATCTGGTGGGACCGGTGTCGGACTACAAGATTTACGTCACCGAAAAGCTCGATGAACTGGCCAGCCACACCCAGCAGTTCACCGACGCAGTGAAGAAAGGCGACTTGGCCACCGCGCAGAAGCTCTACGCGCCGACGCGGGTGTATTACGAGTCGATCGAGCCGATTGCCGAGCTGTTCAGCGATCTCGATGCGTCCATCGACTCGCGTGTCGACGATCACGAAAAAGGCGTAAAGGCCGAGGACTTCACTGGCTTTCACCGGATCGAATATTCGTTGTTCGCGGAGAAATCCACCCAAGGCCTGGACGCATTGGCCGACGGTTTGAACAAAGACGTGCAGGATCTGCAAACCCGTGTGGCCGGTCTGACCTTCCCGCCGGAGAAAGTCGTTGGCGGCGCTGCTGCGCTGTTGGAAGAAGTGGCGGCGACGAAGATTTCCGGCGAGGAAGACCGCTACAGCCACACCGATCTGTATGACTTCCAGGGCAATATCGACGGCGCGAAGAAGATCGTCGATCTGTTCCGCCCGCAGATCGAACAGCAGGACAAGACGTTCGTAGCGAAGGTCGACAAGAACTTCGCCACGGTCGACAGGATTCTGGCCAAGTACAAGACTGCGGATGGCGGGTTTGAGACCTATGACAAGGTCAAGGACAACGACCGCAAAGCGCTGGTCGGGCCGGTGAATACGCTGGCGGAGGATCTTTCGATGATGCGCGGGAAGTTGGGTCTGAATTAAATCTTCAGCGCCTCATCGCGGGCAAGCCCGCTCCCACAGGTATCTAGGTGTGCACAGGCTTTGTGAACGACATCGAACACTGTGGGAGCGGGCTTGCCCGCGATAGCGATTTCAGCAGCGCTAGAGAATCCGGTAGAGCAACCGCTCAATCCTCACCCGACTCACCCGCTTGAGAAACTTCGCAACCCCTGCCGGGTAATCTGGCAGTGTCTCCAGGGTCTGGAAACTGTCGATCCGCGTGGTATGGCGGAAGATGTTTTCCAGCTCTTTCGCCCGTGGCTCCAGCCATTCGCCTTTCGGGTCTTCGATCAGCAGCGCGTTTTCCAGATCCAGGCGGAACGCGCGCGGATTGAGGTTGTTGCCGGTCAGCAAGGTGTAGCGCTGATCGATCCACATGCCTTTGAGGTGATAGGTGTTGTCACCGTCGCGCCACAAGTGCAGGTTCAATTGGCCGCTGTCGATGCTGTGCTGATGGCGTTTGGCGAAGCGGCGCAGGCTGATCTCGTACAGATACGGCAGCGCGGCGATCACCTTGAACGGCTCGCTCGGCGGAATGTAGAAATCGTTGGCAGTCTTGTCGCCGACCACGATATCGATCTTCACGCCACGGGCCAGCGCGCGGTTGATCTCACGGATCACGCCCAGTGGCAGGTTGAAGTATGGCGTACAGATGGTCAGCTGCTTTTGCGCGCTGGCGATCAGTTCGAGAATCGCCCGGTTCAGCGGGTTGTTCTTGCCGACGCCGAGCAGTGGCGTGACCGACAGACCTTCTCGGCTGGTGCTGCCGGCGCCGGTGTCGTAAGTCGCGTATTTGAGACGGCTGCGCAGGTCGCCGATGTCGTTGCGCAGGCTGCGGGTAGTCGGCAGGTTGGGCAGGTCGAGACGGTGCACGGCTTTCGATTCGATCAGGCCATGCTTGACCAGGTGATGCATCGAATCCGCCAGCTCGCGACTGTGCAGCACGTGGTAACGGTCGAAACGGTACTTGTCAAGTTTGTGCAGATAGACGTTGTTGAGGCTGGCGCCGCTGTAGACCACCTTGTCGTCAATCACGAAGCCTTTGAGGTGCAGCACGCCGAACAGCTCGCGGGTCTGCACCGGCACGCCGTAGATCGGTACTTCGCTCTGGTGCGTGCGGGTCATGTCCTGATACCAGGCGGCGTTGCCCGGCTGCTTACCGGCGCCAATCAAACCGCGCTGGGCGCGCAACCAGTCGACCACCACGGCGATTTCCAGCTCGGGACGCTTGAGCTTGGCCGCGTGCAGGGCATCGAGGATTTCCTGACCGGCTTCGTCCTGCTGCAAATACAGCGCGACGATGTAGATGCGCTGGGTCGCTGCGGCGATTTGCTCGAGCAGGCAGCGTCGGAATTCGGCAGCACTGGACAGAATGCTCACCGCCTCGGCGGTCAGCGCGAAGCTGCGCAGTTTAGGCAGCAGAGAACGTTTGAAAAGCAACGGCATAAGGCTCGCAAGGTTCGATTCCGAAGAGTTTGAGAGCTTACACCATCGTCTGCGCCGGGTCTTGTCAGTGTCCGTAATGGCCCCTTCGCGAGCAGGCTCGCTCCCACCGTTGAAATGCATTTCCCTGTGGGAGCGAGCCTGCTCGCGAAAGCGTTTTCACACACGCTGAAGAAATTTGCTTGACCAAGGAGAACACTCGTTCTACTGTTCGCCACATGAACGAATCAATCAGCAATGAGACACGCGACATCATTCTGGATGTCACCGAAAAGTTGATCTACAAAAGTGGCATCGCTGCCACCAGCATGGATCTTCTGGTGAAGACCGCCGGCGTCTCCAGAAAAAGCATTTACCGTTACTTTGCCGACAAGGACGCACTGGTTGTCGCAGCGCTTCAGCGACGCGATGTTCGCTGGATGCACTGGTTCACACATGCTGTCGATCAGGCCGAAACCCCGGTTGATCGCCTGCTCAACCTGTTTACCGTGCTCAAGGGCTGGTTCGACTCGGAAGGCTTTCGCGGCTGTGCCTTTATCAACACTAGCGGCGAAACCGGTGATCCGCAGGATCCGGTGCGGCTGGTGGCCAAAGAACATAAACAGAAGCTGCTCGACTACGTGAGCAAGCTGTGTACCGAATATGGTGCCGAGGATCCGCAACTATTGGCCAGGCAGTTGCTGATCCTGATTGAAGGCGCCATTACCGTAGCGCTTGTGATGGGTGATCACAGTGCCGCCGATAATGCGCAATGCATGGCGCGAAAGTTATTGGGCCTGTAACTCTTAATAAGCCGGACTTGTTGTTCATACATCAAATGAATCAGGAGATTGAACATGTCGACTGCAGCCCAGGTACGTCCGCCATTGCCGCCATTCAACCATGCGTCAGCGATCGAGAAGGTGCGTCTGGCCGAGGATGGCTGGAACAGCCGCGATCCGGAGAAGGTGTCGCTCGCTTACACCCTCGATACCAAGTGGCGCAATCGCGCCGAGTTCGCCAACAACCGCGAAGAGGCCAAGGCGTTTCTGACGCGCAAATGGGCGAAGGAACTCGATTATCGCTTGATCAAAGAACTCTGGGCTTACTCCGATACGCGTATCGCGGTGCGTTACGCCTATGAATGGCACGACGATTCGGGCAACTGGTTCCGCTCGTACGGTAACGAGAACTGGGAGTTCGATGACAACGGCCTGATGTTCCAGCGCTATGCCTGCATCAACGACATGCCGATCAAGGAAAGCGAGCGCAAATTCCACTGGCCGCTGGGCCGCCGGCCGGATGATCATCCGGGGCTGAGTGAACTCGGTCTCTAAAGCCAACCCACCCCTGTGTAGGAGCTGCCGAAGGCTGCGATCTTTTGATCTTGATTTGATCGTTCCCATGCGCAGCAGCCGGAACGCTCTGCGTCCCGGAAGATCGCAGCCTTCGGCAGCTCCTACACAGGAATGTATTCCACACTGTAATTGACGACGGCATGCTCTGGCTCGCCGCAACAGTTCGATACAGGTAACATAACCGCCCTCCCCGCAGCCCACGTTCTGCGCCTTGCCGAATAAGCCGACTCCATGCCTTTCGAACTCAGCGTTGACCTCACCACCCTGGCCATTCTGGCTGCTGTTGCTTTCCTTGCCGGTTTCATCGATGCCATCGCTGGCGGTGGCGGTCTGTTGACCACGCCAGCGCTGCTGACGGCGGGCCTGCCGCCGCATCTGGTGCTGGGCACCAACAAGCTGAGCTCGACCTTCGGTTCGGCGACCGCCAGCTTCACCTTCTACAAGCGCAAACTGTTCCACCCACGTCAGTGGACCCACGCCATTGTCGGCACCTTGGTCGGCGCGCTGACTGGCGCGGTGGTTGCGCATTACCTGCCGGCCGAATGGCTGAACAAGATGCTGCCGGTGATCGTTTTCGCCTGTGGCCTGTATTTGCTGTTTGGCGGCACGCCGAAAGCGCCGCTGGACAGCGACGCGCCGATCAAAAAGAAATGGCAATCGACCCAAGGCTTCAGCCTCGGCTTCTACGATGGCGTGGCCGGCCCCGGCACGGGCGCGTTCTGGACAGTCAGCAGTCTGCTGCTGTACCCGATCGATCTGGTCAAGGCCAGCGGCGTGGCGCGAAGCATGAACTTTGTCAGCAACATCGCGGCGCTGTCGGTGTTCATCTTCTCCGGACAAGTCGACTGGATCATTGGCTTGTGCATGGGCCTGTCGGTGATGGTCGGGGCTTTCTTTGGCGCGCGCACCGCGATCAGCGGCGGCGCCAAATTCATTCGTCCAGTGTTCATCACCGTCGTGCTCGGGCTGACTGTGCGCTTAGCCTGGCAACACTGGTTCAGCGTGGCCTAAGCGCCGCGCCACATAGACGTCGATCAGATAACGGGCAATCGAACGCGATGCCGGCAACGGCGGCAGGTCATGCACGTTGAACCACTGGGCGTCTTCGATCTCGTCTTCCTGACAGACAATTTCGCCACCGGCATATTCGGCATGGAAGCCGAGCATCATCGAATGCGGGAACGGCCAGCACTGGCTGCCGATGTACTGGATGTTCTTCACTTCAATCTGCACTTCCTCGCGAACTTCGCGAATCAGGCACTCCTCGGCCGATTCCCCCGGCTCGGCGAAGCCGGCCAGCGTGCTGTAAACCCCGGTGACGAAACGCGGCGAGCGCGCCAGAAGGATTTCGTCGCCACGGGTGATCAGCACGATCATGCTCGGTGAAATGCGCGGATAACTGCGCAGCTCGCACGGCTGGCAATACATCGCTCGTTCACGCGGTACTTGTGTCATCGGCTGGCCACAGTTGCCGCAGAAGCGATGCTCGCGAGCCCAAGTGCCGATCTGTGCGGCATAACCGAGCACTTTGTACAGCGTGTGATCGCCTTCGAGCATGAACGCTCGTAAGCCTTTCCAGCCGCATCCGGGCACTTCGCTGACGCTGCGCAACTCGAGCAGATACACCGGCTCGCCATCCAGATGACCAATCCCATGCTCGGCGAGGACTGAAAGGTCCTGGCGCTTGAGCCATTCGCGCGGGAACAGCGCGCCGTTGTCATCGAACAGAAAGCCTTCCGGGCTGCGCGCTACGGCCCAGCCGCCGGGTTGATCGGTGTCGAGTACTGCAGTGGTCCAGCGAGAGGTCATGGTTAACTTAATCCAGAAATTCGGGTTTCTGTTTGCTCATGTGGGCGGCCATGGCCACGCGCAGATCGGTGGATTGCAGCATGGCGGCGTTCCAGGTGGCAACGTATTCGAGACCATCGTCGATGCGATGGTCGCGCATGTAGCTGATCATTTCCTTGGTGCCGGTCACGGCAATCGGCGACTTCGCCGCGATGTCGCGGGCAATGCCGAACACGCCTTCGAGCAGCGTGTCCTTGTCGCTGTAGACGCGATTGACCAGGCCCATGCTGCGCGCTTCCTCGGCGCCAAAGGTGCGACCGGTGTAAGCCAGTTCACGCAGCATGCCGTCTCCGATGATTCGCGGCAACCGTTGCAGCGTACCGACGTCAGCGGCCATGCCGATGTCAATTTCCTTGATGGAAAATTGCGCGTCCTCGGCGGCATAACGCATATCACAAGCCGAGATCAGATCGATCGCCCCGCCCAGGCAATAGCCCTGAATCGCAGCGAGTACCGGTTTGCGGCAGTTGTCGACGGCGTTGAACGAGGCTTGCAGATTGAGGATCTTGCGCCGCAGCAGGCGCGCATTGCGGCCCACGTCCTTGCCCAGCTCATTGGCGACGCCGGCAAGCATCATCAGGTCGATGCCGGAAGAAAAATGCTTGCCGTTACCGCTGAGGACTACCACGCGGACTTCGTCGGTATCGTCGATCCATTGGAAGATCTCGACAATCTCGCTCCAGAACGCCGCGTTCATCGCGTTGATCTTTTCCGGGCGATTGATCTGCACATGCGCGATGTTATCGACCAGTTCGACGCTGAAGGCGGAGTATTGAGTCATGGCAGTGATCCTTTACCGGGCTGGGAAATAAGGCCCGAACTATAACAAGGCAACGGGGCGGCGGTTCGGCCAAATGCGGGACTGACTGGCGCGGCTCATTGGGGAGCAGCCGAAGGCTGCGATCTTTTGGGACGCAGAGCGTCCCGGGCTGCATTCCCACGCAGAGCGTGGGAACGATCGATTGGCTTATTTCAGCCCCAGCCTGTACAGCGAGCCATTCTCTTCATCCGTCAGCACATACAGATAGCCATCCGGCCCTTGGCGCACATCGCGTATCCGCTTGTTCAACTCACCCAGCAGACGCTCTTCATGCACGACCTTGTCGCCATCGAACTGCAGTCGAATCAGCTCCTGGGACACCAGTGCGCCGATAAACGCGTTGTGCTGCCACGGGGTGAAGCGATCGGCGTCGTAGAACGCCATGCCGGTAACCCCGGGGGATTTTTCCCAGACATGATGCGGCGCCACGGTGCCTTCAGCAGTTTTGCCCTTGGCCTCTGGAATCGGCTGCATCGAGTAATTGATGCCATGGGTCGCCAACGGCCAGCCGTAGTTTTTGCCGCGCTCGATGATGTTCACTTCATCGCCCCCACGTGGCCCGTGTTCGTTCTCCCACAGCGTGCCGGTCCACGGATTGAGCGCCGCGCCCTGCGGGTTGCGCAGGCCATAGGACCAGATTTCAGGCCTGACACCGGATTGGCCGACGAAAGGGTTATCGTCCGGCACCTTGCCATCCGGGAAGATGCGTACGACTTTGCCTTGCAACTTGTCGAGATCCTGCGCAGTCGGCCGATCGTTGTTTTCACCGAGGGTGATGAACAGATACCCGTCGCGGTCGAACACCAGCCGCGAACCGAAGTGGTTGCTCACTGAGAGTTTCGGTTCCTGACGGAAGATCACGTTGAAGTCCTTCAACGTCTTCAGGTCATCGGAAAGCCGTCCGCGCCCTACCGCCGTACCAGCCTTGCCGCCCTCACCGCCGCCTTCTGCGTACGACAGGTAGACCATGCGGTCCTGCTTGAAGTCCGGCGACAGCGCCACATCAAGCAAACCGCCCTGCCCTTTGGCCCAGACCTGCGGCACGCCACTGATCGGCTCCGACAGTTTGCCGTCCTTGCTGACGACGCGCAGATGACCCGGGCGTTCAGTCACCAGCATGCCCTTCTGATCAGGCAGAAATGCCAGCGCCCACGGATGTTCCAGGCCTTGGGCAATGGTGGTGACTTCAAGAATGCCCTGTTCGCTTTTCAGCTCCTTGGGCGCGGCGGCGAATGCCGGGGCACTGATCAGCGCGGCGGCGCAGCAGGTGGCTAGTAGGGTTTTAAGCAACATGCACGATTCCTTTTGTTCGTGTGAAAGGCTGACAGAACATCAGTCCTGCCGTTCAACGGTTGCTGCCGGTGCCCCGTGGGGGCGGGTTGGGAATGAAGGTTGGCGGATTGCTCGGCACCGAGCGAATTGGCTGGCCATTGCCGATGCCGCGATTTTCAACGGTCGGCTGACGTGGCACGGGAACGGTGTTCGGCCCGCGAAGGGGCGGAGCGCTGGGCTGGGTGCCCTGCATGCTGTTGGGATTGGCCCGGCGGATCGGGCTGTTGTAGGGATTGTTGCTGTTGCCGGTAGGGCTTTGCGCCAGCACGACATCGGCATGAACCAGGCCACCACTGAGGGCGAGGACGGCGATGCCAATCAGAAACCGGTTCATGGGAAATACCTCTCGATGTGCGTGGACTAGAGCCTTGGAGCCCACGCTACGCCGTGGGTTCGGATTTGTTAACCCTCGCGCCTTAAACAACATGTAACACGGCTTGACCGTACCGCTGGACGCCGCGCAATCACTGGAAACTTTCTCACCGCGCCACGGGTCACCTGATCATCACTCGGAGGACAGGTCATGGCTCGGGCAATCTGGAAAGGCGCAATCAGTTTTGGACTGGTACACATCCCCGTGGCGCTGGTTTCAGCGACGTCGTCCCAAGGCGTGGACTTCGATTGGCTCGACAGCCGCAGCATGGACCCAGTGGGCTATAAACGCATCAACAAGGTCACCGGCAAGGAAGTCACCAAAGAGAACATCGTCAAAGGCGTGGCCTACGAAAAGGGCCGATATGTGGTGCTCAGCGAGGAAGAAATCCGCTCGGCGCACCCGGTTTCCACGCAGACCATCGACATTTTTTCGTTCGTCGACGCCGAACAGATTCCGCTGCAGAACATCGATACGCCCTACTATTTGGCGCCAGACAAGCGCGGCGGCAAGGTCTACGCGTTGCTGCGCGAAACCCTGAGCAAAACCAACAAGGTCGCCCTCGCCCGCGTTGTCCTGCATACCCGTCAATACCTGGCTGCGTTGATGCCGCTGGAGTCGGCGCTGGTTCTGGTCAAACTGCGCTGGCCGCAGGAAGTGCGCAGCCTTGATGAACTGGCGCTGGGCAGCGAAGTGACCAAGCCGCAACTGGCCAAGGGCGAGCTGGACATGGCCAAACGTCTGGTTGAAGACATGACCTCAGAGTGGTCGCCTGAGGACTACAAGGACGAGTTCGAAGACAAGATCATGGCGCTGGTCGAGAAGAAAGCCCACGAAGGCAAGATCGAGGACGTCGAGACCGCCACTGGCGAGGAAGAACGCAAGACTGCCGATGTTATCGACTTGACCGAACTGCTTAAACGCAGCCTCGGTGGCAAGGCACCGGCCAAGTCCAAAGCCAAATCAACCAGTAAGGCGGCGCCGGCGAAGAAGGCTCGGAAGGCGTCTGGGGAGTAAGCGTTGGGCCAGATAGAGGTATGTTGGAAGTGAAACCGCCTTCGCGAGCAGGCTCGCTCCCACAGGGGTACGCATTCCAAATTGTGGGAGCGAGCCTGCTCGCGAAGAGCCCGGTACTGACACCTTAAATCTTCAGATCAGAATAAAGATCGCCAGCAGTGCCGCAAAAATCGCCCATTTCTCGAGGTAATACCGCGTACGGTTGCGCTTCTTCAGCTCTTTGCCGCGCAAACGGATCTTGTAGATCTTGGTAAACAAGCGGTTGATGCCACCAGTCTTGTCCCCCGCATCATTCGGCGCGCCTGCCGCTGACATCACGGTGCGGCTGAACCAGCGGTTGAACGCGGCGGCCCAGCGGTATTTCAGCGGCCGCTCAATGTCACAGAACAGAATGATGCGATTCTGGTCCGTGGTGTTTTCGGCGTAATGAATAAACGTCTCGTCGAACATCACCGCTTCGCCATCGCGCCAGTGATAGTTCTCGCCGTCGACGTTGATGTAGCAGTCAGGATCGTTCGGCGTATCCAGGCCCAGGTGATAACGGTAGGAACCCGCATACGGATCGCGATGGCGCACCAGTTTCGAGCCCGGTGGCAGCTCGGCAAACATCGCCGCTTTGATCGAGCCGATGCTTTGCACCAGTTCGGTGGTGCGCGGGCACAGCTTCATCGCCGATGGATGGCTGTCGCCGTACCACTTCAGATAAAAGCGCTTCCAGCCAGTCTTGAAGAAAGAATTGAAGCCGACATCGTCATACTGATTCGAGCGCTTGATCTCGCCGGCACGCAACAGATTCTGGCCTTCCTCGCGAATCTCTTCCCAATGCGCCTGCAACGGGCTCAGATCGGGAAAGTCTGCCGGGTTCAGATACGGCTTGTTCGGCATCCTGGAAAACAGATAGAGGAAGCAGTTGATCGGCGCGAGGAACGTCGAGTGGTCACTCAATTGCCGCCCCAGTTTGTGGCGCACGCGCCCACGCAAGTGAACGTAAGCAATGGAGATGGCATAAACAGCGGCAATGATGAGTTTCACGGAAAAGGGTCACACGTCAAAAGTGAACAAACTGCGCGCGTGGCGACCTGAGGCCCAGCGTCTTATGCAGCGGTCTTGATGCACAGGGCGCGTCCTTGGCCCGCGCCGTTTCCGGGCGCTCGGTGAAAGGGTGGCATTTTAGCCACAGTTCGTAACCGATAGTGAACCCTCAACTGTGAAAAACTGTCTTGCGCGTTTGCGTGTGAAGCTCCAGCACACTTGAATCCATACAAACGCCCGTTGCTCATTTCGATGGAACCACGCTTGGCACGCGCTCCTCTATCGCTTACCAATAACGGAGGAACCCCCATGATCGCCCCAGAAACCGGTATGAAACCAGGTCAGCGCTATCGAATTGAAAGCGTCGAGCGCGCGCCGCAATTCTCTGGCTTTTTTCTCGATGGAAAGTATTACCTGGGACCTGAGTTGCAGACGGCCATCGGCTGGCTTGAAGGGCAAATATTCTTCTACGACCAGCTCGACCCGACCGGTGAGCCGGTTTATCCGGGCAGAATTGCCGGCACGATAGAAGGGCTGACGCTGGTGATGCCGGACGGCTTACGGCTGGAGATCGAAGAAGCGCCTTATCTGGCGGAACCTGCTGCGCCAGTGCGCGCTTCCGTCGCCGGGCGCATCGAGCGTATCTCGCGGCAGCCGATACGCCCTTCGCCGCTATTGGTAGCCGGGGCTGCGATGCTGGTAGGGGTTTGCCTGCTGACGATCTCGCGCATCAGAAATCGCTGAAGGCCACCGCGCGAGCAGTGGCCCAACTATCGGTCACTGCTCGCGGGTTACCGTCAGTGCGACCACGGCGATGCGCTCGGCGCGCTCGTATTCCGGCTTGAGCAGTTCCTCACTGAACACATCCGGATCGAGTTCGCGATAAGTCCAGCCGAAACGTTCGCCCTTGAGCAGAGGTGCCACGGCCTCGCGGAACGGATCCTGCCCGGCGACGATCGCCACGCCGGTGTACACCAGCAACGTGCCGCCGACTTCCAGACGCGGTAACGCCTCACGCACGATCCGCACCGACAAACCCTCACCCAGCGCCCCGCCGCCGTGGCGATAGGCGCGCTGTTGTTCGTCGTTCATGTACGGCGGATTGGCTATGATCAGATCGAACTGCCCTTCGACACTGGCGAGCAGGTCGCTGTGATACACCGACACATTGTTTGCGCCCGCCAGCTCGGCGTTAACCGCACTCATGCGCAGCGCGCGCGGATTGATGTCGACCGCCAGCACGTCGGCATCAGGACGAGCCTTGGCCATGACCACCGCACCGGCGCCACTGCCACAGCCGATGTCCACTGCGCGTCTGATCGGCGAAAAGCGTTGCTGCAATTGCGCTTCGATGGCCTGGGCGAAGCGATAAGTGTCGGGGCCGAAGAACACCGCGTCACTCGCCGTCGTCGGGAACGCCGAGTGGGCGAACAACCGGTCATTCAAGGTCGACCAGCGCACATGGCTGCGCCACACCGCGCCATCGCGTTCGACTACGCCGGCCTGCTCCAGCGTGGCCAGTTCCTCTGCGCGAAATAGCTCTGAAGGAAACGGCATCGACCAACCAAACACATCGCGCAGATCCTTGGCCAAAGGCGTGGCAAAGCGCTGCAGAAATCGTTCGTGAGTCAATGGCGTTGGGGTAATGAAGTGATAACCGCTGTCGAGCAGACGATTGCCCAGCTCGAGCAGCGCTCTGTCCGATGTTTCTTGTGCCGACATGAAGCCTCCTTGTTTCAACGCAAGCGGGCGCGCAGTTGGATGAAGCGACGCGTCGCGAAAAGTCCGGCCGGGCGCCAATGCCGCTGCGGTTGCAGCCACGGCATCAACATCGCCATTTGCTCGGCGGCAGGTTTGTCAGCCAGGGCCGCTTCCAGATTGAGCAGATCGGCGTCATCGTCAAAGTTTTCTTCGACGGCAGCTTCCCGGCGCACATAAGGCCGAGGCCGGGATGCCGGGCAATCCTGAGTGATCCAGTCGCGCAGCAGCTGTTTTTCATAGCCGTTGAACACACCGAACATCGCCGCATCGCTGCCGTCGATCAAACGCCAGAAACGACTTTCTTCCACCGCCTCGCCGCGCTTGATCCAGCTCTTGCGCTCCAGAGCTGCGAGGAATTCGCCCATTTGCCCCGGCGTGGCCAGCCATTGGTTGATGGTGCGGTTTTCGATACGGCAGTAATCGGAATGCATGTGCCGGCCAAAAACAGCTTTGCGCTCAAGCATGGCGATGACTTCATGGTCCAGATCGAACTCTGTGATCACGGCGGTGGTGCCCTTGCCGACATCATTGAGGCGATAACCAACAGCCATGCGCCGGTAGAACTCATCGCGCTCTTCTCCCAACGGCATCAGCTCGAGCATCGATTGCACAGCCTTGCGCGCGTGCCCGGTACTGGCGTTGTCGATGGTCACATGCAGGCGGAAATAGTGCGGATCGATGCCCAGCTCTGCCAATTCATAAGCACTGATCAGCAGATGCAGAGGCAGTTGTTCGTAGCCGAGATTGAAACCGATAACTTCAGGCAAAAACTGCCCGCCGAAACGTCCCAGTGCCAACTGCACCGCGCCCTGCAAAAAGTACTCGTCAGCAAGACCGCTCAGATCGGAGCAGTCATGCTCGGCGAGCAGCTTGCGATAGATCACCACATGATTCTGCCGTGGCACGCCCTCGCCCAGCTCTTCAAGATAGGTATCGAGTAAATCGTCGAAACGCGGGTCCTGCCACTGCGGCAACAGCCCGGCCAACCAGGCGCCATCGACCTCTTTGGTCGGTGCCACATGCAGAATGAAATACAGCGCGTGGGATTTGTTGCGGAAATAGCGGCGCGGCGCGCCCTGCTGACGTTGCTCAAGGTAATCGGCGTACTCGGCCGCCACGCTGGCGCAGCGGGTTTCCGACCATTGCAGCAGCTCTTCGGCGCTGGCCGGCAAATCGTCAGACAGCGCAGCCGCCTTGCTCAGTTGCCGGCGCAGAAAGTCCAGTGCCGCACGATCAACCGTTGGGTCTTCCGCCAGCAATCGGTCGTAGAGCCGGCGCTCGGTATCCGCCGGCGTGGATGTTTTACCCGAAGACTTCCTGGTCGGGATTTCGATCAGCGACATGACTCATTCCCCTGCGTTATTGGCATTGCCTATAAACGAAAGAGTGATTGGCGCTGAAAAAAATTCCTTTTTTGTGCGGGGCGATGCGCTCAGTGGTGTGCGTCGGTTGGCTAACCCAAAGCCGTGTCGAGAAACATCATCACGCCGAAGCCGAGCATGAGCCCGAGCGTGGCCGGTGTTTCGTGGCCGTTGCGGTGAGTTTCCGGAATCACTTCGTGGGATACCACGAAGATCATCGCACCCGCAGCCAGGCCCATCGCCACCGGGAAGCCCAGCGCGAAGCTGTTGGTGATGCCCAAACCGATGATCGCGCCCAACGGCTCCATCAATCCTGAAGCGGCGGCAATCAATGCCGCACGCACTGCAGAAATGCCGGTTACCCGCAGCGCCAACGCCACAGCCAGTCCTTCTGGAATGTCCTGAATGGCGATCGCAGTGGTCAGCGGCAAGCCGATTTTCATGTCGCCGGTGGCGAAGCTGACGCCGATCGCCATGCCTTCCGGCAGGTTGTGCAGGGTGATCGCCAGCACGAACAGCCAGACCCGATTGAAGCGCTTGGCTTCCGGGCCGCGCCGGCCGCTCTTTTCATGTTCGTGGGGAACGAAGCGGTCGAGGCCGACCATCAACGCCACGCCCAAGGCCATGCCTGCCACAACGACGGCAGCGGCGAGCATGGGACTGCTCACCGCCTCCTTCGCCGCCGCAATGCCCGGCAGGATCAATGAAAAGGAACTGGCAGCCAGCATCATCCCCGCCGCGAAACCGAGCATGGTGTCCTGGGTTCGCGAAGTAATCGCCCGCAGCGCCAGGGCCAATAACGCACCGACTGCCGTGGCCGCGAAACCCGACAGCCCGCCAAGTGTGGCGAGGCGCAAGGTGTCGCGGCCCGTACTGACCAGACCGGTGTAGCCACTGATCAAGAGCAACACGGTTACACCGACCAGGGTCAGCCAGAAAATGCGCCCTCCCCAGCCCGTACGCGAAAGGCTGACGAGCCATGCGCGCACGGGGGCGGCGAACGAAGATGACGGTAGCGCCATGAAAACTCCTCAATTTCAGGTGGCCGGTGCGAACGGCGTGGTTTCATCCAGCTGCGCCAGCGGAACATCGCTGCCACCCGGGGTCAGAATCACCTTGCGGCATTCTTCCTGCTTCTTATTGAAGATCTTGTAGCCCTCGGCCGCCTGCTCCAGCGACAGCCTGTGAGTGATGATCGCTTCGGGCTGCAACTTGCCGGTTTCAATGTAGCCAAGCAGCTCCGGCAGAAAACGCTGTACGTGAGTCTGGCCCATTTTGAAGGTCAGGCCCTTGTCAAAAGCGTCGCCGAACATAAAGCCATGGATAAACCCGGCATACACCCCCGGAACGCTGACCACGCCGCCACGGCGTACAGCGGCGATGCACTGGCGCAAGGCCTTGCCGCTGCTGCCTTCAAGCTTGAGTGTAGCCATGACCGTTTCGGTGGTGCTGCCCTTGGCTTCAAGGCCGACGGCATCGACCACGGCATCGACGCCGCGATGGCCGGGAGTCTGGCTGGTAATGGTGTCGGCCGGGTCATCGTCTTCATCGAAGTTGATCGGAATCACGCCGTAGGTGCGCTGGGCATAATCGAGGCGGTACTGATGGTGATCAACCATGAAGATCAGCTCAGCACCGAGCATTCTGGCGCAGGCTGCGGTGAGCAAACCGACCGGCCCGGCGCCATAGATGGCCAGACTCGAGCCCTGTTTGACGCCGGCGTTGATCACGGCTTGCCAGGCAGTCGGCAGGATGTCAGAGAGAAACAGTACTTTCTCGTCCGACAGCGTGCCCGGCACCTTGAACGGCCCGGTATTGGCTTTCGGTACCCGCACCAGTTCCGCCTGGCCACCGGGAATTCCGCCATACAGACGGCTGTAGCCGAACAGCGCTGCTGGCGGCGGAATCATTTTCTTGTTCAGCGCCGCGCCGGGACCTTCATTGGTGGTCTCGCAGGCGGCGTAAAGCTCTTGCTGGCAGAAGAAGCAATCGCCACAGGCGATCACGAACGGAATTACCACGCGGTCGCCGCGCTGCACGGCCGTGACGGCTGGGCCGGTTTCTTCGACGATGCCCATGAACTCATGGCCAAAGATATCGCCGTGCTCGACGGTGGGTATTTTGCCTCGGTACAGGTGCAGGTCCGATCCGCAGATGGCGGTAGCGGTGACGCGCAGGATGATGTCGTCGGCGGCTTCAAGTTTCGGGTCCGGTACGGTTTCGACGCGCACGTCATGGGCGCCGTGATAGGTCATTGCTCGCATGGCTTGGTCCTCACTCGTTTGAACGAAAATGGCTACTGCTCCACTTTCCGAAGTGAAAATGGCCGAGTGAGTTCATTCGGGTTTTCGAGATTTTGATCAGCGGATATCGGTGACTTCTCGGACGAGCCGATGCGTACGCCCGTTTGCCTGCCATATAACTGCCGTCTGAGTTATGCGACAATGCGCGCCAATGTCCAACAAGAACCCCGTACTCGTCGCTCAGCAGCTTGCCTTCAACGGCCCCAGTTGCGGACGGCTTATGCGCGTTGGCTCAACTCAAGCACAGACTGGGGGGAGCTGGAAAAGCTCCAGATTGGTATTCAAGTCCGGTACCAGGCACCACAGACCAGCTCTAACCCATTGATAGGTAAGGTAATTGATCTCCACAGCTAACATCACGATGCAGTTTGGCGCCAAGCCGCTGTTCGAAAACGTTTCGGTCAAATTCGGCGCAGGCAATCGCTACGGCCTGATCGGTGCCAACGGTTGCGGCAAGTCGACCTTCATGAAAATCCTCGGCGGCGATCTCGATCCGTCCGGTGGCCAGGTCATGCTCGAGCCGAACGTGCGTCTGGGTAAGCTGCGCCAGGATCAGTTCGCCTACGAAGAATTCACCGTGATCGACACCGTGATCATGGGTCACGAAGAGCTGTGGAAGGTCAAGGCCGAGCGCGATCGCATCTATTCGCTGGCGGAAATGTCCGAAGAAGACGGCATGGCCGTTGCCGAGCTGGAAACCGAGTTCGCCGAGATGGACGGCTACACCGCCGAATCCCGCGCCGGCGAACTGTTGCTGGGTCTGGGCATTCCGCTGGAACAGCATTTCGGCCCGATGAGCGAAGTTTCGCCAGGCTGGAAACTGCGCGTATTGCTGGCGCAGGCACTGTTTTCCGATCCGGAAGTGCTGTTGCTCGACGAACCGACCAACCACCTGGACATCAACACCATTCGCTGGCTGGAAAACATCCTCACCCAGCGCAACAGCCTGATGATCATCATCTCCCACGACCGTCACTTCCTGAACAGCGTGTGCACGCACATGGCTGACCTGGATTACGGCGAGCTGCGTCTGTTCCCGGGCAACTACGACGAGTACATGACCGTGGCGACCCAGTCCCGCGAGCAACTGCTGTCGGACAACGCCAAGAAGAAAGCGCAGATCTCCGAGCTGCAATCGTTCGTCAGCCGCTTCTCGGCGAACGCCTCGAAAGCCAAGCAGGCCACCTCCCGCGCCAAGGCGATCGACAAGATCCAGCTGGCCGAGGTCAAGCCTTCCAGCCGCGTCAGCCCGTTCATTCGTTTCGAGCAGAACAAGAAGCTGCACCGTCAGGCGGTCATGGTCGAGAAAATGGCCAAGGGTTTCGATGGCAAGCCACTGTTCAAGGACTTCAGCTTCCAGGTTGAAGCCGGCGAGCGCGTTGCGATCATCGGCCCGAACGGTATCGGCAAGACCACCCTGCTGCGCACCCTGGTCAACGAACTGACCCCGGACGCCGGTAGCGTGAAATGGACCGACGCCGCCGAGCTGGGCTACTACGCTCAGGACCACGCTCACGACTTCGAAGACGACGTCACCCTGTTCGACTGGATGGGTCAGTGGACCCAGGGCGAGCAGATGATTCGCGGTACTTTGGGCCGGATGCTGTTCTCCAACGACGAGATCCTCAAGTCGGTCAAGGTCATCTCCGGTGGTGAGCAAGGCCGCATGCTGTTCGGCAAGCTGATCCTGCAAAAGCCGAACGTGCTGATCATGGACGAACCGACCAACCACTTGGACATGGAATCGATCGAGGCGCTGAACCTGGCGCTGGAAAACTACCCGGGCACGCTGATTTTCGTCAGCCACGACCGTGAGTTCGTATCGTCCCTGGCCACACGCATCATCGAGCTGAGCCCGAACGGCGTGACCGACTTCAGCGGCACTTATGACGACTACCTGCGTAGCCAGGGCGTCGTTTTCTAAGAGCAGCTTTTAGTTTCAAGCTGCAAGCTGCAAGCTGCAAGTTAAAAGCCCTGTCCGTGTGACGGGGCTTTTTGCATTCGGCGTTTGGGAATGGTGGGTGCGCAGATATTCGCGAGCAGGCTCGCTCCCACATTGATCGTTCCCACGCTCCGCGTGGGAATGCAGCCCGGGACGCTCCGCGTCCCAACAGCGGACGCAGAGCGTCCATGGCGGCGTTACCACGCGGAGCGTGGGAACGATCAATAAGGCGAAGTAGTTAGCCTGCTTTCTTTTATCCCGGCCCCGCGCCATGATGTCGGCAACTCTTCCACCGCCGCCCGCGAACGAGTGCTCATGTCTGCGCAGCCACTGCCACCGCAAAGCTCCTTGGCGATCACCCTGCAGATCGTCTCCATCGTTTTCTACACTTTCATTGCCTTCCTCTGCATCGGGTTACCGATTGCGGTGTTACCCGGTTACGTCCATGAGCAACTGGGTTTCAGCGCGATCATTGCCGGCCTGGTGATCGGCTCGCAGTACCTCGCCACCCTGCTCAGTCGGCCAATGGCCGGGCGCATGTCGGACACGCTCGGCACCAAACGGGCGATCATTTATGGCTTGTGGGGGATTGTCCTCAGTGGCGCGCTGACGTTGCTGTCGACCTTGCTGCAAAGCTTTCCGCTGACCAGCCTGTTGATCCTGATTGCCGGGCGCTTGTTGCTCGGTATCGCCCAAGGCCTGATCGGCGTCGGCACCATCAGTTGGTGCATGGGCCAGGTCGGTGTCGAGCACACCGCGAAATCCATTGGCTGGAACGGCATCGCCTCTTACGGCGCAATTGCCATTGGCGCGCCGTTAGGCGTGGTGATGGTTGCCGAATATGGTTTTGTCAGCCTTGGCCTCGCGCTGTCGGCGTTGGCGGCCGGTGCGCTGTGGTTGATCCGCAACAAGCCTTCGGTGCCGGTGATTCGTGGCGAGCGCCTGTCGTTCTGGGCGGTGTTCGGCAAGATTGCGCCGTACGGCACCAGCCTGACGCTGGCCTCGATCGGCTACGGCACGCTGACCACGTTCATCACCCTTTATTACCTCAACCGAGGCTGGACCGGCGCGGCGTACTGCCTGACCGTGTTTGGCGTGTGTTTCATTCTGTCGCGATTGCTGTTTATTTCGGCCATCGCCCGCTTTGGCGGGTTTGCCTCCGCCATCGTTTGCATGTCGGTTGAAACCGTCGGCCTGGTGATGTTGTGGCTGGCGCCCTCCACTGCGTATGCGTTGATTGGCGCAGGGCTGGCCGGGTTCGGGCTGTCACTGGTGTATCCGTCTCTGGGGGTGGAAGCGATCAAACAGGTGCCGAGTTCCAGCCGTGGTTCAGGGTTGGGGGCTTATGCGGTGTTCTTCGATCTGGCACTGGCGATTGCCGGGCCATTGATGGGCGCGGTGGCGTTGAATCTGGGCTATTCGTGGATTTTCTTCAGCGCGGCATTGTTATCGGTGACCGGGTTGGGCCTGACCTTGTTGCTCAAGCGCCGCGCACTTTCCTGAAAGCAGACAATTCAATTTCCCGTGGGAGCGGTGTTTGAGTTATTGATCCGCCGTCTGCATCCCGGCCCGTGTCGATCTGCCTAGTGCATGAGCAAAAAAACGTCCGGCCTCGGAGATCAGGTTGCGGTGTATATCCTCGCGATCTACCCCGTCGGCATCGGTGCACAACGCAGGCATGGCGCGGATCTGCTCTTCGGTGCACGGCGCCATGAACACGAAGTGCCCTGCTCCGGCCAGCAGTTTGAAGTCCGGCGCGGTGGGCAGTTTGCGCGCCAGGGCCGCAGCGTTTTTATCGAAGGCCACCAGTTTGTCGCCGTCGCCGCTATAGAGCAGCACCGGTACGTGCACATCGGCGAGGGTGTGGCGGCCGAACTTGAGGCTCAGCGGGGCCATCAGCAATAACGCGTGAACCCGTGGATCGGCCACCGGCTGCAAGTCATCGCGATCGACAATCAGCTCGCCCTGGGTGTTACAGGCGTCGTGATCGTCCGGGCGTTCCTGACAATAGCGGCGCAGACGATCCAGATCCGGTTGCGCCCCGGAAAGAATCAACGCGGTCTCGCCACCGGCCGAATAACCGATCACACCGACCTGTTCAGCGTTGACGAACGGCGCCAGCATGTTGTCGGCGAGGGTGGCGGTGATCGCTTGGGAAATCTGGATTGGCCGGCCGTAGAGATTGCTCAAAGTGCCAAGTCGGCTATGGTCGCGCCAGTTGTCGCCGGGATGAATCACCGCAACCACGACAAAGCCTTTGCGCGCCAGTGAAGTGGCCAGATCATGCAGAGCCAGCGGCGTACCGGTGTTGCCGTGGGACAGCATCAACATCGGAAAGCGGCCGATCGCGACTTTGGTGTCTTCCCCAGCCTCGACCGAATAGCCCTCAAGCAAGCTCATGTGCTCGCGGTCACTGGACGGGTAAAAAGCGATGGCGCGCATCGGTTGCAGATCGAGCGGGTCGAGAAAGGTCATCTCGTGATAACCGACGCTCCAGACAGGGTGGCGCCCCGGTGCGGCCTGCACTGAATTCAGGCTGCCCAGCAGGCAAATCAGCAACAGTGCACAAAGATGCCTCATGAATGCCCTACCCTGTCGGACCACATCGTCGGATGTGCTGAAACTGCATAACCCGGGCCAGATTATGTAACAGCCAGAAACAAAAAACTCCGTATTCGGCCCTTGCGGAACCAGAATACAGAGTTTTTGGGGGATTACCTGAACATCAGCTGTTCTTTACGCAAGCCTTATGCGGCGGCGAACAGTTGCTCGCTGATCTGCGCTTGCGCAGCGCTCATGGCGTTGTTGCGCACTTCTTCGCCATAGGCCAGACCTTCAGCGCGGACGATTTCGATATCGGTGATGCCGAGGAAGCCCAGTACCAGCTTCAGATATTCTTCATGAGCGATGCCGCTGGCCTGACCGGCGTGGATGCCACCGGAAGTCGACACGATCACCACTTTCTTGCCACCGCAGAGGCCTTCAGGGCCGGCTTCGGTGTAGCGGAACGTCTGGCCAGCGACGGCGACGCGGTCGATCCACGCTTTCAGTTGGGTTGGAACGGTGAAGTTGTACATCGGCGCGGCAATCACCACGGCGTCGGCAGCGATGAATTCGGCCAGGGTCGAAGCGCTCAGCTCGGCTTCGTGCTGTTGCGCAGCGTCGCGCAGTTCGGCGGTGGTGCCGGCGGCAACCAGTGTGGTCGACGAGAAGTGGCTGATCGCGTCGGCGGCCAGGTCGCGGTAGGTGACTACGGCGCTCGGCTCGGCGGCTTGCCAGGCGTCGACGACTTGACGGCTCAACTGACGGGAAGCCGAGTTGTCGCCGAGAATGCTCGAATCGATGTGCAACAGTTTCATGTGGGTTCTCCTGAAAGAATCGCCGGCGGCGACGGAATGGGGACAATCCTACGCAACAAACCAATGGCTGATTAGTCGCCGACAATGCGATAGTTCGTCCCATTGATAGAACGACTGGAAACGCGCATGCAGGACCTCAACGATCTCTACTATTTCGCCAAAGTGGTTGAAGCCGGCGGATTTGCCGCCGCCGGGCGCTTGCTCGGTATTCCCAAGTCACGGCTTTCGAGAAGAATTGCCGAACTGGAAGACCGACTCGGCGCACGTCTGCTGCAACGCACCACCCGCCAACTCAATCTCACCGCCGTTGGCGAACGCTATTTGCGCCACTGTCAGGCGATGTTGCTGGAAGCGGAAATGGCTGACGAAGCGGTGGCGAGCATGTCCAGCGAACCGCGCGGGCGCTTGCGGGTGTCGTGCCCGACCGGGCTTGCCCATGAAATGCTGCCGACGGTGATCAGCGATTTTCTCGGCAAGTTTCCGCAGGTGCAGCTGGAGGTCGTGCTGCTCAATCGCCGGGTCGATCTGGTCACCGAAGGCATCGATGTCGCTTTGCGTGTGCGCGATCACGGTGATGAAGACCCGTTGCTGGTCACCCGCCGCTTGCGTCAGGCCCAGGCGGTGGTGATCGCCAGCCCGGCGTTCATGCAAGGCAAGACCATCAATCATCCGCAGGACCTGAAAACCCTGCCGGTACTGGGCGCGCTGGAAGCCGATCGCATGGTGCATGTGCGCCTGCTCGATCAGCAGGGCAAGAGTGTTGATCTGAGCATGGAAGCGCGGCTGGGCATTGATGACTTCGTGGTGCGCAAGGCCTGCGTCCTGGCCGGTCAGGGTTTTACCGTGCTGCCGATGATGTTCTGCGAAACCGAATTGCGTAACGGCACGCTGGTGCAAGTGCTGCCGGAATGGTCATTGCCCGGCGGCTGGTTGCAAGCGGTGTATCCGCACCGGCGCGGGGTAATGCCGGCGGTGCGCGCATGGATCGATCACTTGGTCGAATCGTTCAATGCCTGCGGGGATAGATTTCTATGAAACAGGGAAGAATGAGCGAAGCCGAGGTCGCCGAGTTTTGTCTGGCCCTGCCCGGCGCCCGGGAAGATTACAAATGGGGCGGCGTGCGGGTGTTCTCGATTGCCGGCAACAAGATGTTTGCCTTGCAGGGATTACGTGGGGATTCGCTGGCGTTCAAGGTCGACAAGGATCTGTTCCTCGGCCATTGCGACCGCCCGGGGATTCATCCGGCGCCGTATCTGGCGCGGGCGCAGTGGATCATCATGCACCCGCCCTACCCGCTGAGAGCCGAGGAATTGCAGGGTTTGTTGCAGCGATCGCATCAACTGGTGGTGAGCAAGTCGCCCAAGAAGACTCAAATCGGCCTGCTTTTGTAAGCACGCAAATCCTGTGGGAGCGAGCCTGCTCGCGAAGGCGGTTTGTCAGGCGACTCATCAGCGAGGATGAGATTGCTTTCGCGAGCAGGCTCGCTCCCACAGGGGATTTTCGATGGACGTTAAATCAGCGACAGCAAGTTCGATCCGAGAAAAATCTGGTCAATCCAGAACACCTGATGCAACAACACGATCGCCCAGAACAGAATCTGAAACGACACCTTGCGCGTCTTGTGCCGAAACACCTGCTGCGCAATCAAAGCTCCTGGCCAGCCGCCCGCCAGTTCTACCGCATGCAGGATGTTTTCCGGGGTGCGCCAGGCATCGGCGCGGGCCTTGCGTTTGTCGGCCCAGTACAGAAAGAACGCCAGCACACTGACAATCCCGTACGCCGCCAGCGGCACCCGCGAGATGCCGCTGAGCCACATCGACAGCGAGCCGAACAGCGGCAGCGCGCAGACGATCAGCAACACCACGAGCTTCAATTTCAGATGCTGAACGCGCCCGCCTGAAGGCCGCCCCTCAGGGCGGGGCGTGCGCGGATCATTCATGCCTTCGCTGCCGACCAATCCACCCAGCCGAACTGCCAGGTCGCCAGAATGAACAGGCCGAACGCAATCCGGTACCAGGCAAACGCTGCATAACTGTGGCTGCCGATGAACTTGAGCAGGCCGCGTACAGCGATCATGGCGAAGATGAACGCCGTGACGAAACCAATGGCGAACACCGGGAAATCCGCCGGCACGAACAGGTCGCGGTATTTGTAGCCCGAATACACTGCCGCACCGACCATGGTTGGCATGGCGAGGAAAAACGAGAACTCGGTGGCGGTCTTGCGTGACAGACCGAACAGCAAGCCGCCAATGATCGTCGAGCCGGAACGCGAGGTGCCCGGAATCATCGCCAGGCATTGCGCGAAGCCGATTTTCAAGGCGTCGGTCCAGCGGATTTCATCGACGGTTTCGGCGTGGACTTCATGCTCGCGCTGTTCGGCCCACAGCATGATGATGCCGCCGATGACCAACGCCGCCGCCACGGTGATCGGGTTGAACAGGTATTCGTGAATCAGGTCAGCAAAGATCACCCCCAGTACCACCGCCGGGAGAAAGGCGATCAGCAGGTTGGCGGTGAAACGCCGGGCGCTCGGCTGGGTCGGCAGGCCGATCACCACGTCGAGGATCTTGCGCCGAAATTCCCAGACCACCGCGAGGATCGCGCCGAGCTGGATGATGATGTTGAACGCCATGGCCCGTTCGCCGCCGAAGTTCAGCAAGTCGGCGACGATGATCTGGTGTCCGGTACTTGAAATGGGCAAAAACTCCGTGAGCCCTTCTACAACGCCTAATATCAGTGCCTGCAAGGCAGTCCAAAGATCCATCAATCCCCCAAAGAGCGATGCGCGCGGCATGCCCCGATAGTATTTTTAGCGTTCACTGCGTTCAGCGTAGCGGGTTAAAGCTGTATCGATTCCGCGCGCACAGGATCTACACGAAACGGTAAAAATTCCGTGAAATATCAAAACCGGATTCAGGTTTTCGCGCGCGGGGCCGAAATCCTAACAGACAAGCCTCAAAAGCGCTCTGCGCGTTGGATGGTAGTCCCGGGCACTCAGCTGTGGCTGGATGCTGGCGATCGTTTATTACAAGAACAAGAATCCGGAGTGACAGCGTTATGAACAGCTTGCGCAGTGTGTCGATCAGCCGACGCTTGTGGCTCATCTTGATCGTGGCGGTGGTCATGTTGCTGACCTTGGGCGTGCTGATGCTCAAGCAGATCCACGACGACCTCTACCACGCCAAGGCGCAGAAAACCCAGCACGTGGTGCAGACCGCCAGTGGCCTGCTGACTTATTACCACGGCCTGGAAACCGCCGGCACCCTGACCAGGGATGCCGCGCAAAAGCAGGCGCTGACCGCGATCCGTGGCCTGCGCTACGACCAGAGCGACTACTTCTGGATCAACGACCTCACGCCCGTGATGGTCATGCACCCGACCAATCCCAAGCTCGAAGGCCAGAATCTTTCGGCGATCCGCGACCCGGACGGCTTTGCGGTGTTCAACGAGATGGTCGCCATCGCCAAGGCCAAAGGCGCGGGCATGGTCAATTATCGCTGGCCGAAACCGGGGGCGACTGATCCCGTTGCCAAGACCTCGTATGTGAAGCTGTTTGAGCCGTGGGGCTGGGTGATCGGTTCCGGTGTGTACGTCGACGATGTTCAGGCGGAATTTCAGGGACAAATGATCAAGGCGTCGGCGATCGGCCTGGCGATTGCGCTGATCATGGCGCTGCTGGTGATCCTGATCGCACGCAGCATCGTCCGTCCGTTGCAGGAGACCGTGAATGCGATGGCCAACATCGCCAGCGGCGAGAGCGACCTGACCCGCAGCCTTGATACCCACGGCAAGGATGAGGTCACTGAACTGGCCCATCACTTCAATGCCTTCACCGCCAAATTGCGCCGAGTGATTGGTGATCTGCAGGTCTCGGCCAGCGCTTTGGGTCAGTCGTCCAGTGAGCTGGGCAACGATGCCTCGCAAGCGCAGCAGCGCAGTCAGCAGCAATCGCAGCAGATGGAACTGGTCGCCACGGCGATCAACGAAGTCACCTACGGCGTGCAGGACGTGGCGAAAAACGCCGAACACGCCGCCGTCGAAATGCGTGATGCCGAAGCGCAGGCGCAACAGGGCCAGATCAACATTGACGGCAGCCTGCAACAGATCGACAAGCTCTCCGGCACGATCGATCAGGCGGTGGAAGTGATCCGCACCCTGGCGGCGGAGAGCACGCAGATTGGCAGCGTGCTGGAAGTGATTCGCTCGATTGCCGAGCAGACCAACCTGCTGGCCTTGAACGCGGCCATTGAAGCGGCGCGCGCGGGGGAACAGGGTCGCGGGTTTGCCGTAGTCGCCGATGAGGTGCGCTTGCTGGCTCAGCGTACGCAGAAATCGACCGCTGAAATTCAGTCGATGATCGAGCGTTTGCAGAATCACTCGGAGGCTGCGGTGAAGGTGATCGGCGACAGCAGCAAGGCCTCGCAATTGACCATCGAGCAGGCGGGACTGGCCGGGGCGAGCCTTAATGCAATTGGCCAGGCGTTGCGTAATCTCAATGGCCTGAATGCGTCGATTGCCAGCGCTACCTTGCAACAGGCGCAGGTGGTTGAGGACATCAACCAGAACGTGACCCAGGCGGCCGGGCTTTCCCATAGCACCGCGTTGGCGGCTGAGCAATCCAGTGCAGCCAGCTTGCGCCTTGGGCAACTGAGCGAACAGCTCAACGGGTTGCTGCGCCAGTTCCGGGTCTGACCGGTCACCGAGGTGAGCCCACCCCTCACCCCAGCCCTCTCCCCGAGGAGAGGGAGCAGATCACTGGGCTTTTCATGATCTGCGTTCGACGCGATATTCCAGGTCAGCGTACCTC